>CAZQDA010000118.1:0-2783 GCA_964592155.1 uncultured Christensenella sp.
GGCTGTAGCGATTCAGCAGAAACAGAAAGGTCAAATAAAATTACCGGAGAGGATGTTTGCTGGAAACTGATAAAAGTCATCGAGAATGGCAATGTAATTAGTAACATCGAAGAACTAAGCCATAACAAAACGTCTAAGATATTTACATTTTCTTTCGAAGGAGATGGTCCTTTCAAAAAGAACGGAAAGCTTGGAGGTTTTTCTTCAACCAATACAATAGAAGGTACATACACAACCGATGACACGAATTCCATTCATTTACAAATAGAACGCACAACAGAAATTATAGAGTCAGAATTTGGCAATCGATATATGCGTGATATATTGCCGGCAATAAATACATGGGAATATGTCGACGGATGCTTAAATCTCCACTATGCTAATAACAGTTATTTGAAATATGAATTAATAAACAAAGGATTATAATGAAAACACTCGATGAATTAAACTTAGAAGATCAGGAGTTTGAAAGAGTAAACGAAAATATTCCTCCACGTTTTGGTTATCCTATACCTGTGAATTGGAATATAGATAATTCGGGAAGTTGGACTACCCTAAGTAATGGAGATAAACCTAAATAAAAAAAAGAGGATACCCACGCTCCGGCACAGTATCCTCTTTTCTTTTTTACCTATAGGCGTTGACCGTGTAGGTGAAGACCAAGGTGGAGCCGGCAGGGATGGCTCCGTTGTTCCGGTATCCATAGCCCAGGCTGGCGGGGACAATGGCTTCGCAGGTTTCGCCGACAGTGCTTTCGAGCAAGGAGACGGCGACTCCGGTAATCAGCTGGGCAGGTCTGAAGGTCATCGTGTCTTCTTTCTGGAAGTTATGACCGTCGATCAGGTCCCCTTTCAAGGTCATGAATATTTTTGTCTGGCTGGTGGGTGTTTTGGATTCCTCCCCTTTCCTGCTGATGACGCGATACAAGACAGTATCGCCATACGCCATGCCGATCGGCGTATACTTCAGGTTGCCTTCTTCATCTTTCTCGGTTTTCTTTTCGCGGATATAATCGCGGTTCTTCTCAAAATACGCGATCTGCTCGGGTGTAAAATCTAACTCTTCCTCTTCATCCTTGGCGCAGGAGGTGAAAACTGCCGTTGTCATCAACAGCAGACACGCCGCTGCATACATCGATTTCTTCATTTCTAAATGTCTACTTTTCTTGTTTGTACTCACTTTTATTTTTTCTCTCCCTCATACAGATGATAAAAAAGAAAAAAAGGCTGCATGGAGGGATAGATAAAAGGTCGGATCAGTCGGTCGCGGTCTCCTCGTTTGCGATCTACAGCGCCCCTTTTTTCAGGCTCGCAACGGCGCCGTTCATGACAGCCAGGATGGCATCCGGCTCAGCCTGTTCATCCCGGGCAATCTCGCGGACGCTGTCTCCTGCGAGGTAGCGGCTCACGATTCGTTGCTGCTTGGGTGTTTTCAGCTGTTTGACGATCCGGGAGACTATTTGGGCATAAAGAGGCGAAATCTTTTTGAAAGAGCGGACCACAAAAAGGAGGTGGCCATTTTCCTCTATCTCTTCACAGAGCTGACGCTGCACTTCGATATTATATTCATACAGCTTGTTGCGTTCGTTGATTAAATTGGATTTTTCACGGGCGAACAATTGTCTATCTTTCTTCAGTTGTTCGTTTGCCAGGAGGAGTTCCTGCCGTTTTTGCGCATAGAGAAATTCCTCCTCCAGTAATTTCTGCATGTCATGTTCCTCGTATATACGATTCAGCTCCCGACAGAGTTTGTTGAGTGATTTTGCCTTTTTTATATGGCCCTCATCATCAAAATTGAACCATCCCCGATGCGGGTATAGCGCTTCCAAGGCGACCTCGCATTCTTCTAATGCTTGCTTCTCCTCCTCCAGTCTGCTTTGTTTTCGATCTATGATCTTCGATGTGTAATGCAGTTCGCTTTCGAGCCGGTCGAGTACGCGTTCTTTCTCATTGAGTTGTTCTGCGAATGTACTATATTGACTTGCCAGGACCTCGATGGGAGTGGTTGTTCCCAATTTTTTATTCACCAAGGCTTCAAACTGAAGCAGGCGATCGTAGATGTGCACCGTCCTTGTTTCGTTAATCTGCAAATCCTCGATGGCATCGACTCTTTGTTTCATGATATTGTTCTTTTCTTTGAGTCGAATGGTGGTTCGCCTCTCCTGCTTCAGCTTCAAATTCAGTTCGATGCTTTTCCTTTTTTCCTTTTCCAGTTCAGCTTTCAGCATTTCAGCCTGCATCTCCGATTCGGTCTGTATCGATTTCTTCAGCATCTCTCTGGTCTTTCCCAGTAGGGTGATTTTCTGTTCGGAATTCGCCTTGTCGTTCTTCAGCTCTGCATTTTTCTTTTTCAGCAGTTCAATCTCATTTTCATGAGCCTTGAGGGTTGCTTTGTAGTTTTCAATCCATTTCCTATAAGAGATCACAAGTTGATAAGCCCTCGGCGCTAAATAAATAACGTCGCTTTCCGAATCCTCTTTCTTCGACTTATCCAGCGCGAAATAAATAATGTCGCTTTTCGGCTTCTCTTCATTCGGCTTCTCTTCATTTGGCTGCTCAGGTGTAGCTTCTGTAATCCCCAACCATTTTTTTATGTTTTCAAACATAGCTTTTCTTGTTTTTTTTAGAAAAATCGACCTCAACTATTAAAAGAAATTTATTTTTTCCAAACATACAAAAACTTTTTCTGATTCTTTCTCTCTTTTTACTTCTTTTTCACCTACAAACGAAAGAATAAAACTATCTTTACGAGCAAATTATAGCGAAAAAGAAATTTCTACCCCT
>CAZQDA010000118.1:2883-6884 GCA_964592155.1 uncultured Christensenella sp.
TTTAACAGATCGTTGCTTTTAAACAACCAACATCTGACGTCGGGTCAGGAGTTTAATGCCCTGGTATTGGAAAAAGGGGCTTCCAAGCTGGATATTACAGCCGCTTTTGAAGCCTTTCAGAAGACGCTTCAGGCAGAAGACGAGGGAATCATGAAAATCATGAAAAGTAATCTGACCGCCGAGATGACGCAGGCGGATTTCGAGCGCGACAACTACTTTGTCGGTATCAACGAACAAATCCGGACGGCTCAACGGCATTTTAACAAAGAAAAGAAGGCGGCTGCCGACCGCCTCGCGATTGTCTACGGTGCCTACAAGGGAAGCAATAGCGCAGGATTCGATGACGAGACGGGGCGTATCCGCAATTACATCCAGGAAATGAGTACCGCAAAATGCGAACAGGACATGGAACTGCTCGGACTGACAGAGTGGCTCGAGCCGCTGGAAGAGGCGAACGAGCGCTGTGCAAAGCTTGCCGACGAGCGCAACACGGAGCAGCGCGACAAGGATGCTGCCGGAAATGTGAAAAAATTGCGTCTGGACAACGACAATGCGTACCGCAAAGTGGTGGAACAGATCAATGCCTTGGCACTCATCAAGGGCGACTCACTCTATGCCGACCTCATCACCCGCTGGAACACGCGCATCGACCACTACCGCGTATCCGTTTCGCTACGAATCGGCGCCGGCAAGGGCGGCAGCACCGGCAAGGGGGATCAAAAGCCGAACCCGAAACCCGAAAATCCGGGAGGTCTGGACCGACCGGATGAAATCTGACCGGCCCGCAACGCGCGGCTGTTGCCATCAGTGGGTGTGTCAAAGAGGCTTTTGACACACCCACTGTTTTTTTGAATTTGGGGCATTCTGTTGTTCATCTCACAAAACATTCCGTTATTTGCATTCGGAAAACAATAAAAAGAGACATACATGAAACGAAACAGCGTTATCCTTTCACTCGCATGCCTGCTCTTTGCAGGCCATCTCGCCGTCGCACAAATCATGCCGTGGGAGAACCGGACCGACAACGACGGCAATCCATTTGCCAACAACGGCACAAAGACCGGACTCAGCCTCGAAAACATCCTCAGCGGACAGGTGATCAATACCCGCGGAACCGGCGCCATGAACTGGCTGAAAGACGGAGAACGGTTCACCCGGACGGAGCCCAATCAGGAGAACGGCGGAACAGACATCGTCGCCTACCGCGCCAAAGACAACAAACGGGAAGTCATCATCCCCGCCTCCCGCTTCGTCGACAAGGAGAGCGGCAAGCAGGTTCCGATCCGCAGCCTCTCCTGGAGCGATGACAACGGCAAGGTATTGGTCTATACCAATACGCAACGCGTCTGGCGTTATGACACACGCGGCGACTACTGGGTCCTGACGCTGCAAGACGGCACCTTCCGCCGCTTGGGAAAGGGACTGCCCGCCTCCTCGCTGATGTTCGCCAAGTTCTCGCCCGACGGCTCGCGCGTGGGGTACGTCAGCAACAATAATATATATGTAGAGGAGATCGCCTCCGGTGTCATCACACAACTGACACACGACGGCAGTCCGACGATCGTGAACGGGACCTTCGACTGGGTATACGAAGAGGAGTTTGCCTGCCGCGACGGCTTCCGCTGGAGCCCCGACGGCAACACCATCGCCTACTGGCAGAGCGACACCGAAGGAACCGGCGTCTTCGACATCATCAACAACGTCGATTCCATCTACCCCACCCTGCTGCACTTCCCCTATCCGAAGGCAGGAACGAGCAACTCGGCAGTCAAAGTGGGCTACATCGCAGCAACAGGAGGCGCGACCACCTGGATCGACATACCGGGTGATCCCCGCAACAACTACCTCCCCCGCATGGAGTTCATCCCCGGAAGCCGGGAACTCTTCATCCAGCAGTTGAACCGGCAGCAGAATACCAATAAGGTCTGGATCGCCACCCTCGGCACCCCTACCCCTACGAACATCTTCACCGACACCGATGCCGCCTGGCTGGACACGAACGACCACATCGAATGGCTCAAAAACAACACCTGGTTCACCTGGGAGAGCGAACGCGACGGCTATCGCCACCTCTACCGCATCAGCCGTGACGGGAAAGAGATACAGCTGATCACGAAGGGAAACTTCGACTACATCTCGCCCGTCGGGACCGACCTGCAAAACGGCATCACCTACTTCATCGCCTCACCGGACAATTTCACACAACGCTACCTCTACGCCGCCAAGCTATTCGGAAAGGGCGAAGCCAAACGACTCAGCCCGGCAGACCAGCCCGGACAGCACCGCTACCACATGTCGCCGACAGGCAAATGGGCCGTCCATACGTTCAGCAACTCCGTCACCCCCCCGGTGATCGACATGCTCTCCTTCCCCGATCACAAATCCGTCCGGATGCTCGAAACGAATGCCAAGGCACGCGAACAATACGAAGCGCTGGGGCTGAACCCGAAGGAGTTCGTGAAAGTCACATCGGGCAACCTCGAACTGGATGCCTGGATGATCAAACCCGTCGGCTTCGACCCGGCAAAGAAGTATCCCGTCATCATCGACGTCTATGGAGAACCGGCAGGCTCGACCGTGCAGGACGTATGGGGCGGCGGTGACCTCTGGAATCAGTTTATGGCAAACCAGGGCTACATCATCGTCAGCATCGAGAACCGCGGCGCCAATGCACCCCGCGGCCGCGAGTGGCGGAAATGCATCTACGGCGAAGTCGGCACCTTTGCCGCCGAAGACCAGGCACGCGGCATCCAGGACCTGGCACGCCGCTACCCCTTCATCGACCTCACCCGTATCGGCATCACCGGATGGAGCGGCGGAGGCAGCCAGACGCTCAACTGCATGTTCCGCTACCCCGACGTATTCCTGACCGGCATCGCCATCGCCTTCGTCGCCGACCAGCGCACCTACGACACCATCTACCAGGAACGCTACATGAACACCCCGCAGGAGAACCCCGACGGCTATCGCAAAGGCTCGCCCATCACCTACACTGCCGGTCTGAAAGGCAACCTCCTCCTGATCCACGGGACCGGGGACGATAACGTCCATTACCAGAATTGCGAGATGCAGATCGACGAACTGGTCAAACACGGCAAGCTCTTCCACCAGGTAAGCTACCCGATGCGCAGCCACGGCATCTACGAACGCCCCGGCACCTCCCTGCACCTGCGCAAGACGATGGCGAAATACTGGCTCGACTACCTTCCCGCCGGTGGTAAATAAAACAACAACCCAACAACATCCTGTTTGATATGAAACAATTAACCGTATTTATCCTTTTCATCGCCGGCATCCTCGCTATGCCGGCTCCCGCTGAGGCGCAACTGATCGAGAAAGCCGGAAAGCTGATCCAATCCGCCATCGAACAACCGGACACGGCAGTTTCCCTAACCGAAGAGACCCCTTCGGCCGACGAGCGCTACCGGCGTGACTCCATCCGCCTCCAGGAGGCGGAGTTGCTGCTTCAGGAGATGAAACTGAACGAGATCCTCCTGCGCTCGGAGCTCGACGATGCCCGCAATATGAACCAGACCGCCGACTCGCTCAAGCGCGCGGAACAGCGCCAACGCATCGACTCGCTGCGCGCAATCACGCCGGGCGTCCCGGTCCTGGTAGACGGTGACACCCTCTTCCTCCTCTATGCCAAGCGGGGCGGACTCTCCCCCCTCGACCGCGCCGGGATGATCGACGAGAAGATACTGGCGATCGGCAGCGACCACCGCCTGCGCATCGACTCGGTCTACACGCTCGACTCCGAGTACTACACCGACATCATGTACGGCGACAAGGTGATCGCCAGCATCACCGACCAGGACGGACTCTGGCAGAACACCACCCGGCAAAAGCTTGCCGAGCAATACGTCCCCATCATCACACAGAAAATAAAAGAGCTGAAAAAGGAGAACAACCTCCTACAGGTGGCAAAACGCGCCGCCCTCTTCATCGGCGTCTTTCTGGTGCAATACCTGCTGTTCAGGCTGACCAACTTCCTGTTCCGC
>CAZQDA010000119.1:0-6847 GCA_964592155.1 uncultured Christensenella sp.
AAGTAGATGTCCGGATTCTGCGCCGTGCCCTGCTGGTGCGGGTGATCCGGATTCATGCCCCTTGCGCGAAACTCGGCGATTGCCTTTTGATCTGCCATCTCCGCGAGTTTATCATACTCGAGCAGCTCGATCTTGGAAACTTCGTGGGACGTTCTGAAACCGTCAAAGAAGTGTACAAACGGAACCTTTGCTTTCAGCGTAGAAAGGTGCGCAACCGCCGCCATGTCCATCGTTTCCTGTACGGAAGCCGCAGCCAGCATCGCAAAGCCGGTCTGCCTTGCGGCCATCACGTCCGCATGGTCGCCGAAGATTGAAAGCGCGTGAGCGGCAAGCGCTCTTGCGGAAACGTGGAACACCGCCGGCAGAAGCTCGCCGGAAATTTTGTACATATTGGGGATCATCAGCAACAGCCCCTGAGAAGCCGTAAACGTCGAAGTAAGCGCCCCCGCCGAAAGAGAACCGTGAACCGCGCCCGCAGCGCCCGCTTCGGATTGCAGTTCAGAGATTTTCATTGTCTGTCCAAAAATATTTTTTCTCCCTGCCGCTGCCCATTCGTCACAGGACTCTGCCATCGGCGAGGAAGGTGTGATTGGGTAAATCGCGCCAACGTCGGAAAATGCATATGCGACGTGTGCGGCAGCGGTATTACCGTCAATTGTTTGTTTTGCCATTACTAATGACCTCCTCATATTTTTAATTCTTGCCTAAATAAACGTAACATTATAATTGTAGTATTTCCCCCTGTAAAAGTCAAGGAATAGCGCGCCTATATCCGCAATTCCTGTCAGAAATCAGAAAACATTCCCGCTTCCCGCGTTTTCTGTTTTTGCACAACAAAAAATTCTTCTTTACATTCGTTTGTACATTGTATACAATATACACATCAAGTCAATCATTCTAATTGGAGGAATCCATTTTGCAGCCGATCAAGACAATCCCGCTCAGCTTTCAGGCGGCGGATGAAATCAGAAAAAATATCATTACCGGCGGATATGCGCAGGGGCAGAAGGTCACGGAAGAAGAATGCGCCGCCGCTTTAGGGCTTTCGCGCGTGTGCGTGCGCGAGGCTTTCTTAAAGCTTCAGGAAGAGGGGCTTCTTGTAAAGCAGGTCAACCGTTGCACCACTGTCGCCGAGTTCACCAAAGACGACGTAAAGGATATTTATTATCTCCGGCTTTCCCTCGAAAAAATGTGTTCCACGCTTTGTTTTGAGCGCGGCACACTCCCCGTCAGAGAAATGGACGAAAGCTTTGCGCGCATGACGGCTATGTCCCAAAAGCCGGACATTCAGCCCATGGATTTGCTGGAGGAGGATTTCCGCTTCCACGCAGCCATCGTAAACGCGTCCGGCAATACCCGCGCGGCAAAGGTATGGAACGATCTTCAGTGGCAGATGCTGACCGTGCTTTTTCCAGTTCAGGCGGCATACACACTCCAGCACGATTTGCAGCACAACGTAACCCAGCACAAGGCGCTGATCGGCGCGCTCAAAACTCTGGACAAAGGCATGTGCCATCCGGTGCTGGAAGCCCATATTTTAAACTCAATGGATACTTTGCTTACGCTTTATTAAAAATAAAATCAACAGGAACAACCGGCTGCCGGTTTTGGCGGCCCGCTCCAAACTCTATCCAAAGATAAAAGGGAGGAAACGATTTATGATGCAGGAATTTGTAGACAAAGTCGTCGCGGTAACCGGCGCTGCAAGCGGCATCGGCAAAGGCTGCGCCGCGGCATTTGCCAGGGAAGGCGCGAAAGTCATTGCGCTTGACCGGAATCTTGAAGGCGCAAAGGCAACTGCGGACGCGCTCAATGCCGCCGGAGGAAAGGTGACGCCTCTTGCCGTGGATATCACGGACGAGGACAGCGTCAAGGACGCATTTGACACGATCAAAAAGGAATTTTCAAGGCTGGATGCGCTCATCAACTGCGCGGGAATCATCACCTTTGAAAAATTTGACCAGCACGATTGCGCGGGCTGGGATAAAGTGATGAACGTCAACATCCGCGGCACCTACTTCTGCTGCCGGTTTGCGGCCATGATGATGAAGGAGCAAAAGAGCGGCGCGATTGTCAATGTTTCGGCTGGCGCGGCGAAAACAGGTGGACTCAATCCGTCCCCCGCTTACATTGCCTCCAAGGGCGGCATGAACAGCCTGACCTTCCATTTTGCGGTACAGCTCGCAAAAGACGGCGTGCGCGTCAACGGCATTTGCCCCGGGCCGATCGACACGCCCATGATCGACGCGCAGGTAAACCTGCCCGGCAGCAAAGGCAACGGCAAGGAAAGCATTGTGGCGCAGGTTCCGCTGGGTCTCGGCACCCCGGAAGATATCGCAAACGGCGCACTGTTTTTGGCTTCTCCTGTGATGGCACGGTATATCACAGGAGAAATTCTCGACATTAATGGCGGACTGGTGATGGATTGATATGAAAAAACAAGAATTAGTGGCGTTGTATGAAAACATGTGCCGCAGTAGAAAATTTGAAGAAAACGCGGAAGTGCTCTATACCGAAGGAAAAGTAACCGGTTCTCTGCACCCTTATATCGGCGAAGAGGCGATTGCCTGCACCGCCATGGCGATGATGAAAAAGGGCGACAAGTTCACCAGCACGCACCGCGGGCTGGGGCACTGCATCGCCTGCGGTATGGAGCCTAAAAACGTTATGGCAGAGCTATTTGGCAAAGCCACCGGCAGCAGCGGCGGAAAAGGCGGCTCGATGCACTTATTTGATTTGGAGCGCGGCAACCTCGGCGCAAACGGCATTGTGGCAGGCGGCACCTCGATTGCGGTGGGTGCGGCAATCAGCGAAAAGGTGATGAAAAAGACGGACAACGTAGTCTTTTGCTTTTTTGGGGAGGGCGCGTCCAACGAAGGCGTGACGCACGAGAGCATGAACCTTGCCTCGGTGTGGAAGCTTCCGGTGATCTTTGTCTGCGAGTTTAATAACTATCAGGTATTTACTTCCGCGCCGGAAAGCTGCTCTGTACAGGATATCGCCAAACGAGCGGCAGCGTATGACATGCCCGGCGAAACGGTAGACGGCAACGATGTGCTCGCGATTGAAAAAGCTTACAAAAAAGCGATTGACCGCGCGCGCAAAGGCGACGGCCCTTCGCTCGTGGAATGCAAGACCTACCGCTGGGGCGGGCACTGGCCGGGAGACGTTTATTCCTATGGCGGATATCGCACCAAAGAAGAGGTGGACGCGTGGAAAGAAAAATGCCCCATCAAACGTCTTAACGCATACCTTGTGGAGCATAAAATTGCCACCAAGGCAAAACTTGATGAGATCGAAGCGGCAATGGACGCGGAAATTGCGGACGCAATCAAATTTGCGGACGAAAGCCCCGCTCCTGACGACGGCGAACTCATGAAGAATCTGTTTGTGTGAGGTGGTAAAAAATGGCAAATATTAAATATGCAACTGCAATCAGGGACGCAATCGCAGAGGAAATGCGCCGCGACCCTATGGTTTTTCTGATGGGCGAAGATGTCGCCCGTTTTGGCGGCGTTTTCGGCTGTACCAAGGATATTCCGGAGGAGTTTGGGCCTGACCGCATCAGAAGCACGCCCATTTCGGAGGCTGCCTTTGTAGGTGCGGGTCTTGGGGCGGCGATCACCGGCACAAGGACAATCGTCGAACTGCAATATGTGGACTTTATCCTTTGCGCGATGGATCAGCTCGTGAACCAGACCGCAAAAATCCACTATATGTCCAACGGAAAGGTGACCGTTCCCTACACCATACGCGTGCAGCAGGGCTGCGGGCGCGGCAACGGCGCGCAGCACGCGCAGAACTTTGAATCCATGTTCTGCAATATCCCGGGACTCAAGGTAGTTTGCCCCGCGACCCCCGCAGATGCAAAGGGTCTTTTGAAAACCGCGATCCGCGACAACAATCCTGTTGTGTTTTGCGAGCACAAGATGCTCTACGCAACGCGCGGAGATGTGCCGGACGATCCTGATTTCACCATTCCCTTCGGCGTGGCGGACGTCCGCCGCACAGGAAAAGACGTTACCATTGTGGCAACTTCTTACATGGTGCAGCGCGCGCTTCAAGCGGCGGATATGCTGGCAAAAGAGGGAATCGAAGCGGAAGTGATCGATCCTCGCACTCTGGTGCCTCTCGATATCGACACCATTCAGGAATCGGTCAAAAAGACGGGCAGACTGGTGATCGTGCACGAAACCAACGAATTTTGCGGATTTGGCGCGGAGATTGCCTTTGAGGTTCAAAACAACGTATTCCGCTATCTGGACGCGCCGATTGAACGCGTGACAACGTCGCAGGTTCCCATGCCTTACGCGAGGAACCTTGAAAACCTCAACGTGCCTTCGCCCGAGCGCATCGTGGCGGCGGCGAAAAAAAGCCTGTATCTCTGATATTAAGATAAGGAAGGAATCAAAACAAATATGGTTACATACAAAAATAAAAGCAGCCTGCCTGTGATCAGCGCCTACAAGCCTGATATGACAGATCAGGATCTAACGGATTTCGCCTTGCAGCTCCGGCGGGATACCATAGAGCTGACCTACTATTCCGGCACTCAGTCAAGCCACGTGGGCGGCGAGCTTTCCGCGGCGGAAATCATGGCGGTGCTTTACGGCCACACGCTGAATTTAAAGCCGGACGAGCCCGAATGGGAAGACCGTGACATTTTTGTCATGGGCAAAGGCCACTGCTCCGGCGTGCTTTACGCCGCAATGGCATGGCGCGGATTTTTCCCGCGCGAAATGCTGTGGAATGAATTCAACGTTGCGGGCGGCATTTTACAAGAGCATTGCAATATGGAGCTGCCCGGTATCGAAGCTGCCACCGGCTCCCTTGGAATGGGACTTTCGGACGGCTGCGGCTACGCCTGGGCGGCAAAGCACAACAACAAGCCCGATAAGCGCGTTTATGTGCTTTTGGGCGACGGCGAGTGCACCGAGGGGCAAACGTGGGAGGGCGCGGCGCTCGGCGCGCAGCTCGGTCTTGACAACCTGATCGCAATTGTTGACTACAACAAATACATCATCTCCTCCACAACTTACGAGGTGATGGATCTGGAACCGTTTGAAGACCGTTGGGAAGCCTACCGCTATTTTGTGCAGCGCGTGGATGGACACGATATCGCCGCAGTGCGTGAGGCAATCGACATAGAAAGCGATCCTGCAGTCTCTCCCGGTCAGCCGCGCGTCATTATTTGCGACACGCTCAAGGATAAGGGAATTTCCTTCATGGAAAAGGATGCGATCCACTGGCACGCGGGCCATCTTGACGATACACTTTATCAGGAATGCTTAAAGGAGTTGGGATTATGAGTGAAAAAATGATGTATGGTTGTTCCTTAAAGGGTTTTCGCGCCCAGCTCGAGGATTCTTTGATCGACCTTGGAAAAAAATATGAAAATATGATCGTTGTAGACGCGGAAACAGGCACCGCGACCAATATTCTGGAATTCCGCACCGCATACCCTGACCGCTATGTGACCTGCGGCATTGCCGAGCAGGCAGCGGTGAGCTTTGCTTTTGGACTTTCGCGAAGCGGGCTTTTGCCTGTGGTACCGTTGTTCTCCTGCTTTCTCACCAGAAGGGCGTATGACCAGATTTATTTGCAGGCGGGCTACTCGCACGCCAATATCAAGTTCATCGGCTGTTATTCCGGCATGACCACGCCCAACACAGGCGCGACGCACCAGTCTATCGTGGACGTTGCCTGTATGCGTGCCATTCCGAAGATGACTGTGATCGAAACAGCCGACCCCTTTGAATTTGCACAGGCAATGGAAGAGATGATGGAATACCCCGGCCCTGTTTTCCTGCGCATGATCCGCGGGGACATCAAAGAATACGACGTGCAGTGCGTGCCGGAAGACCACCGGTTTCAGATCGGCAAATCCAGCGTACTGCGCGAGGGTACGGATATTTCCCTCGTGGCAAGCGGACTGATGGTGCCCCGCGCCATAGAAGCGGCGCAAATTCTTGCGGAAAAGGGCGTTTGTGCCGAGGTTATCAACTGCTCTGCCATCAAGCCTTTTGACACCGATACTCTGGTGCAGTCGGCCAAAAAGACAGGAAAGGTTGTCGTGTGCGAAAACAACAACATTTTCGGCGGCGTGGGCAGCGCTGTTGCGGAATGCCTCGTGCAGCACTGCCCCGTGCCCATGCGTTTTGTGGGCATTGAGGACGAATACGGCTGGTCTGGCCCCTTAGAAGACCTTTTGCCCATGTATGGACTGACCACGGAAAAGGTTCTGGAAAAGGCTTCCGAATTGCTGTAGGTTTTCAAAACAAAGATTTGAAAAGGCTGCGCCCTGCCGCGCAGTCTTTTCCGGATATGGAAAGGAACAAATCATGAAAGACCCGATGATATATGATTGTATGGATTTTCCTGCGGAATCGTTCGGCGAAGGCATCACGCGCGACATCCGCCTGATCGCCTCCCCTGAGACCACAGGCGAGAAGCGCATCCGCATTGTCCTTGCCTCGGTGCCTGCGGGCGCGGTTTCTGAAGGGCACGCGCATCCGGATGCGGACGAATACATTTATTTCGACATCGCCGGAAAAGCCATTATGGACGGCGTGGAATACGATGTTCCCGCAAACGGACTTGTCCACGCAAAACAGGGCGTGGTTCATGAATGCGTGAATATCGATCCCCAAAAGACGCTTACCTTATATTGTGTGTTTGTCCCCGCGTTTGAGCCTTATGGCGCATACCCCGCGCTGATTGAGAAAACCAAACAATATTTAGACGGGAAAGGCTGAAAAAACCGTTTTATCAAAACGTAGGCAAGAAACAAAAAAACAGGCTAGCGCCTGTTTTTTTGTTTCGGCAAAGGGAAAATTCCTTTTGCGCC
>CAZQDA010000120.1:0-6815 GCA_964592155.1 uncultured Christensenella sp.
ATTGAGAAGTAAATACGAATCCACACCCATGCCCTGCGCCGCTTCCATCTCCGCGGCACAAAAAGTATCCCGATACCATTTTAAAGAAAATCCCGCCGCAAGCGTGCAGCTCATCACCGTCCACGCATCCGGAACCGCTGCGCAAAACGTGTGTACCCGTCCCGCCTTATCTACGGTTACGCGATTGGAGTGCGCAAAAATAACGCCCGATGTTCCAATGGTCGTAAACGCCTTTCCCTCCTTTACAACGCCTGTGCCTACCGCGGCAGCGGCATTGTCTCCTGCGCCACCCACCACAGGCGTGCCTGCCGCGAGTCCCGTCAGCTTTGCCGCCTGCTCGTTCACCGTTCCTGTAATCTCACATGATTCATGCACGGTTCCCAGCATCGCGCTGTCAATTTCGAGCTTGTCAAGAACCTCCTCAGACCATTTACGCTTGGTGATATCGAGCAGATTCATGCCTGATGCGTCACTTACTTCCGTCGCATACTCCCCCGTCAACATATACCGAATGTAATCCTTGGGCAAAAGGATGTGCGCGCAACGCTCATAATTTTGCGGCTCATGCTTTCTTACCCAAAGGATCTTGCCCGCCGTAAAGCCTGTAACCGCAGGATTTGCCGTAATTTCAATTAACCGTTCTTTCCCCACAGCTTGGGTGATTTCCTCACATTCCCTGCTCGTTCTGCCGTCGCACCACAAAATGGCGTTACGAATCACTTCACCCTCTTTTGTAAGCATAACCAATCCGTGCATTTGTCCGGAAATGCCCACTCCTTTGATCTCTTTTGCCTGTATGCCCGACACGCCGATTACCTGTGCAACCGTTTTACAAACTGCCTTCCACCAGTCGTGCGGTTCTTGCTCCGCCCAGCCGTTTTGCGGCTGATAAAGAGGATATTCTGCTGTTGCGCTCGCCTTTGCAGCTCCTCTTTCGTCAAACAGCACCGTCTTTGTGCCTGATGTTCCTACATCAATTCCGATTAAATAGCTCATACTGCCCCCTCAACTGCTTCCGTTATTACTTTTGCAATCATATTTCATTTCTCTTCCATTTCTTTAATATCCGGAGTGACCTTGATACTCCTCCACGTTGCTCTTTGTGATGACAGGGCACTCAAGCTCTATATAGTTAGGTATCTTCTCCCCGTTCATCACTTTTACACCGGCGAATATGCCCGCCGGCATAGGAATCGGATATGCTACTACCGCGTCAATATATCCTGTGCTCACCGCATCGAGCGCCGATTCCTGCGCATCAATGCTTACAATTGGAATGTTACGCCCCGCTGCTTTCAAGGCCTGTATAATTCCCATGGTCATCACATCCGACTGGCTGAAAATCGCATCGATATCACCATCATTTGGGAAACGCTGCAGCAGGTCTTCCATCTCCCCCAAACCACGCGTCTGTAAAAAATCCGCATATGGCGCGGCAATTACTTCAATATCAGAGCCCTCAATCCCCTGCGCGAAGCCAATATGCCTGTCGTTTGTATTGGAAGCAGCCGGTGCTCCCTGTATTTCGACGACCTTTCCGGTTCCTCCCAAAAGTTTCACCATGGCTTCTCCCGCTTTTTTCCCAATTTTCACATCGTCCGCTTTGACAACGGACTCATATTCCGCGGGCACATAACGATCCACGCAAACCACAGGAATCCCCGCGTGCTTCAGTCGTTCAAACGCGGGTACCATCGCCTCTTTTTCTACCGGATCGATTACAAGAACGTCGATCCCTTTTGCAATATAGTCATCAATGATAGCGCTTTGCGTCACCGGATCGCCATCACCGTTTCCAATTACAAAATCCATATTCGGAAAATACTTCCTCAACGTATCCTCCGCCATCACTTTCGTACCGCCTCCATAAGGAAAGCGCATCGACGAAACGATGACTCCCATCGTTCCCCTGTATTCTTCGAGCGGTTTTTGGGGTACGAGTTCTTGCGCGGCAGTCAAAGTACAGTAAATCCCAAAATCAATCGGCTGTCCATCTTCCGAAAAAACAACAGTATCGCCATCCTGTTGAGTATGGTTAATGGGCGAACTCGTCACATGCACACAGGATGAAAAAAGCACAACTATTGCTGCGAGCAGCAAAACGGCTGTTTGTTTCCCTTTCATAATCCTCTCCACGCTTCCTTCATCCGCTGCTTCAGGTCTTTTATGGAAAGCAATATCGCTAAAATAATAATTACGCCTTTCATGATTTGCTGGATATACGTAGGAACCCCCGTAAGATTCAAAAGATTTGCCACTACCGTCATAAGAATGACACCGATCACCGTTCCCTCAACGCTCCCTTTGCCACCCGAAAGGCTGGTTCCGCCAATGACGATCGCCGCAATACTGTCAAGCGCCATCGTGCTCCCCGCAACCGGATGTCCCACATAAAGCCTACAGGCAGTCACAACCCCTGCAAGTGCCGCAAATAAGCCGCATATGATATAGGTAAGCATAATGACACGCGTCGTACGCACTCCTGCAAGGCGAGCTCCCTCAAAACTGCTCCCTACACTATATATATAACGCCCAAATGGCACATATCGCAAAATCACTACGCAGATCACCGCCAACGCCGCAAAAAGGATAAACGGTCCCGGGATGCCGCCTACATTCCCATTGCCAAAAAAGTCGATTTCTGCACTTTGTGCTGTTGTAAACTCTACCGGAATCCCATCGCATATCAAAAGCGCAAGACCTGCTGTGATGGACGATATTGCAAGTGTCATAATAAATGGCTGGATTCCCCAAAAAATCACGCCGAAGCCGTTCACAATCCCTACGATTATCCCCAAAAGAAGCGCACATACTAGTGCCAGCCAAATGTCATATCCTAATCTTGTCAGCAAAGAAAACACGATGCCAGAGACCGCTAGCACACCGCCTACGGAAAGGTCAATCCCTCCCGTGATAATAACAAACGTCATTCCTACGGCAACAATCCCCGTTGCAGACGCTTGCCGCGCAACATTTACAATATTTTGAAGCCTAAAAAACTGCGGGGCAAAAATGACGATCAGAATAACAACAGCAGCGAGAAGCACAAGCATTGCCGCATTATTTTTGATTAATTTCGTTGCTGCTGTTTTACATGCCGATCCCGGCTTTTCATTTGTGAACATGCTGCCTATGTCCTTTCAGCCGTCCTGTTTTGTAGTCATTGTAACAAATATTCTAATATTGAAAAACTAACATTCTTGCGGTTTTATGGTGAAAAATTTCTTTTGCTTGCTGTATATCTTTAAAAAGCAGCAAAGCCGCCCATATTCGTGTGGACAGCTTTGCTGCAAAATAGAGAGACTTAGTCTTTAAAGCTAATTCTTGGGAAATTTGTAAGAGTTTCCATGCCATCTTTGCGTACAACGATCGGATCCTCGGTGCGCACGCCCGTCAGATTTTCATCGATCACTGAAAGCTCATATGCAAATGTCTGCCCATCCACAAGCACATCCGGCGAATCCTTGCCAATCAGCGGCATTGGTTCTTCAGGATCCATGCCCGTTCCATGCGGTCCCAGACGGCCTGCACTCGGCGCGACAAGGAACTTTTCAATGCCTTCTCTTTGCGCCGCCGCACGGATGACAGCATCCGCTTCGTGGCCTGTCATTCCTGCATAAATCTCGTTGAGCCCCGTTTCAAATACACGATTCAGTTTTTCCAGCAGCTCAATCTTTGCCTTGGGCGCGTCTCCAAACACGATGGTACGTGCAGAATCCGAACAATAATCATTGATACGGCAGCCATGATCCATCATGACCATATCTCCGCGGACGATCTGCTTGTCTGTAGGACGCTTGAAAAGCGACAACAGATTTTCTCCCGTCTGAACCATGATATCAAAGGCGATGCAATGTGCGCCCGATGCAAACATTGCCGCATATACCATGCTCTGCGCTTCTTTTTCTGTGATTCCGTCTTCCAGTACGTCATAGAGCATCTGTGCGCCGATATCCGCTACACGACCAGCGCGCCGCATCGTATTGATTTCCTTTTCCGTTTTGATTGATTTAAAGTATTCAATGATCTTGCTCTTGATAATCTGTGCATCCGGTATCCCTTTTTTGATCTCATTGAATATTTCAAGATCACAGAAGTTGTATCCGCACAGTCCCACCTTTTTTAACGGTTTTTTCTTATTGTAGTCAATCAGGAAACTGCTTAACCCTCCGCGGATTTCACGAATGTCGTCGCCCATGTATTTCATTGCGGATTCTTCATGCGCCGCACGAATCTGGCTATCAGGCAGGAAGAATACCGGATCCGCGCCCGGAGCAATAAAAACGATCTCCGGCTGTGGATATACGCCGTCTATGGTACGATAGTCGACCAGCCAGCGAATGTTGCTCATCCGATAGCAATCTCCGAAGACAAGCAGTGCGTCAAACCCGTCTTCCTCCGTCTTTGCTTTGGCACGCTCTACGCGTTCCCTGTAATCGTCTCCTGTGATGGTTTCGCCGAATCCATCCCAAATGCTCTCCTTGATCAACTGTTCAAATTTTGCAGGTAACATGTCCCTTGTCTTTTTTGCAATCATTTTTTTTGCCTCCTTTTATTTGTAAAACTTTTTTATTTGTAAGACTCCGTGGCCGCAAGCGCCCAATCCACATACGCTTCGGGGATGTCTACATTCTCTTTGTCCACAAGGATTGTCGGAACATTGATGACCTTATCAAGGCTATAGCCTAAAAGTTCGTTCATAAAAATCGCCTTGATCGCCTCGCGGCCCTGGTCTACACTCCCTACGTCGACTGTTGCCGTCAATCCGCCGTTTCTGATCTGCTCAAAACCGGATTTCAAGCCGTCTGCGCCAACAACGATAATTCCTTCCTTGCCGTCCCACAGCTTAAGGCCCATTGCCTGCACTGCCTGAACCGCTCCCTGCGCCATTTCTTCATTTTCACCGTAGATGAAGTTTACATCAGGATTTGCCTGCAACAGGTTTTCCGCCGCTGCCATTCCCGCATCACGCACATATTCACCGCGCTGTTCACCCACAATCGTAAGTCCCGGATTTTCGGAAACCGCTTCCATGAATCCATTCCGGCGCGATGTCGTCCAATGGCCGTCATTACCGGAGATAAACAGTATCTTCCCTTGTCCGTTCAACTTTTCAGCCGCATACTTCCCTACAAGATAACCGGACTGACGCGCGTTATCATAGCCGATAACAGATGTCGCCTTGATAGAATCAACATCCCACAATTCTGCCGGCATATTGAAAAGATATACCGCCGTGCCTGCCGCTGTCGCTTTTTCATAAACAGCATTCATCGAATCGAAGTCGCCCGCTGTGCATACCAGCACCGCATCGAATTCTTTGGTCGCCCAGTTTTCGATGGTTGATACCTGCGACTCCACTGCATCATGTTCGCTCGGCGCAACAAACTCAAATTCAAAGTTTACGCCAAACCTGTCGTGCAGTTCATCCATCATTGTATAGGCCCCGTGCATAATGATGTCATAAAATTCCGAAGCTGCCGGCGGGGTGAATCCGATTTTAAATGTCTTGCCTTCCACCTTTGCGCGCACTGCGGCCTCCCATGCGGCGTCGCCCCACTGCCATGTTCCATTTGCAGCAGAAACGGCAGCAGGCGCCCCTGCATCCGCCGCATTGCTTGCTGCAGCAGATGACGTATTTGCCATTTCTGCCGGCTTATCTACGTTTCCGCAGCCCGTGAATAGAATAACGGCTGTTAGCAATACCGCAAGCACGATTCCCATCACTTTAAAGTGTCCTTTGTTCATTGTTCTTTTCCTCCTGTGTTTTTTATTCATTTGCATTGCCTTCATGCAAAAAATCATTCTTTTTTATTTTTGTGGCTTAAGTATTCCACTGCCACCACAACCAGTATGATGATGCCTTTAACAATGGTTTCCCAATCAGGATCAACGTTTAAAAGATTGAGCGCATTGCTGATTAGATAGATAATGAATGCCCCAAGCACAGTGCCAATCAGGCTGCCCTTTCCTCCTGAAAGGCTTGTTCCGCCGATGATCGCCGCAGCAATCGCGTCAAGCTCATATCCCTTTCCCATTTCCGGATGCACCGTTTCCAAGCGGGACGCAAGCGTTATACCCGCAATGGCTGCCGTCAGCCCGGAAAGTGCGTAAACTTTGACGAGCAGCTTTTTTGTATCGATTCCCGATACCCGCGCAGATTCTTCATTGCTTCCATATGCCGTCACATGCCGGCCAAACGCAGTGCACCGGTATACAAACTGCAGGACAATGAACGCGGCAATTGCTATGACAATCGGAAACTGAAGCCCCAGAATATCGCCTTGACCGATAAATCGAAAGCCTCCCACCATGTAGTTACGAAAGGGAATGGAGTTTGTCCATACATACATCACTCCCCGTCCGATGCTCATCGTGGCAAGTGTCGCGATAAACGGTGTGATCCGCAGTTTCGTGACCATCAACCCGTTGCCCGCGCCCACCAGCGTTCCCATCAATACCCCTGCGATAATCGCAGGTACGATGTTTACGTTTTGCGACAATAACCATCCTGTCATTCCGCCGGAAAGCGCAAGCATCACTCCTACCGAAAGGTCGATTCCGCCCGTGGTTAGAACAAACGTCATGCCGAAACCCAGCAGCATGATGAACACCGACTGGCGAAATACGTTCATAAGATTGGAAACCGTAAGAAAGCTTGGCGAAAGGATGGACATCACGACCATCATGATAATAACGAAAATCAGCAGTCCCAGAAGCTGACGGTCAATTTTTTTCTTTGCCCCTGTTGTATTAAGAATTGTCTGTTGGTTGTTTTTCATTGCTCTGTCCCTCCTTGTCAAACCCGTTCGGCG
>CAZQDA010000121.1:0-6466 GCA_964592155.1 uncultured Christensenella sp.
CCAAAGCAAAAGACCTTGTGGAAGACTTTATACCGGCTGATTGATCCTAAAAAAAATAAAGGGGCGCACCATTAGGCGCACACCCACAAGGAAGTAATTTGATATTTGCAGGGCGGCATAGTCGAAAGGCTATGCCGTTCTGCTTTTTCTTTGCCGTTCAATGGTTTGTGCGTTGCCGCCCTGTTCCAGTTCCCCGATGAAGTTCCAAACGATTTGGATTTTCTGTCGGCGGTGTCCACTGGACTTGTCCGGGGCGTGGACGATTATCTTCTTCACAAACTCATTGACGATGGTGGGCGTTAATTCCTTAATACCCACATACTTGCGGATAATGGCGGCGAAGCTGTCAAAGTCTGCTCTGTCCTGCTCGTAGGTATCAACGGCGGCTTGCTCTGTCTTGACAAACACCGTCAGTTCCTTTTGCTCCGCTTCATACTCGGCGGACAGCTTCAAAAAACGCTCGTGGCTGATTGCGCCCGTTATGTCGTCCTCATAGATATGCTTGAAAATACGGTCAAGTTCCGCTATCCGCTTCCTTGCCTGTTCCAACTCTTTCTTGTGCCGCTTTACAGCCTTTTCCGCTTCCTCAAAACGCTGCTTCTGTACCACCTTGCGGAAATCGTCGGCGTTGTCTATGAACATCGCCGTTACATCGAATATCCGGCGCAGTACAAACAGCTTTAGCGTTTCCTCTCGGATATAGTGCATGGTACAGTCGCCCGTATTGCTCTTATACCTTGCGCAGCGGTAACAATCCTGCTCCGGGGTCATGTTCTTACCCGTTGCAAAATGCAGCTTGCTTCCACAGTCGGCGCAGTACAGCAGCCCGGAGAACAGCCCTTGCCGTTCCGCTTGCTTTGCGGGGCGGCGTTTGTTTTTCCTTAATTCCTGCACTCTCTCAAACACCTTTTCACCAATGATGGCAGGTTGTGTATTGGGAAAGACACGATAATTTTCGGGTGTATTGTTCAACCGTTTTTTCAACTTATGGGATTTGGAATAGGTCTTGAAGTTCACCGTACAGCCGGTGTATTCGGGACACTCCAATATCCCTGCAACAGACTTTGCGCTCCATTGGTACGGCTTGTCCGGTATGGCTTTTCCGTCGCGTTTTGCATAGTGCGCCTTGACGGTCAAAACTTTGTCGGCGGTCAGTAGCTTTGCAATCTGCATCGGCCCTTTCCCGTCCACGCATAGCGCAAAAATCCGCTTGACTACCTCGGCGGCTTCTTCATCCACAATCCACCGTTTCTTGTCCTCTGGGTCTTTCCTGTACCCGTAGGGCGGATTGGTGCAGAGGTGTTCACCCGAATTGCCCTTTGCCCTCATCACAGCGCGGATTTTCTTTGAAGTATCTCGCGCATAAAAGTCGTTGAACAGATTGCGGAAAGGGGTGAAATCATTGTCGCCCTTGTCGCTGTCCACGCCGTCATTGATAGCGATGTACCGAATATCCCTCTCGGCAAAGAAACTCTCGGTGTAATAGCCTACCTTGAGATAATCGCGCCCCATGCGGGACATATCCTTGACGATAACCGTCTTGACCTTTCCTGCTTTGGCAAGCCCTATCATCTCATTCCAGCCGGGTCTGTCGAAAGTTACTCCCGATACTCCGTCGTCGATGAAAAACAAGGGGTTTGGAAAGCCGTTGTCCGTCGCATATTTGAGCAATATTGACTTCTGATTTGCTATGCTGTTGCTCTCTCCGTCAAGCGCGTCCTCCTGGCTTAAACGGGCATATAAAGCGGTAATATTGTCGGGATAATTTGTTTTCGTCATGTGTTCATTCCTCCTGTAATGAACGCCCGACAAACTGGTTGCTGTATTTATTATAGCGGACTTCTTTTCCTTTGTCAGCAGGCGATGTGACGGTTTCCGATTTTATCAGCCGTTCCATTTTGTCGTACAGCAGTTCAGAGCCGCCGCAGGAGGTTTCAATTTCAAAGATAGTGCCGCCGATTTTATAATAGACTGTTTCGTTCAGTGGATTGCCCCGTTTTGGTAAGTATTCGCTTTCGTCCTGTTTTTGTTTCTGTTCCATTCCTTTCCGTCCTTTCCTTTGAAATCAGTGTTTACAGTTTCGTAGCAAGCATAGGGAACGGATAGCCGTTCCCGTAAAATGCCCGTCTGCCGTCGCCCATTTTTGCTTGTTGGGACGTATCCCAAACCCTCATTTTGTAAGCCCCCTGAATTGCAGAAGCAGCCGACGCTCCAATCTCCATACTTCTTCCATTAGCCGCTTTACCTCGTCCATATCGTCGCTATAAATGCGGTCTGTTTCGTTGATACGCCTTGCAATCTGATTGACGTTCACACCGATTTTCTGAAGCTGCGCCGTATGCGCTTTGACTTCCTGTAAATCAAGCAGAATGATGTACCCGTCAATGAGCATTTTACGGGAGTAAGCAGATAGATTTATTGTCGGTATCTGCTTCATCTTTTCCTCGATCAACGCCCGTTCTTCCTCTGTCACTCGGACAATGATTTGCACGTTCCGTTTTCGGTTTTCCATTCGCATTTCTCCTTTCACTACCTACAACACCGCATAAGGCGGTGTTGACGAAGTTTTGAGTTGGAATTTTCAAACAGTCCTCTCACTTTTTAATACGGAGAAAATCCAACAATGCCAAACGGAACGCTGATTTTGAATAAAAAAACAGATACCAACTTGTTAGTTAGTACCTGCTCTGTACAATCCAGAAAATTAAATACGATTATTGTCGCCCCATTCACACATTCCATCAAGTATGGGAATTAAGGATTTTCCACGCTCTGTCAAACTGTATTCAACCTTTGGTGGGATTTGTGGATATTCTTCTCTATGAACGAGCATATCCGCTTCAAGTTCCTTTAATGTCAAACTCAAAGTTTTATATGAGATTTCTCCGATGTATTTTTTCATTTCGTTAAAGCGCACCACTCCAAATTCCATAAGCGTATATAGAATTGTCATTTTATATTTCCCGTTTATCAGCGATAATGTGTAGCTGAAACCCGTTGTTCCTAAGCACTCATTTGAAATACAGCGTTCACTCATTTTACACTCTCCTTTAGGTAAGTATATAACGCAAATGTGCGTACTTGATTTGTTTCCAATTCTCGATATAATGATAATATCAACAGCAGGAAAAGTCAACAACAAAACAGATTGGAGATGTCATTATGAGTAAAAAAATTATTGTTATCACCGGAAGTCCCCGGAAAGCTGGAAACAGCTTTGCCATGACAGCCGCATTTATCAAAGCGGCACAAGAAAAAGGTCATTCTGTCACGAGGTTTGACGCTGCACTTGCGAATGTCGGCGGGTGCCATGCCTGCGAAACCTGTTACCAAACAGGTAAACCTTGCAGCTTTAATGATGATTTCAATGGGATTGCCCCCGCAATTTTAGAAGCTGACGCGGTTGTTTTCTCAATGCCCGTCTACTGGTACTCTATTCCGGCACAAGTAAAAGCGGTGATTGATAAGCTGTTTTCTTTTGTGGTTGGAGGCAAGGACATTGCCGGTAAGGAATGTGCGCTTATTGCCTGTTGTGAGGAAGAAGATATGTCCGTTATGGACGGCGTTCGTATTCCTATTGAACGCATGGCTGCTCTGAATAAGTGGAAAATGGTAGGCGAAGTTTTAGTTCCGGGTGTATTGAATATTGGAGATATTGATAAGACCGAGGGCTGCAAAAAGGCGGCTGCACTCGCAGAAAACATTTAGGAGGTTACGCTTATGAGCAAGAAAATTATCATTTTGAATGGAAGTCCCCGAAAATCGGGAAATACGGCTGCACTCATATCCGCTTTTATAGAAGGTGCAGAGGAAGCCGGAAATCAAGTCACTGAATTTTTCCTTGACAGTATGAACATAAGGGGGTGCAAAGGCTGTTTTGGTGGGGGCAAAAATCCCGATAGTCCTTGCGTCCAAAAAGACGATATGGATAAGATTTATCCAGTTTACAAAGAAGCAGATATTGTCGTGCTGGCAACGCCCTTATATTACTGGACGATTAGCGGACAGCTCAAATGCGCCTTTGACCGCCTGTTTGCCGTAGCAGAGTGCGACCCTAACTACCGCAATCCCCAAAAAGAGTGTGCCTTGCTTATGGCGGCAGAGGGAAACGGCTTTGAAGAAACCCTGTATTGGTATGAGCATTTGGAAAAACACCTCGGTTGGAAAAGCATTGGCAAAGTTCTTTGTGGCGGGGTTATGGCTGTCGGTGATATTGAGGGAAATGAGAAATTGGGGGAAGCGCGTAAACTCGGTGCTTCTATTCAATAAGGTGCGCGCATGGAGAAAATTTTACTTATCAATGGCAGCCCAAATGAATTTGGTTGTACCTACACCGCCCTAAGAGAAGTCGCCAATGTGCTTGAACACAACGAAATAATTGCAGAAATTCTCTATCTTGGCAAAAAACCTATTGCTGGCTGTATTGCTTGTAATAAGTGCAGTACAACGGGAAAATGTGTCTTTAATGACAAAGTAAATGAAATCTTAGACCGTTTAGATGAATATGCAGGTATCGTTGTCGGTTCACCAGTTTACTATGCAGGTCCTGCCGGACAGCTTTGTGCATTTCTTGACCGCCTGTTCTATTGTAGTGAAAATAGAATGGCGGGAAAACTGGCAGCTTCGGTAGTTTCCTGCCGCCGTGGCGGTGCTTCCTCTGCCTTTGACCGCTTGAACAAATATTTTGGAATTTGCAATATGCACATTGTTGGTTCACAATATTGGAATCAGGTACATGGATTTACTCCCGAAGATGTGCGTAAAGACAAAGAGGGATTGCAAACAATGAGAACATTAGCGCAAAATATGGCATGGCTGCTAAAGAACATTCAAGCAGGAAAGGAACAGGGCATTTCTAATCCACAATACGAAAAAAGATTAAGAACGCATTTTATTGAGTGATAACTTTTGCGAAAGCCAGAACAATGGTTGCTATGTCCTGTCTGTGGAAACAAAACTCGGCTTAAACTTCGCAGCGATACAGAACTTAAAAACTTCCCCTTGTATTGTCCTAAATGCAAACATGAAACACTAATCAATGTAAAACAACTAAATACAGCAGTTATCAAAGAGCCGGACGCATAGACGCAGAGCCGATAGCCATGAGGAAGCATTCTCATAGTCTGTCGGCTCTTTTCTTGTCTAAAAATCAAAGCCGTCGTTTTCCTTTTTGAAATAAGGGTGCGGAGGGTCTGTTAAAGTCGCCCTTTTGTAAGGATATGGCGGTATCAAGGAGGTATCGCCATGTCCTTTTATATTTGCTCCATACCGCCTAATGGTTGCCTATCAAAAAAAGCCCGTTCCTGCTTATGGGATATTGTGGCTATAAAGAGGAACACACACATCATCATAAATGCCTTGTTAAATCATATAGCATAGCCGCCTGTTCAGTTTCGTGCTGCACAGGCGGTTTTTGTTATAGCCCCCATTCCAAACGGAAAGGGGGTGAGAATGATGTTATCCAGAGAATACAGAGAAAGACGCCGGTTTCACGCTTTCTGCAAAGCCGTATTGCACAATGAAGCCTGTAATTATTACAGGGACAGGACACGCAAAATACAGCATGAAATATCCTTTGAATACTTGCAAGAGAACACGCCTTTTGCGTCGTACAGTACGGACGAATACTTTATCGTGCAGGACAATCCGTCTGAATTTTCTGTTAATGGGCAAACGGTAATTGTTGACAGCAAAAAGTTGGCAAAAGCCTTGATGTGCTTATCGGAGAGGCGGCGGGAAATTATCCTTATGCGCTATTATCTGCAATTAAGAGATAAACAAATTGCGGCGTTATTGGAAAAACCGCGCACAACCGTCAACTATCAGAAAAACGCAGCTTTGAAACAGTTGCGGAAAGAAATGGAGAAGATGAAAGATGAAGAATAGCAAATATAACCTTGTTCCCTATGAAGTGATTGAAAGAGCAATCACAGGAGATACCACCGCGCTCCTTGCCGTACTGGAACGGCACAAAGCCTACATAGGCAGACTAAGCAGAGGGAACTCCGATATGAAAGAACGATTAAATGAAAAGCTGCTTATGGCGGTTTTGAAGTTCCGAATGGACTATCAGCCGCCACATAAGTAGCAAAGAGGGCGCAAACGGATAGACCGCTTGCACCCTCTCTAAATTATGGGGTTTGTTGTCACGCAATAGGGGTTGAAAAAGTCTGTATTCATGTGACTTTACGAACGCAATAAGGGCATGGGTAAGGGGTTTATATTCCTACCCTCAAAAATGGCGTTCTACTGCGTAACAATTTCCTGTATGGCGCATGTTAAGGACAAAGAAAAGACGAGCAAAAAGCGTTATGCTTCTCACTCGTCTTTTGCAACAACCTGTTTGTCAGCCGTTAAGTTAGTTTGTTCTCAATACTTCCTTATCGGCTGTTGCCATTACGGGCGTCCCGTTTTTTTTTATATTTTCCGGCACAGGCCTCGCCTGTTTGGGGTTTGGCAAACTGCG
>CAZQDA010000122.1:0-6441 GCA_964592155.1 uncultured Christensenella sp.
GTTTGCCAGCCGGACAGCGTGGAGGTTTCTTCCAATATGGCGATTATCGCCACGGTAGGGCGCGGCATGATCCGTCAGGTCGGCGTCTCTGCAAAGCTGTTCACAGCGCTTGCGGCAAATGAAATCAATGTGCGCATGATCGATCAGGGCTCAAGTGAAATCAATATCATTGTGGGCGTGGAAAACGACGACTTTGAAAAGGCAGTGAGCGCGATTTACAGCGCGCTTGTGTAAAATGGGAAATGAGCTGACCGGTTATGATCTATGAGGCGATACAGGCGATTTTAATGGTGGTCATTATCATCGCCATCGGATATTTTGTGGCCCATAAGGGATGGGCAGGGGAAAGTGTAACTTCCTTTATCAGTAAGCTGATCATAAATATCACGCTTCCCTGCACGGCCATCACGGCGTTTGTGGGAAATTTCACCTCGGATACAATCACACAGGCGTGGATGTATATTGTCGCGGCGTTTGCGGCAATCGGCATTGCATTTGCCATCAGTAAGCTTGTCATCAAACTTGCAAAAATAGAGAAAACACAGCGCGGGGTATTCACTGCGCTGTTTGCTTTTTCCAATTCCGTTTATATCGGGCTTCCCGTGGCGACGGCCATTTTTGGCGAGAGCGCCGTTGTGTTCGCGCTTTTTTATTACGTGGCAAACACCACGTTTATGAACAGCATCGGCTTTATCGGCGTGGCGCGCGACGGCATGGAGATCGCGTGCACCACACAAAAGTGCGTTCGTGCAAAGGACCTTTTAAAAAAGATATTCCAGCCGCCGATCATTGCCGTGATCATCGGCTTTGTACTAGTGCTCGCAAATGTGCAGCTGCCGCCATTTTTGTCGTCGGCGCTTACCTACACGGGCAATATCACCTCGCCGCTCGCCCTGATTTTTGTGGGTATTATTCTGCGGCGCACGGGCATTTCCTGCTTAAAACAAATTGACAAAAAAATGACGCTGGTGCTCATCGGGCGTTTTTTGATTTCGCCCCTTGCCATGCTGCTGATGGCGTTTTGTTTTGGTATGCCGGAATTCCCCACGCAAATTTTTGTGGTGCAGACGAGCTTGCCCGCCATGGTGGGAATCGCGATTTTTGCCGAGGCGCTGGGCGCGGATACGGCTTTTGCAGCCAAAGGCGTTGCCATCACCACGTTGTTTTCGTTTATCACGATTCCTCTGTATGTGCTGCTTATGGCTGCCGTATAGGGCGGGCAGAAATCCCGCGTTGTCGCATAGAGGCGGGGTATGCTATAATAATTTGGTAAAAGTTTGGTTTCTTTTTTGAAAGAAAAAGAGGAAAAACGATTAATTGCCGCAGGGCGGCGGAAATTTCAGGAGAAGCGGAATGAGCGTAAAAAGACTGTTTGTGGAGAAGAAAAAAGGATTTGACGGACAGGCGCAGGCAAAGCTTGCGGACTTTAAGCAGAATCTCGGTGTGCCGGTCAAAGAGGTGCGCATATTAAACCGGTATGATGTGGAAGGAATGGACGGGGAAGACTTTTCCTCCGCGGTGACGAGCGTATTTTCCGAGCCGGCTGTGGATATGGTCACGCTTGACGAAATGCCGGACGCAAAAGGCTACAGCGTTTTTGCAGTGGAATATCTGCCCGGACAGTATGATCAGCGCGCGGACAGCGCCGCGCAGTGCATCCAGCTTTTAACGCGCAAGGAAAGGCCGGAGGTCAGAAGCGCGAAAGTATATTTTATAAAAGGGGCGAATAAAGAGCAGATCGCACAAATAAAAAGCTATGTGATCAATCCGGTGGATTCGTGCGAGGCGTCGCTCAAGCCCTATGATACGCTCAAAATGCAGCTCGAAATTCCCACGCAAGTGGATACGGTAACAGGCTTTATTCAGATGACGAAACCGCAGATTGCGGATTTTACAGCCAAAAACGGTTACGCGATGACGGCAGAAGATATGCTGTGCGCGCAGGGGTATTTCAAGAGCGAGAAGCGTGACCCCACGGTGACAGAGCTCAAGGTGCTCGACACGTATTGGTCGGATCACTGCCGCCACACCACGTTCCTGACCACGCTCGACGAGGTGGAGTTTGACACAGACCCGCTTTCCGGCGCGGCGCGGCGCGTCTATGAGGATTACCTTGACACGAGGAAAAAGTTAAATCGCAAAAAGGACGTATGCCTGATGGACCTTGCGACCATCTACGTCAAGGAGGCCAAAGCGGCGGGGCTGCTTAAAAACATGGATGAATCCGAGGAAATCAACGCCTGCTCCATCAAGCACAAGGTGCAGACCGATCACGGCGAAAAAGATTACCTCATTATGTTTAAGAATGAGACGCATAACCACCCTACGGAAATTGAACCGTTCGGCGGCGCGGCCACCTGTCTTGGCGGCGCGATCCGCGATCCGCTTTCCGGACGCTCGTATGTCTATCAGGCAATGCGCGTCACAGGAAGCGCAGACCCGCGGCAAAGCCTTGCGGACACCATGGAATATAAGCTTCCCCAGCGTAAAATCACACGCGAGGCGGCGCACGGCTATTCTTCTTACGGAAACCAGATTGGTCTTGCGACAGGACTGGTGGAAGAAATTTACCACGAGGGATATCAGGCGAAGCGTCTGGAAATCGGCGCGGTGATCGCCGCTGCTCCGGCGGAGCAGGTGGTGCGCGAATATCCGGTGGACGGCGACCTTGTGATTCTGATTGGCGGACGCACAGGGCGCGATGGCTGCGGCGGGGCGACAGGCTCTTCCAAGGCGCACGACGAAAAATCGATTGAAAAATGCGGCGCGGAAGTGCAGAAGGGAAATCCGCTCACAGAGCGCAAGCTGCAAAGGCTGTTCCGCAACAAAGCGTTTTCCAAGCTTGTGAAACGCTGCAACGATTTTGGCGCGGGCGGCGTATGCGTGGCAATCGGCGAGCTTGCCGAGGGTCTTGACATCAACCTTGACGCTGTTCCCAAAAAATATGAGGGTCTTGACGGAACGGAGCTTGCGATTTCCGAATCGCAGGAGCGCATGGCAATTGTGATCAAACCCGCAGACCTTGATAAAGTGCTCAAATTTGCCGCGGATGAAAATCTGGAGGCGACGCTCGTGGCGCGCGTCACGGATACGGGCCGTATGCGGCTTTCGTGGAACGGTGAATTTATTGTGGATATTGCGCGTGAATTTTTGGACTCCAACGGCGCGACGCAGCACGCAAGTGCCAAGGTAATGCAGTTTGGTGCGGACAACCTGCTGGAAGAGCAAACAGAAAAAACAGCGAAAGAAACATTGTTGCGCCTGCTTTCCGATTTGAATATTTGCTCTCAAAAAGGGCTTGGCGAGATGTTTGACAGCACCATCGGCGCGGGCAGCGTGACCATGCCGCTGGGCGGCGCGCGCCAGCTTACGCCTGTGCAGGCGATGTGCGCCAAAATTCCAATGGATGGCGCAACCAGCAAAACAGCAACGCTGATGAGCTATGGCATGGATCCATACCTGATGAGCAAAAGCCCGTTTTTAGGCTCGATCTATGCCATTTTGCTTTCCGCTGCAAAGCTTGTGTGCGCGGGCGGTGATTTAAAGGACGCGTGGCTTACGCTTCAGGAATATTTTGAACGGCTGCACGATGTGCCCGAGCGGTGGGGCAAACCGCTTGCGGCGCTGCTCGGCGCGTATTATGCGCAAAAAGAGCTTGGCATTGCGGCCATCGGCGGGAAGGATTCCATGAGCGGCAGCTTTAAGGATATCGACGTGCCGCCTACGCTGTGCTCGTTTTGCGTTGCGCCGGTGGCAGCGGCGGAGGTCATCACGCCGGAGTTTAAACACGCGGGCAATAAGCTTTATTTGATGGAGATTGCGCACGACGCGGATGGCCTTCCGGATTTTGAAGACGTAAAGGCAAAATATGAAAAGCTGCGTAAGCTGATCCGCGACAAGGTCGTGGTTTCGGCCTATGCGATCACGCGGGGCGGCATTCTCGCGGGCGCGGCAAAGTGCGCGTTTGGCAACCATCTGGGCGTGAAGCTTTTTGTGGACGATCTTTCCATGCTGACGCGCAAGAATTATGGTGCGGTGATGGTGGAAGCGGCTGATATTATTGACGCTGATTTCACGCTGACCGGTGAAATTCGTGAGGAACCGTTTATGGAAGCGTGCGGCGAAAAGGTTGCGCTTGAAGAAGCGCTGGAGGCTTATATGCAGCCGCTGGAAAAAGTGTTCCCTGTTAAAACAGAAGATGGCGGCAAGGTTGATATGCCGCTTTATCAAAAGAAAAATATCGTGGTAAGCCGCTATAAGACGGCCATTCCGCGCGTGGTGATCCCCGTTTTTCCGGGAACAAATTGCGAATACGATACGGCGGCGGCGTTTGAAAAAGCGGGCGCGATTCCGCGTGTGGTGATCATGCGAAACCTAGACGCGCAGGACATCGAGGACAGCTTAAACCAGCTCACGAGCGAGATCGCGCAGGCGCAGATGATCATGCTTCCGGGCGGTTTTTCCGGCGGCGACGAGCCGGACGGCAGCGGCAAGTTTATTGCGACCACGTTCCGCAACCCGCGCATCAAAAATGCGACAATGGAGCTTTTGAAAAATCGCGACGGGCTGATGCTAGGCATTTGCAACGGATTTCAGGCGCTTGTGAAGCTCGGGCTGGTTCCGTATGGAGAGATTGTAGATATGCGCGATGATTCCCCCACGCTTACTTATAACAACATCGGCAGGCATGTATCGTGCATTGCGCACACGCGCGTCACGAGCGCCAATTCTCCATGGCTTGCGCTCTGCGAGGCCGGAGACATCCATTCGGTTGCCGTGTCGCACGGCGAAGGACGGTTTGTTGCGACGGAAAAAGAGCTGAAGCAGCTTTTTAAAAACGGACAGGTTGTGACGCAGTATGTGGATTTTGACGGAAATCCCACCATGGACGTTGCTCATAATCCCAACGGCTCTATGTATGCTGTGGAGGGAATCATGAGTCCGGACGGGCGTGTGCTGGGCAAAATGGGACACACCGAGCGCGCGGGCAAGCATATCTTCAAAAATGTACCCGGCGAATATGACCAGAAGATTTTTGAAAGCGGCGTAAAGTATTTCAGGTAAGAGGGATTGCATATGAAGTAGGCATCGTTCTCTAAGCATAGTGAAAAATTGGCTGAAACAGGGAATAAAAAAATAAGACCGTTTGAGGGCAAAACCCTGAAGCGGTCTTTTCTTTATTTACTGGATCTGCAAGTCAAGCCCACGCCTCAATCGACACGCTTGAGAACCATGACATAGTACATGTCTATATAACTATTTTCTGCTTCTATTCTGTAGTAAGGAGAACTGGCATATAGATACTCCTTGTTTTGCACATCTTTGAGTCCGTACAGGCTATATCCAACTCCGCTTTGCACTTCATAATGCGGGCTATACCAAATGAAACCGATGGGATCATCAAAATTTACTGCTGCAGGTGATATATCTCCTTCTTCTTTATATAGCACGCCATCTATGGTGATTGATTCATTTTCCACATCATACTGATACACCGGCAAGCCCTCATAGCTGTCTTTGCCCGATAAGTCAGGCATAGGATGGCAACCCGTACATAGAGACGCCATAAAAGCGACAAGCATAATCGAAGTAAAGATTTTTTTCTTTCGCAATTCCGATTCCTCCTATTTGGTTGATAGACCCCACGCCGAAATCAACAATCCACCTTTTCTGCTCTTTATATAGTCATGAACATTAGCATAAAGCTGCGGTTCAGTCGTTCGTTCTCCACTTTTTCCAACATAATCATATACTTTGATCTCTCCGCTCTCAGGGTCTTTTTCTACAGCCACATAGTGCGCGCCGCTTGAATGAATATAGCACAATATGCCATACCCATCCTCATTGATCACCCTCTGTGCGCGTTCCTCCAGCGGCAGCGTGTTCTCTGTTTCCGGAACAACCACCGGATAGGCAAGCGCCGCGTCGCGGATGTTTACGTCAGGAACCTGCTCCCTGATATATTTTTCTGTCCGCCATGGGCTTGTTCCGGACCAGAAGTTGTCGCTGTTCTCCCTGTGCCAGGAATAGATTTGCTCATAGGGCACTTCTTTTCCCATTGAGTGCAGTACATTGTTGGTCGCGGTGGTCGAGCAGCCGTTTGCCGCAAGTCCGTCCTTGTCAAACGGCAGTCCCGCAACTTCCGGCTGATCCTGATAGACTAACCCCGAAATACCATTCATCCTGTCCTTGTAGGCTTTTTCCGTCGTCTCGCCCCATACGCCGCTTTCTTCAATTCCCAGAGCGCGCTGCATTTCCTTGATGTCGCCCTCACTCTGGAGATATACAGGCGCGGTTGGAGCGTTCAGCCCATCAATTTGCGAAGAATTTTGCCTGATCATATTATACCCTGTTTTTGCTTCAAAATCGACAGCTGTTTGCGGGAGCTGCCCTTTCTCCATGCGCGCAATCGCCTGCTCCAGCTTTGGCTGAAAGGCTTCG
>CAZQDA010000123.1:0-213 GCA_964592155.1 uncultured Christensenella sp.
CTTCCTTTTCATCGCAGCCCGCTTCTTGCTCCGTCTCCAAAACGGTAAACTCTGACCCTTCTAAAACAGCCTTTACACGGTTTTTCTGAAAAACCTCTTTACTGCTGCCAAGCTCCCTTGCGAGCTTTGGATCGTTTTGCAAAAACTTTTGATACTGCTCTGGCGATATCTGTTCCGGCGTTATTCTCCTGTAGATGGTCAGATTATAAGTAT
>CAZQDA010000123.1:223-6374 GCA_964592155.1 uncultured Christensenella sp.
TGCATCTGTTGCACCGATAGATCAGCCATACATCGATATTGTTTCCGTTTGCATTGACGCGAAAGCATCCGCTGTTGCTGTATTCAGAAGCATGGCCACATTTGGGACAGCTCCGGATTATTTTCAGCGAATTTCGCGGAATCAATGTCCACTTCTTTCCAGTTAAACAGCTCATGTGCATCTCCTTATTTTTTATTCGGATCTGCAAAGGCTATTTCATTTCACTTTATTTTTATGCAATAGCCCTTGCTATGCACAAAACTTAGGTTCTCTTGTCAAAACGCACCCCTCCTTTTCTAAAAAACGAAAACCCACAGGCAAAAGAGCCTGCGGGTTTTTGAAAACAATATAATGTTCCAGTTTGATTAACGCTTGGAGAACTGCGGCGCCCTTCTTGCTGCTTTGAGGCCGTATTTCTTTCTCTCCTTCATTCTCGGATCACGCGTCAGGAATCCAGCCGATTTCAACGCACCGCGAAGCTCCGGCTCCGCTTTGGTAAGCGCCCTTGAAATGCCGTGGCGCACCGCGCCTGCCTGACCTGTATATCCGCCGCCCTTTACCGTAACAAATACATCATAGTTTCCCATTGTTTCTGTCACGACAAACGGAGAACGAACGAGCATTTTCAGCGTTTCATACCCAAAATACTCTTCGATATCTCTTTTGTTGATTTTAATCTCACCTTTGCCCGACATAATACGGACTCTGGCAATCGATTTTTTTCTTCTGCCTGTTCCCAGGAACTGTTCTTTCTTTGCCATTTAATACTTCCCCCCTCTTATAGCTCGATTGCTTCGGGCTTCTGGGCCGCGTGATCGTGTTCTGCACCTCTGTATACGCGCAGCTTCTTCAGCATTTTTCTGCCCAGCTTGTTTTTAGGAAGCATTCTTCTGACCGCTTCATACAGCGCAAACTCAGGTTTGTTCTGCATTAAGTCCCTGTACTTTGTTTCTTTCAGACCGCCCGGATATCCGGAATGTCTGTAGTATACTTTCTGATCCAGTTTCTTGCCCGTAAATACGAGCTTTTCCGCATTGACTACGATTACAAAATCGCCTGTATCAACGTGCGGAGTATATTCCGGTTTGTTTTTGCCGTGGAGAATGTTGGCAACTTTGCTTGCCAGTCTGCCGAATACCTGTCCCTCTGCATCGACAACATACCACTTCTGCTCAACTTCACCGGGCTTCGCCATATATGTGTTCATTAGGCTTTCCTCCCATGGTATTATCAAAAATATTACGCAATTCGTTTCCCTTGGGGATGTCCCACGTCCCTTCGCGAACGTCATCGCTTTTTGCGCATACACAGGGCTAATTGTGCATATAGGCGCATGAAATAGTTTACTGAAAATCCGCGCGGTTGTCAAGCTTTTTCATGAAATCCGCCTTATTTTCATTCCATCGGCGATATTCACATGGTCCGCCTCCCATGATTTATTCCTAAAACCGCGGCTCATAGTATACTTCTACCAAAAATAACCCCTGCGGCTGCGCCGTTGCTCCCGCAATATTCCGGTCTTTCGAATCAATGATCCGTTTCACCTGTTCCGGCTGCATTTTCCCTTTTCCAACCGCAATCAACGTGCCTGCAATGATGCGTACCATATTATACAAAAAACCGCTGCCGCACACATCGATGTGAATGTATTCCCCCTGTTTTTCCACTTCCACGGAATAAACCGTGCGCACCGTGCCTTTGATATCCGTATTCGCCGCGCAAAACGCAGAAAAATCGTGCTCGCCCTCGATGTGCTTTGCCGCCTCCTGCATTTTTTCAAGATCAAGCAGCACAGGAACATGCATGCAATATAAACGGTTTAACGCGCTCTTTTTGGGGAAGTTGTGGATCACATAACGATAATGTTTGCCCTTGGCGGAGAACCGAGCGTGAAAATCTCCTTCGGCTTCAAACGACTCCCTGACGCGAATATCAGGCGGCAGCAACACATTCAGCACAAAGGGGAACTTATCCGCCGGAATGTTGGTCTGTGCGTCAAAATGCGCTACCTGGCAAAGCGCGTGTACGCCCGCGTCCGTCCGCCCGGAGCCATGAAGCGCAGTCCTTTTTCCCAGTGCAGCAAAAAGCGCTTCTTCCAATTTCTGCTGGACGCTGATTCCGTTGCTCTGCACCTGCCAGCCGCAATAATTCGTGCCGTCATATTCAATCTGCAATACAATCCGCAAGTTTTTTCTCCTCTTCCTCAAAGGAAAACCATCATCAGTACGCACGAAGCCACACACACAACCAGCGACCACAAATCGATCTTCTGAAGCCGCAGTGTTTTCATCCTTGTCCTGCCGATATCTCCGCGATAACAGCGGCTTTCCATGGCAAGCGCAAGCTCGTCCGCCCGCTTGAAAGCGCCCACAAAAAGCGGCACCAGCAGCGGAATCATATTTTTTGCCTTTTTCAGAAGATTTCCACTGTCAAACTCCGCGCCGCGCGCAGTCTGTGCCTTCATGATGCGATCCGTCTCCTCCACAAGCGTAGGAATGAAGCGCATGGCAATGCTCATCATCATCGCCATTTCATGCACCGGAAATTTAATTTTTTTCAATGGTTTTAAAAGGCTTTCCATTCCATCCGTCAGTTGCATGGGCGATGTTGTCAGCGTTAAAAGGCTGGTCGCAATAATCAGCAAAAGCAGCCTGATAGCAATAAAAATCGCTTTTTCTATTCCCTCGACTGAAATATGGAAAATTCCCCATTCCCACAAAATCGTTTCGCCTGAATAGAAAAGAATATTCAGCAAAAATGTAAAAATGATGATGAACAGAAGCGGTTTAACGCTCCTCAAAATCGTGCGGCCGCCTACTTTTGATATGCCGGCTATGATGCCAAACAGCACTGCCAGCGCCAGAAATCCAAAATAGGTTCTTACAACGAATACGGCCACCAAAAATAGAATTGTAATCAGTATTTTTGTGCGCGGGTCCAGTCTGTGGATGACCGTGTCACCCGGAAAGTACTGGCCCAGGGTTATGTTTTTCAGCATTTGCCGCCCTCTTTATAGTTTATGATAAAGTCAACAAGTTCCTCTTTTTTGATGATATCGTCCGGAGCATCCCATCCGCGCTGCTTTAAAAGATAGGCCGCCGTCCGCGCTTCACTTGCTCCAAGGCCAACCTTACGCAGCTTGTCAAGGTCTGAGAACACTTCCTTTGGCGTTCCATCGGCATATATCTCGCCATGCTCCATGGCAATGATGCGCGATGCGTAATCACACAGGCCGTCCATATTGTGCGAGATCATCAGAATGGTCGTCCCATCCCCGTTCAACCGCTGCACAAGCTGCATAAACTGTTCCCGTCCAATCGGATCAAGCCCTGCGATCGGCTCGTCTAGAATCAAAATCTTGGGCTTCATCGCAAGCACGCCCGCAATTGCCACCCTGCGCTTCTGTCCGCCGGAAAGGTCAAACGGTGAGATGTCCCTCACATCCTCAGGATCAAATCCCACCAGCCGCAGCGCGTCATTTACGGAACGATTCACTTCCTCATCGCTCATTCCGGTTTTATGCGGCCCAAACGCCACGTCTTTGCCCACCGTTTCTTCAAAAAGCTGATATTCCGGATATTGAAACACCACGCCGACCGCACGCCGCAGCTTTTTGCGGTCATAGCCGGATGCGTTGATGTCCTCCCCGTCTACTTCTATGGCACCGCTCTCCGGCTTCAAAAGCCCTGCGATCAATTGAATCAGCGTGGACTTTCCACAGCCGGTATGTCCGATGATGCCTATGAATTCTCCATCCGCCACTTCGAGCGAAATATCCTTTAGGGCGTGTACCTCAAAGGGCGTTCCGGTCATATAAAAATAATTTAAGTTCTTTATGATAAGCGGCATAATTCATCCACCAATTCTTCGAGCGTAACGGGGCAGATTCCAAGATCGATTCCCTTTTCCTTCAAATCCTGATAAACCTGCGTTGCAAGCGGCGGCATAAGCCCCGCCTCACTGAGCTTCTCCTTATGAGAAAATACTTCGCGCGGCGTCCCCTCATCCGTTACCACGCCATCCGTCATTACGAAAACCCAATCCGCCTCCGAGGCTTCCTCCATATAGTGGGTAATCAGGATCACCGTCTTTCCCTGCTCTTTGTTCAGGTACTTGATGGTGTCCATCACTTCCTTGCGCCCCTGCGGGTCCAGCATTGCCGTAGGCTCGTCAAATACGATGATGTCAGGATGCATCGCAAGCACACCCGCAATGGCAATGCGCTGCTTCTGCCCGCCGGAAAGCATGTGCGGCGCGCGCTTCTCAAAGCCTGTCATTCCCACCGCCAGAAGCGCCTCGTGTACACGCTGCCCTATCTCCTGCTGGGGAACGCCCAAATTTTCCGGGCCAAACGCCACGTCCTCCTCTACAATGGTGGAAACGATCTGGTTATCAGGATTCTGGAACACCATGCCCGCGTTCCTGCGGATCTCCCACACGTTTTTTTCCTCTGCGGCATCAAAGCCCGCAACCGTGAGCGTACCCTCCTTTGCTTTCAAAAGCACGTTAATATGCTTTGCAAAGGTGGATTTCCCACTGCCGTTGTGCCCCAATATCGCTACAAAATCGCCTTTTTTCACCGCAAGCGAAACGCCGTTCAGCGCCTCCTTGGCCTGTTCTCCCTCCACCGCAGGGTAGGAATATTTTAAATTTTTTGCTTCAATGATGTCTGCCATGCCTAATCCTTTTCCACGGAAAAAACCAAAAGAAGGAACTGAAAATTGCCTCTCCAGTTCCCCCTCCCAAAATTCTAAATGTTCGCTGCGTTACACCAGTTCCAAAATAACGACTTCCGCCGCGTCTCCGCGTCTCGGTCCCTTTTTGATGATGCGGGAATAACCGCCGCCCTGTCCTTTGTCTTTTGCGCGCTGTGCGTATTTCGGCGCAATGTCTCTGAACAGCTTTTCCACGACAGGCATGTTCACGTCGCCTGTACGCTTTTTGTAATCATATTTGCTTTCTTTTTCCCCTTTTGTTTCAGGAACATTATACAAATATGCAATGATCGCGCGGCGCACTGCCAATTTTTCCGGCGCGTCGTTCACAACCTTTGTCTTTGTGCCGTCAATTGTCTTTTCCACCTCAACCGTATTGTCATACTGCTTGATGGCTTTTGTGATCAACTTTTCCGCAATTTTCTGCGTTTCTTTCGCACGCATCAGTGTTGTCTCTATCTTGCCGTTCCAAAGCAGCGAAGTCACCAGGCCGCGAAGCATCGCTTTTCTTTGGTCGGAAGGTCTGCCTAATTTTCTCATAGCGTTTTTATACCTCCGTACATATTAGGAAATCAATCATCCTTGCGCAGCGAAAGCCCCAGGGCCTCCAGCTTCTGCTGAACCTCTTCCAGTGACTTTTTGCCCAGATTACGCACCTTCATCATCTCTTCTTCGTCGCGCATAATCAGTTCTTCCACCGTGTTGATGCCCGCGCGTTTCAAGCAGTTGTAGGAACGCACCGACAGATCCAGTTCTTCAATCGTGATCTCCAGTATTTTTTCTTTTTTGTCTTCTTCTTTTTCCACCATGATTTCCACATCGCTTACGTGGTCTGTCAGGTTGATAAACTGCGATAAATATTCGCTCATAATTTTCGCAGCCAAAGAAGTTGCTTCATCGGCATTGATGCTGCCGTTTGTCCAGACTTCAAGCGTCAGTTTGTCAAAATCGGTGATTTGACCGACACGCGTGTTCTCCACCGCAAAGTTTACCTTTGTCACAGGAGTAAACAGCGAATCCATCGGTATCTCGCCGATCGGCGTGTTCGCGTCTTTATTTTTATCCGCAAGGACATAGCCTCTGCCTTTTTCCAGCATAATCTCCATATAGAGATTCACCGACTTATCGATCGTCGCGATGTGAAGATCAGGATTAATAATCTCCACTTCCGAATCCGTTTCAATATCGGCAGCTGTGACATCCTTGGGACCTTTTGCGTTAATGATCAGCTTTTTGGGTTCGTCTGTGTGCATTTTTGCACACAAGCCCTTCAAATTCAGAACGATATTCGTGACGTCCTCATGAACGCCTTCAATCGTAGAGAATTCGTGCAATACGCCGTCGATCTTTACGCTTGTTACCGCAACGCCAGGCAGACTCGACATCAAAATACGCCGCAGTGAGTTGCCAAGCGTCGTTCCAAAGCCTCTTTCGAG
>CAZQDA010000124.1:0-6301 GCA_964592155.1 uncultured Christensenella sp.
AATGGGAATACAAAAAACGGTATTTCGATATGTTGAATGGCTGGATGTGGTTGGTGCGGATGTTGAAAAAATCCTGAGAGAAGCGATGAGCAGAGCGCAGTAAAATCACGGTTATGATGTTTGCGGCGCCGCCCGCAGTGGATGAGTGTAGTTGTGAAGCAAAGTGTACAACAGGCAACGCGGAAAATGGAATGGCGGCGGTGATTGACACAAAATGCGTTCTTTGCGCGGCAGAGGAACGCACTCCACAACTGGCTGCAAAATCGATATCATTACGCGATGTATTGGAGTTCTGCAGAGCTATTCGGTATATGCGTTCTATGGAGCAGATGTGACAAAATTACAGGCAAATATTTGTCTTTTGGCGGCAACGTTTTGTTGGTCGGTGGAAGTCATATTATTCAAAATGATCCCTGAGGGGGTGCCAAGTTTTGCGGTTATATGTATTGTGAATTTGATTGCCGCATTTGTTTTGAGCATTGTTTTTTGGCGTAAAGTATGGGTTGGCATTACAAAGCGTATGATTTTGGATGCGTTCATCCTTGCGGGTCTGAACGCGGCTTACAATCTTTTGATATTAGAATTTACGAAAGATGTTGAAGCGATGCAGGCGGCTTTTTTGTTGACGATGACGACGGTATTGCTTCCCTTTGTCGCTCTTTTAATGGGCAGGAAATCAGAATGCAGAACGTACGTATGCGTATTGGTGATGTTTATCGGCATATTGATCGGATACAAAGAGACGCTGACAATGCAAAGCGTGATTCTTTTTCTGTGTATGCTTATTCCAGCGGGATTGCGTATTATTTATATCATTCGGCAGAATGATGCCGCGAAAAAGTATGAGCCGATACAGATTTTTGTTTTGATGTGCGCAATGATTGGCGGCATTTCCTTTATATTGTGGTCAATCAAGCAACCAGGCACATTTATGATGCTTCCGTTTGACGGGAAGCTGATCTCAGGGTTGTTTGCGTATAGTTATTTTGTTAGTATCCTGGCGGGTATCCTTAATATTGTCGCTAATCGCTATACCACACCGCAGGATACTTCTGTCATCTATTCATTTGAAATACTGATGACGGTTATAATGGCAATGATGTTGCCCGCTGTTCTGGGGGAAAGAGAAGCCTTGAGCATACAGACAATTGTTGGATGTGCGGTGGTCACAATCAGCGCAATACTGGCGGAGGCCAACTTTAAGAAAAAAACGGTTCGAATCAGTATGGAGACGCAACGATGAGAGAATTTTTTTTGCCGTTTAACAGTAAAAAAGCGTTTTTGTGTATGCTGGCGCTGATCGGTATTCACCTTGTGATGGCAATGCCTTTTAAATCGTGGGTGTTGATTCCCGAATTTACGGACATTCGTCCTGTAGCGGGATTGTTGCCTGTTTATGGCGTGTTTATGGGTCCTGTTGGTGGGTTTGCGACCGCCTTTGCTAATTTTATAGAGGACGCTTTGACGGGCATGCTGACGTGGGGAAGCGTTGCGGGTTTCGTTTCCAACCTGCTGGTTCCTTATTTGTACTATAAATTATGGTATTGTTTTTTTAAAAAACCATTCGAGGTAAAAACAGGAAAAGATCTCATCGGATATTCGCTGCTTGTGCTGTTGCTGTCGCTGATGCAGGCGGCGATGATCGCGGGTTTTGTGTATGCCATTGGTACATCTGTTCAGGCAGGAGAGTTCTTTGTAGCGATATTCATCAACAATTTCTTTTTCGCGATGCTTATGGGGTTGCCGCTCATTATGGTGTTAGGCACGCAGTTTGGATATACTGATTTTGGAAGCAAGAAGGATCAATATTTAATGCCTGCGCACAAGAGTGATTCTTATTGACAGAAAACTATGCGGGTGGCATGATAAAATCGTAGACAAATATTTGCTTTCCGTCTACGATCTTTTTAGGGCGAAAAATATCATACTGGAGTTATAATGATGAAAAAAGTTTTGATTGTAATAGACATGCAAAATGATTTTATTACCGGATCGCTGGGGAGCGTTGCCGCGCAGCGAATCGTCCCGTATGTACAACAAAAAGTAAAGAAATACCGCGGCTCAAAAAGCAATGACGTTGGGATTATTTTTACGCAGGACACGCACAACAAAGATTATTTATGTACACCGGAAGGAAGGAATTTGCCTGTGGAACATTGCCTTGAAAACAGCGATGGATGGCTTATCTGCGACGGCATATCGGTTGGTGATGCACGTTGTATTCCAAAGGCGCATTTCGGGTACGACTGGTCGAAGGAAGAGATGCTCGACGGCGTGCGGGAGATCGAACTGGTAGGCTTGTGTACGGATATTTGTGTCATAGCTAATGCGCTGACAATCAAAACGCTCTTTCCAGAAGCGATGATTACAGTAGACAGCAAAGGCTGCGCCGGATCAGACGAGGCTGCGCATGACGCGGCGCTTTTGATCATGAAAAAATGTCATATCAATGTCGTTTGAAGAATCTTTTTATCGTCATATTTCTTGTTTGCCACTTTTGAAACACAAAGAGCCCGCCGTACCACGCATGAAATGCAAAAATCCACCAAGCAAGAGCAATGGTGGATTTGATGCTGTTCAGAGATTCTTTTCGAGTAATTTCCACATAAAATAACCACCTTCTCCTCTATTGCGAGAAAGGTGGTTATTTATATACACTTAAGGTTACAGTGTTGCTCCCACAACAGCACCAACAAGTGCCGCTGCCAAAACAAACACCAAAATAATCGAAACGATGGCTAAGATCGTAATGATTATACCGATTATTTTGCCGGCCATTGACTTTTTGTCCGACGGATCGGCCTTTACTGCTTTAGCGCCCATTACCCAAGCAATAATCGCAAGAATTAATCCAACAAAACCCAAAAAGCCTACCGCAGGAATAAAAGAAAGTCCTGTGCAAGCAGCTGCAATTAAGCCAATAATCAATGCTTTCATATACAATACACCTCCCTTCTTCTAATAATTCGCTGAAAGCTACTCCGTCAATCCCTATTTCCGCAGCGCATCAAGCCATTATTGGCTCAAAGTGCCCGAAGTTAGCCACAGCAGTCTGATCAACTTTGTTGTCTCAAATACGACAATAATTTATTTTAGCAAACGAAGCGTCGGAAAACCGTCGGTGTAAAAATGACACAATTCCTACGTACAAATATCTTTGAGAAAAATAAAACAAAAATTTCACGATTGCGCAGAAGATATTAGGTTTGATGCTGATTTGTGATACGCACGGCGAAGGGAATAAATGGATGAAAAAATTTAAAAGAGTATTTTGTGTATTGGTTTACGAATCTTATCATGTTGTGTCGGATATCCATTCCGGCGGCCTCATCAACAGAAACACCCGCAGCGTAAATTTTTCATGTAGCTGCAAAAACGCTTTGGAGGATTGCTTATTGCGTTATACCATTGACGGTACTGATCTGCAGGCTGGAATACATTGCTGAAAAATAGTCGCGTATTTACACACAAAAAGCAGGAAAGCCTTTCAACCGTGGTTGAAAGGCTTTTTTCTTTCCGACGCTTTTCCGACGCTTTGATTGATAAAATGAATACAAGAGAAAAAACTTGCCATATTCCATTAACAAAGGACAAAAAGATGACAGTATATGAACAATACTCCGCGCGATATAACAAACTCTGGCAGGAGCGCATTGCAAAAACAAATTTTGTAGCAGCCACAGTGATTTTTACATTTGAGATTGCTTATTATTTCATACTGACAGCCGCTGGACTGCGTGATCAATCGCCGCTTGAGTACATTTTGCGTTTTATTCTTTTACCGGGCGGTATCATTTTTACTGCCTGCATTATAAGCGGATATATTGTCTACAAAACACAGCGGAGTTCTATGACAAAATCACTAGTGGCAATGCTTACAATGGTGACGATATGCACTGCAGCAGCATCGATTCATAATATTTTTGCGACTACCTTGTGCAGCTTTTTTGTGCCGCTGTCCATTTCTGTGGTGTTTGGAAAAAAACAAATTACCAACATTGTCGGCGTCTGCTGTGTGGCAGGGGAGTTGATCGCTATGTTTTGCGCCGGCACGGATCTGCGCGGAAGCGATCCTTATTTTTTGTTAGATTGCATGATGCTATTTATTGTATTTGGAATTTCGTGGTATGCGGCATTGCTTTTGATGAGAAACGAACAGGAAAAACGCCATGTCATTGACCACATACAAAAAGAGAAAAATATATTGCAACAAAAAGTCTGTCGTGATGAATTAACGGGGCTGTATAATCTGTTAGGGCTTCAACTCTTTGTCGATAACAAAATATCAGAGGAGAATTGCGCCTATGAAAAATCTTCCATCATTTTTTTGGATATTGATGATTTTAAGAAAGTAAACGATACTTTTGGGCATGAAGCTGGCAATATAACGTTGATCTACATTTCGGACTGTATTCGCAAGCATTTCTCGCACAACAGTTGTACCGCACGTTATGGCGGCGATGAATTTGTTGTGTTGCTCCCAGGCATGTCCGCAAAGGAATGTTTTGCGCGTTTGAAACATCTGATGAAAGAAATTGAAACCTCGCCCATCGCAGAATTAGGGAACAGTACGGTTTCTGTTTCCTGCGGAATTGCAAGCTATGATTTTTGTGCGCCGATTCTGGATGCAATCAACCTCAGCGACCAGGCAATGTATCAGGCAAAAGCGGAAGGAAAGAACCGTTCTGTAATGGCATGACTTTTTAAATGAAGAAGTATTTTTTTAAAAACGGAGAATGTTGTGAACCAAAAGGTTGAGACATGGTGCTATGGTGGGAAAAGCAAACAATTTTTCCTGACACAAAGTGAGGCGATCCATCAATACAATTCTAAAATGATGGATCGTTTGCTTCTGATTATGACAATTATTATTGGATGTTATCTTGGAATAGGGTCGTGGACGAGCCTGTTCTCAAAATATTCTGAAGCGTATGCCATTTGCTTTTTTGCCTTGCTCAGTATGTTTTGTGCTTTTAAGATGAAAGTACTCAAAAGCATCACCTTCACCAGAATATATATATTTTTGTTTTCTTTCGTCATGTTTGTTTTTGTGTGCCTGCTAGGCACGGTATATGAGCCTAACTCAAGGGCAACGCTTTTTATTGTATATTTGCTTGCTCTGCCAATGTTGTTTATCATTCCTACGCACTATATGTACGGATTTCTCATCGTTGCAACTTGTATCTTCTCCATTGTGTCTCTTCTGGCAAAAGATTTACGTTATGCAGAAATGGATATTGCGCATGGGGTCACCTGCCTTGTGATTGGTATTTTTATCTCTCACCATATTTTGGAAAGCAGAATGGCGTTATATGCCGCGAACAAAAAACTGGATGTGCGCAACACTCAGCTTGACAAGCAACTGCAAGAGCAACAGCAACAGCTACTGCAAAGCCGTATCTCTATCCTGCTCAGCCAGATACAACCACATTTTCTTTATAATACGCTTACTGTTATTTGTGGTCTGTGTGACGAAAATCCAAAAGAAGCGAAAAAGGTGACCGCTGAATTTGCAGACTATCTGCGGCACAATCTGGATACGTTAAATCAATGCGCATCTGTTCCTTTTGCGGATGAATTGCGGCATATCAAAGTTTATCTTTACATCGAAAAGAAGCGCTTTGAAAGCAAGCTGCAAATTATCTATGATATTAAAACAGATGAATTTAGAATTCCATCCTTAACGGTGCAGCCTCTGGTAGAAAATGCGGTCAAGCACGGCATTCTGCGACGTAAAAATGGTGGCGCGATCACAATTTCCACACAAAATTTGGACGGGTGGTACGAAGTTATAATTACCGATGACGGCGTGGGATTTGATGTCAATGAGCCACTGGCAGAGCCGGAGACACACATTGGTATTCAAAACGTGAGTGACCGCCTATGGTCGATGTGCAGGGGAACGCTGACGATAAGCAGCGAGGTGGGAGTAGGCACAAAAGCAGTGATCAAAATACCAAAGGAGAAATGACTAAAAAAATTCCTTGCCTCGACGTATTTGCGATACTTGATTTGCTAGAATGAACGGTTTTGTCTGGAAGCCAACTTAGATAAATGAAAAAGGGACGGAGCGTGCATCAACATGGAAAAAAGAATCAAATATTTGGACGGCATCAAACTGATTGCGTGCTACTTGATCCTGCTGACGCATTATTGTATGGCGTACATCCCAAACGGCTATATCGGTTATGGCTCTGCATATGCTGAAGCCGAGAAAGTTCCTGTGTTTATTGAAAACCTGCCCTGGTCCCTTTTTACAAACACATCTTTAGAACTATATGTTTTTTTTGCCCTTATTGCG
>CAZQDA010000125.1:0-1318 GCA_964592155.1 uncultured Christensenella sp.
CCCTTCCACACTGGAGACAAGTCAAACCTTTCGGACATTTCTCCACACAAATATGCTTTAATAGTATAGCAATAACGCTATGCTTTTGTCAAGATCAAAATAGCATGGCTATCACTCTTTTCTATCAAATTATATCTTTTTGATTTCCCTGCACGGATTGCCTGCGGCAACAGTATTTGCCGGAACATCTTTTACAACCACGCTCCCCGCGCCGATGATGGCGTTATCGCCGACCGTAACACCCGGACAGATAATCACCCCCGCGCCGATCCAGACATTATTTCCAATCGTAACCGGTTTCCCACATTCTTTCCCGCTTTTTCGTTCTTCCGGATCCAGTGGATGGGATGCAGCCAGAATTTGCACATTCGGCGCAATCAATACGTCGTTGCCGATGCGCACCTCGCATACATCCAATATGACCACGCCATAATTGATATACACATTCTCTCCAAAATATGTGTTCGATCCATAGTCAAAACGGATTGGCTGTTTCACTGTAACTTTTTCACCCTTGACATGAACCAGCTCCCTGATCATCCGCTCAAGACCTTCATCGTCCTTAGGGTCTGCATCGTTATATTCCCTGCAAAGCTTAAGCGCCCGTTTATGCTCTTCCACGAGCTGCGGATCACAGGCAAAATAGAGTTCTCCCCTGAGCATCTTTTCCTTTTCTGTCATGATAAAACCTCCCACATGTCAAAGACTGGCCTTATTAATTATATCATCATAAATCCTTTTTTTGTGATTTTCACGATTTATTTTCACTGCAAAAAACGCCTGCACTTTTTCTTTATAACCAGCGGCCTCAATAGACTCGCATTGTTTTTATTCCTGTGGTAAAATAAAGCTAACGCAAAGAAATGGGGATTTTATTTTGAAAATACTCGTCATTGACGGTCAGGGTGGCAGAATCGGAAAGCAGCTTATTGAGGAATTGATTATAGAAATGCCGGACAGCGACATTGTTGCGGTGGGAACAAACAGCATTGCCACAGCAGGTATGATCAAGGGCGGCGCAAAGAACGCTGCCACAGGCGAAAATGCGGTCATTGTAAACAGCCGCGACGCGGATGTCATCGTGGGGCCAATCGGTATTGTGATCGCGGATGCGCTTCTGGGCGAAATTACGCCTGCAATGGCTGTCGCGGCAGGTCAGAGCCCTGCGCAAAAAATATTAATTCCCATCAACCGTTGCGGCGCTGTTGTCGTTGGAACGCAAAACAGCCCTGTCTCTGATCTGATTCATGATGCTGTTTCCTTGATAAAATCCATCTCAAAAGAATAAAAAGTATCCATAACACCTGCTTTTTTGATC
>CAZQDA010000125.1:1418-6208 GCA_964592155.1 uncultured Christensenella sp.
TTTTTGATCTCACCAATTGACATACGCTCTTTTTTTCACTATACTATATTTTGTCGCCGGCACGAAGCCTTGGCGTTTTTGGCAGAAGCCAATCCATTGAAACCGTTTTTATTCTTTACGATTGAATGATATCAAGAAGATATCCGCCTTCCGGAGGAAAGCCGATATCTTTTTTTATTGGAGGAAACAACATGAACCATACCAAAAACCTGATTATGACAGCCTTATGTATTGCGCTTGGCATTGTTCTGCCGATTGCGTTCCACTCCATTCCGAATGCCGGAAGCATCTTTTTGCCCATGCACATTCCCGTGCTTTTGTGCGGCCTCATCTGCGGGCCATATTACGGCCTTGCGTGCGGCGTGCTCTCGCCTTTGCTGTCCAGCCTGATCACCGGAATGCCACCTATGGGCTTTCTGCCGGCCATGCTGTGCGAGCTGGCCGTTTACGGACTCGTTTCCGGTCTTTTGCTGCGCGTGATCAAAACAAAATATTCTGTTGCCAATCTCTACCTTTCCCTTACAGGCGCCATGATTTGCGGCAGAATTACCTATGGTATTTTAAATTCCCTGATTTTCCGCGCGGGAGAATATTCCATGCAAATATGGCTCACAACAGCGTTTGTGACTTCCATTCCAGGAATTATCATCCAGCTGATTGTCATTCCAATTCTGGTTTTTTCACTGCGCAAAGCAAGACTGGTGGATTATGAACCGCTTCGCCACGCTAGTTAAGACCCACGCCGCAAGGTATCCGCTCATGCAGCCGTGCGACTCTGTCAAGCTGCTGTATCAGCACGAGTTCGGCGGAGGGCATCTTGTCACGCAGGAAAAAGAGAGCCTCATTTTTCTGGAAAGAGAGTATTCGAATCTCTTTTCGAGGGAGACTATGCCCCTTTTGGAGGAGATCGGCAACGGTTATGAGCGGCTGTATTTATCCGCAATCAGTTCCGAACAGCTTCCTCTGCCTTGCTTTCATAAGATTTTTGTGGAATCGTCCGCTATCACAAACGGTACCTGGGACGATTTCCGATTGAAGCTTGATGTTTTGCGCCGCCTTGCGCGGGAAGGGGTTTTTTCTTTTTCAGCAGAGGATCTGGCGCATTATCTGAAAGGATATAAACAAAAGGAATATCCAATTGTCAGTCACAGCAACGTCTACCGTACAGCCTATCATCCGGCATATCGCGTCATTTCCACGCAGTACGCGCTTTTGCTGCCTGTGATTTACGCAATCAATCGGTCTTTCTGCGAAAAAGAACGCGTCGTTTTGGCAATCGACGGAAATTCCGCGGCCGGAAAAACCACAGCCGCACAGCTTTTGCGTGCTATTTTTGACGCATCCATCATCCACATGGATGATTTCTTTTTGCCGCCGCAGCTTCGTACGGAGGAACGCTACGAGCAGCCCGGCGGAAATATCCACTACGAACGGTTTGAGCAGGAGGTTCTTTTGCCGCTTCTCCGCGGTAAGCCCTTTGCTCACCGCGTTTTTGACTGCAAAACAAGCAGCTACTCAGGAATCAAGGCCGTGGATCCCGCCCCGCTTACAATAATCGAGGGGGCATACAGCCTGCATCCGCGCTTTGCGGATTCCTACGATCTGAAGCTGTTCCTGTCGATATCGCCGGCAGAACAAAAGCGCCGCATTTTAAAGCGAAACGGCGAGGATGGCTTTACCGATTTTTGCCAGCGCTGGATTCCACTTGAAAACCGTTATTTTGACGCATATTCGATCCGGCAGGGCTGCGATATCTGTATCCCGTCAGCAAAGGAATAAAACAAAAAGACGCGCAACAGATCAGTCTGACGCGCGTCTTTTTTATACTCTCTTATTCGTCGCTTGCGGGAACTTCCTTCGGCGCTTCAGAAGAATTCCCCTCCTCTTCGCAGCCGCATCCTTCCGGATCTTCCTCCTCTTCGGTCTCCATAATCTTTGCGACGCACACCACCTTTGTTTCGTCGTCCACGCGCATCAGCCTTACGCCCTGCGTAGAGCGCCCGATCAGGGAGATTTCCTCCACGCTCATGCGGATAACCACGCCCGCGTCGTTGATCAGCATAATATCCTCGCTGCCGTCCACCACCTTAAGACCGCACAGCTTTCCGGTTTTATCTGTAATATTCATGGACTTAAGCCCGATTCCGCCACGCGACTGCAAGCGGTATTCCGACGTCTCCGTCCGTTTCCCGTATCCATTTTCCGTGATGACCAGAATCTGTTTGTCCTGTTCCGCGATGCTCGCGTCCACCACGCTGTCTCCCGCGCGCAGCTTGATTGCCCGCACGCCCGTGGCGACACGGCCCATAGGCCGCACATCGTCCTCGTTGAACATGATGGACATACCGTCGCGCGTTCCCACGACAATATCCTTTGTCCCATCCGTCTCCATTACAGCGATAAGCTCGTCGTCTTCGCGCAGGTTAACCGCGCGCAAACCGTTTTGACGGATGTTGGAGTATTCGGTAAACGGCGTCTTCTTAATCACCCCGCCTTTTGTAATAATCACAAGGTTTGAGTTCTTTTCCAACTCTGATTCGATGGGGAATACTGCAGACACCTTTTCATCCGGATCGAGGTTGAGCATATTGACAATCGCCGTTCCCTTTGCCGTCCTGCCCGCTTCAGGAATCTGGTAACACTTCTTCATGTACACCTTTCCCTTGTTGGTAAAGAACAGCAGCTGATTGTGCGTACACGTCACAAATACCTGCTCCGCAAAATCCTCCTCACGGGTGGACATCGCCGCCATTCCCCTGCCCCCGCGCCTCTGCGCTCGGTAGGTTTCGAGGCTGATACGCTTGACATAGCCATAATGCGTGAGCGTCACAACCATATCCTCTCGCGCAATCAGCTCGTCAATATCGATATCATCTTCGTCGAATGTAATTTCCGTACGGCGTCCGTCCGCAAATTTATCACGGATTTCAACCAGGTCTTCTTTGATGATATCCAGCACCATCTGCGGCGTGGAAAGGATTGCGTTGAAATGTTCGATTTTTGCAAGGATATCTTTATATTCCGCTTCGATTTTATCGCGTTCAAGCCCTGTGAGGCGCTGCAACCGCATATCGAGAATCGCCTGCGCCTGAATTTCCGAAAGCCCGAACCGCTCCATCAGGGACGCGCGCGCCGTCGCCGCGTCAGGAGATTTTTTGATCAAATTTACGATTTCATCGATATTATCGAGCGCGATGATGAGCCCTTCTAAAATATGCGCCCGTTTTTCGGCCTTTTCCAGCTCGAATTTCGTGCGGCGCACAATCACCTCTTTTTGATGCTCCACATAGTATTCCAAAACCTGCTTTAGGTTCAATACGCGCGGCTCGCTATCCACAAGCGCCAGCATGATCACGCCGAACGTATCCTGCATCTGCGTATGCTTGTATAAATGATTGAGCACAACATTTGCGTTTGCGTTGCGCTTCAGCTCGATGACAATGCGCATGCCGGACTTATCCGACTCGTCGCGCAGGTCTGAAATCCCGTCGATCCGCTTTTCGTGCACAAGCTCCGCAATTTTTTCCACCAGCGACGCTTTATTGACCTGATAGGGAAGCTCTGTTACAATGATCCGCTCCCTGTCGTCGCTGTTTCCATATTTTTCAATTTCCGCTTTGGCGCGCACGCGAATCCTGCCGCGCCCTGTTTTATACGCAGACCGGATGCCGGAAACGCCCATAATGATTCCGCCCGTCGGAAAATCCGGCCCGGGCATTACCTCCATGAGCTCTTCAATGGAAATTTCCGGATTGTCGATCAGCGCGATGGTCGCATTGATGGTTTCCGCCAGATTATGCGGCGGGATGTTTGTGGCCATACCGACCGCGATCCCGCCCGTTCCATTCACAAGAAGATTTGGATACCTTGCGGGCAGCACTGCCGGCTGCTCCAGCGTTTCGTCAAAGTTTGGATAAAAATCAACCGTATCTTTCTCGATATCGCGCAAAAGCTCCAGCGTGATTTTGGACATACGCGCTTCCGTGTAACGCATTGCCGCCGCGCCGTCTCCGTCTACAGACCCAAAATTTCCGTGGCCGTCCACCAGCATGTGGCGGATGGAAAAATCCTGCGCCATCCTGACCATCGCGTCATAAACCGCCGTATCGCCGTGCGGATGATACTTACCAAGCACGTCGCCCACCAGACGGGCGCTTTTGCGGTACGGCTTATCCGGATACATGTTAAGCTCGCTCATGGAGTACAAAATACGCCTGTGCACAGGCTTAAGCCCGTCCCTTACGTCCGGCAGCGCGCGGTTGATGATAACCGCCATCGCGTAGGCAATAAAGGATTTTTGCATTTCTTTATTAATATCTATGGGTACAATACTTTTACTGATTTCCAAAATCGTTACCTCTTCTTTTTTTCTTACACCCTGTCCAAAACCTGCCGTTCCGGTTTAAATATCCAAATCCGCCACCAGCTTGGCATTTTCTTCAATAAACTCGCGGCGCGGCTCAACATTATCGCCCATCAGGATGGAAAAAGTCTCTTCCACTTCAATCGCGTCTTCCATATCCACCTGCAAAAGAACGCGCTTATCAGGATCCATTGTGGTATCCCAAAGCTGCTCCGGATTCATCTCTCCAAGACCTTTATACCGCTGGATGGCAGCGCCGTCTCCCACTTCCGCCAGATATTCCTTAAGCGCTTCATCGCTGTAAAGATATTTATCTTCCGTCCCCTTTTTGCTGACCTTATAAAGCGGCGGCTGGACAATATAGACAAATACTAATTATATAAGATGACGAATAAAGATGAAGAAAAATTACAGCAACAATATACTA
>CAZQDA010000126.1:0-6088 GCA_964592155.1 uncultured Christensenella sp.
GCAAAAATTCAGATAAAAGCGGTCTTGCAAACGCAGGCCGTTTTTTTTGTACAGTCAAGCAGAGAAGAAGCACACAACAAAGCTTTTTTATGTTATAATGGCATTTGGGAACAGATGGATTGGTAACGTTATGTGCAATATCAACTGGTGATTTGGATTTTTTCAGAACAGCGCGGGTGAAAACGTAATGGCATATTTGGCAAAAACCATTCAAAAATTCTTTGACCTGATCGAGAACAGCAGGGTATTCCGTGCAGTCAGAAAAGGTCTTGTAACAGCGATTCCCATTTTGATGATCGGCTCGGTGGCGCTTATTTTGCTGAGCCTGCCAATTGAAACATATCAAGAATTTTTGACTTCGCCTGACGGCGAAATTCTTCACCGGATTTTAACCATTATTCATGGGGCGGCTTTTAACTTTCTGGCGCCCATCTTTTTGATCACCATCAGCTACAGTTATGCCGAGCTTTACAGCAACAGGCTTTCTATGCGCATCAGTGTGCCGCTTGTTGCGTTTTGCTGTTTTGTGATTATGTCAGGCGTGGAGTCGGAAACGTTTTCCATGAGTAATTTTGGGGTGAACGGTCTTTTTCTTGCGATTTTGACAGCGATCTTTTCCAGCATGCTTTTTATCCGGCTGGCATCGATCAAAAAACTGAATTTTAGAATTTATGCGGATGGCACGGATCATGATTTTAATACGATGTTTTCCCTCATTTTGCCCGGAGCAATCGTGCTGCTCGTGTTTGGGATCGCCCACTATGTTCTTTTTGATGTGCTGGGCGTTAAAAACCTGTCGGATTTACTCGCGGAAGCAATGATTAACGTGTTTACAGGTCTTGGAAAAGGCATTCTGACAGGGGTTCTGTTTGTTTTCTTTTTGAATGTGTTCTGGTTTTTTGGAATCCATGGCGGAAATGTGATGGATAATGTATCCCAGCAGTATTTTGCTGAGGGCACGCAGATCAATGCGGCGAATATTGCCGCGGGGCTAGCTCCCACGGAAATCTTGAACAAGACGTTCTTTGATGTATTCGTATTTATGGGAGGGTGCGGGACAATCCTCAGCCTCGTGATTGCCATTTTTCTCTTTTCGCGCCGCAGGAGCATGCGGGATATCGCAAAAATGGGCGTTGCGCCGGTGCTGTTCAACGTCAATGAATTTGTTATGTTCGGGTTGCCGGTTGTGTTTAATCCGGTGCTGTTGATTCCCTTTGTTTTGACACCGGTTGCGGCGACGGTGATCTCTTATTTTGCCACTTATCTTGGGCTGGTGCCTTACGCCGCGCAGACGGTGGGATGGACTACGCCCGTGTTTTTCAGTGGATATATGGCAACGGGTTCGGCTGCGGGATGCATATTGCAAGCGGTGAACCTTGCGGTGGGAGTGTTTCTTTATCGCCCGTTTATCAGGCTTTACGAAAGAAAACAGGTGGTGAACCTGAAAAAAGATATTGAAGAGTTGGCAGCGATCCTTGCGGAGGCAGAAAATAAAAACGAGCCGCCTGAGCTTTTGGGACGCAACGACCGCTTTGGTTCGGTGGCAAAAATGCTGGCCACAGATTTAAGGCACGCGGTCCGGCAGAAAACGCTGGAGCTTTACTATCAACCGCAGGTGCGCATAGGAGGAGATTGCTTTGGCGCGGAAGCGCTCCTGCGCTGGAAGCACGAAATCGGAGGGTTTATCACGCCCCCGCTCGTGATTCAGATCGCGAGAGAGGCGGGATTTTTACCGGAACTCGAGGAATACATTCTGGATATGGGGAGTAGCGGAATTGCAGGGCTTAACAGGGAGATCGGCTCAGAGTTTCAGATTTCCCTGAATATTACAGCGGATTTTCTGAAAATAGAAAATTTCGTTGAGAAGGTGCAGGGAGTTGTGCGGCGAAACGGGGCGAATCCGCGTAATATTTGTATCGAAGTGACAGAGCAGACGGTGCTGGAAGACACGCCGGATATGGCACGAAAGCTGAGCCTTTTGCGGCAGGAGGGATATCAGCTTTCTATTGATGATTTCGGCATGGGGCATACCTCTTTGCGGTATTTAAAGAACAGTCAGTTTGATCAGGTGAAGCTGGACGGGGAGCTGGTAAAAGATATGATGCGCAACGAGAGGTCGGCAGAGATTATCGCGTCGATCATTTATCTGAGTAAGTCTCTGCATTTCTCGGTGCTTGCGGAATATGTGGAAACGATTGAAGAGGTTGACAGGCTGACCGCGCTGGGGTGCAATGAATTTCAGGGCTATCTTTTCAGCGCACCGCTTGCATATGATGAATTTGTGAAAAAAGCGCTATGGCTGAAGACACAGGCAGGCGGGGGTTAAGACAGGGCAAAGTAAATTTTTTCGCAGGATTTTAGATATACTTTGAAAATGGAATGCGATATAATAATAGAGATTAAAATTCCAAATCAGGTCATTTTATGAGGGTTCAGGAGGAACAGTGTTATGCTATCAAAAAAGGAAATGTATCGTTACACAGGAGACCTATCACAGCTTTTTTACGCAAACCAGTACAGGCTTACAGGCGGCAGGGCGGACGGTATGCGCGCAGTCGATGTGAATAACGGCGCGGGCATTGAATTTACCGTATATCCGGACAGGGCGATGGACATTGGACGGTTTTCCATTCAGGGTGATAATTGCGCCTACCTTTCCAAGGGGGGCATGGCGGCACCGGCTTATTATGACGACAAGCTGGGCGGCTGGCTTAAAACGTTCAATGGCGGACTTCTGACAACCTGCGGATTAAATCAGGTCGGTCAGCCGTGTGTGGACAATGGAGAGACACTCGGGCTGCATGGGGACATCAGCGCGAGTCCGGCTGAAGATTTTTGCTGCGAAGTGAATCTGGATGGAGAAATTCCGGAGATTATCCTGCGCGGCAAAATGCGCACCGCGTGCATTTTTGGGAAAAGCATGATGCTGGAGCGCGAGATTCGTGTGAAGTATGGGGATAATAAAGTGTATCTCAAGGATAAGGTGCACAACTTAAGAGCGACGCGCGAGCCATATCTTGTGCTTTACCACATGAATATGGGATATCCGCTTCTCGACGCGGGAGTGAAGCTTGACACCAGCGGCGAATTTGCGGCGGCAAACGGGGATTACCCCAAAGAAAAGATAGAAAACCGCCTCGTTTATCCGGATGTATCGGATAGCGGCGCGGAGGAGGTCTATTATTACGACAACAAAGCCGCAAAGGACGGAATGGGCTATGCGGGTATTTATAACGAGAAACTGAAAAAGGGATTGCGCTTCTGGACAAAGCCGGAACAGCTCGAGTATTTTGTGAACTGGAAAAATCCTTTTGCGGGCGATTATGTGATGGGAATCGAGCCGAGCAACTGTTATGTGGGCGGCAGGGAAAAAGAGCGTGAACGGGGTCTTAAGTATATTGAGCCGTATGAAGTGAAGGTTCAGGAAATTGTGATTGAAGCGCTGTAATCAGGCAGTCTGACAGAGTTCTATGTAAATGATAAGATGCACCTCAAAAGTGGGCCGGCACGACGCGGCAGCGCGGATGAGGTGCATTTTTTTAAACTCTGGCCGCCCGCATAGGCGGTGTGCGGAGGTGCGAGAGTGGCTTATCCGGCATATCGCATGGATAATTCTGCCGTGACAATCTTGCTTTAGCCATAGGCGAACGGCCATTTCTTTGTTATAATAACGGTATGGAAATACATGGAAAACTGGAAGGAATCAAGAACTCCATTTTGGAGGAATTGAATCAATTATATGAATACAAGATGCAGACGCAGGAGTTTGTATCCGGTGAATTGCTGGAGGAAATGGCGCGCTTGACGCAGATACTCGGAAAAGAGATCTCTGTGTTTCTTTCGCGTGGCGGAAAAGTGCTGGATGTATCCGTGGGGGACAACAGGAGTGTCAAAATGCCTTATATGCGCGTGCGGAGAGCCTTTGAGGGGGTATCCGGCGTGCGCGCGCTGCACACGCATCCAAACGGGAGCTCTATGCTGTCCGAGGTGGACATCGGAACGCTGATTTCCACGCGGTTTGACGCCATGGCGGCAATTTCTGTGCGCGATGGCAAGGCTGTTTCCCTTTGTGTGGGATATCTTGGAGACGAGCTTGATCAGGTCAAAATTGCCGGACCGTTTCGCGCGGGGAGGATTCCACAGCAGGCGCTGATGCAGGAAATTGCTTTTACCACCGAGCGCGTGGCGCAGCTTGTCAGCATGCATCAAACGCAGGATGAAAGCGAGCGAGTTGTGCTCGTGGGCTTAAATACCACGGAGCAGAGCATGGAAGAGCTAGCAGGGCTTGCGCAGACGGCGGGAGCAGAAGTTGTGGGAACCGTTACGCAAAACAGAGAGCGGGATAGGGCCTATTATATTGGAAAAGGCAAAGCGCAGGAGCTTTCCTTGCAGCTTGCGGCGGCCGACGCGGATGCGGTGATCTTTAATGATGAGTTATCCCCGCTGGAAACGAGGAATCTGGAAGAGCTGTTGGGCGTGAAAGTGATTGATCGCACCATGCTGATTCTCGATATCTTTGCGGGACGCGCGTGCACACGCGAGGGCAGGCTGCAGGTGGAGCTGGCTCAGCTACAGTATTCGCTGCCGCGCCTGCAAGGGGAGGGAACCGCCCTTTCGCGTTTGGGCGGCGGAATCGGCACAAGGGGTCCGGGCGAGAAAAAAATTGAGGTGGACCGGCGCAGGATACGCCGCAGGATTTACGAGCTGACACAGGACATCGAGAAAATAAAAGAACAGCGCGACTTGCGCAGGAGCGCACGGCGGGAAAACGATGTAAAAGAGGTTGCGCTTGTAGGCTATACGAACGCGGGCAAATCCAGTTTGCTTAATGCGCTTACAGATGCGGGCGTTTTGGCGGAGGACAAGCTGTTTGCGACGCTTGATCCGGTGACGCGAAAGGTGAAGCTGGGCGCGATAGGAGAAACCGTTTTTACAGATACGGTGGGTTTTATTGAAAAGTTGCCGCATGACCTTGTGAGTGCGTTTCGTTCGACGCTGGAGGAGGCAAAGCATGCGGATCTTTTGCTGTGCGTGACAGACGCATCCAATCCGAATGCGGAAAAGCAGATGGAAGTGGTGAACGAACTGCTTTCCTCGCTGGAGGCGGATGAAAAGCCGCGAATTACCGTAATGAACAAGGCGGATCTTCTGCCGGAAATTCCGCCGGATGAAAAAGACACGATATATCTGTCCACGCGCAGCGGATATGGCATGGAGAAGCTGCTTGCAAGGGTGGCTGAGAAACTTGCCCCGCAGATGATATCCTTTGGAGGCAGGATTGGGTATGAGCGGGGCGATCTTCTGGCACTGGTGAACCGCTATGGAAAAGAAATGAAAATTGAGTACCTTCCGGAAGGAATTAGCGTGGAAGGATTGCTGCCGGTGGATCTGATCCAAAAAATAAAGGGTTGAGTAGGTGGTAAGAATCCAGGTGCAAAGCCATCGGCGAATCGATTCGCCAAAAAATATGACACAAAAAAAAGTGGCAAAAAAATTGACACAACATACAATGTGTGATATATTAAAAATATACTTGGGTTGTAATGTATACATTTTCGTTCATGCAATTTAGAGTAAAAAAAAGTACCTAACAAGGCACTCGTTGCATAAATATTAGCACGAACGAATATGTATAGAATTTCAAGCTAAAATAATACTGAGCAAGAAAAGTATTATAATAAAGCCAAAATTGAGCACGTTTTTTACAAAAGCATAGTGATAAATCGTTGAAGAGCAAAATTGTGCAATGCGCTGGTGAATGACTGGGAATCATACTGCGATGTATATTTATGCTTTTTTAATCATAAGGAGAGGAGCAACTCTGTATGGAAGAAACAAATGAAATGACATGGCGGGAATTATCAAACGAAGCCAAAAGTTCGGAAATGGATGGGAAATATCTTACGTTTTTTGTTGACGGGCAGTTGTTTGGCGTATCGATTGCGGATGTGGTGCAAATTGTCGGAATGCAGGAAATTACGCAGATTCCTGAGTTTCCTCATTTTGCCAAAGGAATTATTAATTTGCGGGGAAGCATTATTCCACTGATCGATATCCGTTTGCGGCTGGGAAAAATGGAAAAGGAATA
>CAZQDA010000127.1:0-6073 GCA_964592155.1 uncultured Christensenella sp.
TAAACAGCCGCCGCCTGCCGTCCGACCGGCGCGCGCCGCGTGACCAGCCAGCCAAACACAAGCAGCAGCGCGGCGCAAAGCCCAAAGAATAGAGAAGCATTCCATATGTTGCCCATCCAGTTTGAGAGATCATTGAAAAACTGGGCTATGATCATAAACGGCAAGAAATAATCTTTCATGGAAACAAACAGGATAATTCCCACGGGTACGAATACGGAGACAAATACCCTCGGCAATTTGGTCATCCGGTAATATCCGCCCGCAATGAAATACCCAAGCGTCATCACAAACAGGCTGATCATCAAAAAGTACACAAACAGTTCGCCCGCTCCCTGTGAAAAAGCCGCGGAATAGGTATGCGGCGACAGGCGCGGGATCAGATCAATCACCAGGCAAAGCGCCACAGACGCAAGAGCCGCGATCAGGGCAAACACCACGAAGCTTTTGAAATGCGTGCGGCGGGATACGCCGTTTGCAACGGCGGCGCGCAGGTTTTCGGAAAAGCTGGCAAGTCCGACAATAAACAGGAAAATCGCGGTGGGGATCATAGAAACCATATTGAAATTGAGATAGGCTTTGGTTGTAATAGCTTGGCCCTCCGGCACAAATGCGGGGAAAGATTCAATGCTCGTCAGGCTTGCGTCCGCCCCGCTGATTTCGGTATACGTAACCGCGGAAAAGGAATTCTCAACTTCCCCTATCATCGCCACGACAGCGGTTCCCGTTATGGTAACGGCTATAACGATCAGAAAAAACACAAGGAACGCGACGCGGCTGGAATTCCACTGCCAGTAAAGCATTTGCTTCAGTTTCATTTCAAAAATCCTCTCTTTCTTACGCGTTAGTCAAATGGATAAAGAGCTGCTGCAGGTCAAGCGGCGTCATGGTGAGCCCTACCGGAACAGAAGCCTGCTCGCCGAGAACGTGCGCGAGCATCAGTCCGCCAAGCTCCTGCGTGCCAAGAACAGTTTGATTCGCGCACCATGCGGCAACCTCTTCCTTTTTGCCGGAAACGGTGAAGCCCATCTTCTGGATTTCTTCCGCCGCGCGCTCGATCAGCACCTTTCCGTCCTTTAAAATCACAACCCGCTCGACAAGCCCCGCAACCTCTTCGATCAGGTGCGTGGAAAGGATCACCGTGCAGGGGTTTTGCGCAAAGCGCGCAAGAAGCTCGCTATAAAAAAGCTGTCTATGATTTGCATCAAGACCCAGCACCGGCTCATCAAACAGCAGATATTCCGCGCCGGACGCAAGCGTTAAAATCATTTTAAAGATGGAGCGGTAGCCGGTGGACAGCCTGCCGATCCGCTTCTTTGGATCAAGCGTAAACTTTTCCGCGAGCGCATAGGCATAGTCTAAATCAAAAGACGCATAAAACAGCTTCGCCCAGCCAAAAGCGCGGCGCACAGTAATGGAGGATTCATACAGCATATCCTCGCTCATATAGGAAATGCGCGCAAGCGCGGCGTCATTTTCCATGGCGGGCGATCCATCCACACAAATAGCGCCCTGCGTTGGGAAAATACGGTTGGTGACAAGATTGAGCAGCGTGGATTTTCCCGCGCCGTTGCGCCCCAAAAGCCCATAAATACAACCTTTCTCAAAGGTGAGGTTCACATGGTCAAGCGCAGTCGTGGTTCGAAAATTTTTTGTAATATTCTTAAGTTCAATCATTGCTTTTCCCCTTTCATGATCATGCGGATCAGCTCGTCCTCTCCGATGTCCAGCTTTTTGGCTTCGCTTAGCAACTTTAAAATGTAATCGTCATAAAAAGACTGCCTGCGTTTTTCACGGATCGCCTGCAAGGCGCCCTCTTTCACAAACATGCCCACGCCGCGTCTTTTGTATAAAATTCCGCTATCTACCAGCAATGTCATCCCTTTTAAAACGGTGGCGGGATTGATGCGGTAGAGCGTGGAAACTTCGGTTGTGGAGGGAACCTGCGTTTCTTCTTCAAACGCGCCCGACAGGATGGAATCTTCGATTTGCGCGGCAATTTGCAGATAGATCGGGATTTCACTCTCAAAATCAATTTTCATCTGAAACCTCCCTCTTGTTTAGTTGGTTGCTTATGTAACTAACTATATGACATCACGCCTGATTTGTCAACAGGGATTTTGAACCATAACCGATATCCATCCTCTACAAAGCCCCCTGCCGATACGGAAAACCGTGCTTTTTTCCCATCCTGAAAATCGCCATGCAAAAGGATTATTCCTGTTTGCCCGCCTGATTTCGGTTTATAAACAGAATAGGTCGAATCTTTCTTTAATCTTCATTTTTCATTCATGGTATGTTCACATAAGAGGGTTATACTTAAGATCAATCAAAAGAAAGGAGGACAAAAAAATATGCTTGCATGATACCGCCTGCTCGATCAACAAAACCGGACTAGATAAAGAAACCTTTAATCGAGAAACAATTTAAAATTTTATATAAAAAATCCTGGTGATTTATTACTGTCAATCCGCCGAAGCTTTGCCTCATGTAAGGGAGCCTTCGCAAAACACCATGATTTACACAACGGGGGCTTTTTTCAAAAGAGCAAATGCCTATCGGCGGATACGACAGACAAGCAATCATAAAAATCGATAACTGAAAAAACACCCATCCGGAATCGGATGGGTGTTTTTTCGTGTCACGCTATTTTCACTTTCATCCACGCGTCTTCATAAAGGCGCAGGATGCTTTTATCGAGATATTCATAATATTCGCACTTTTCAAGGTCTTCCTTGGATGGATTGAACGCATAGTTTTCCAGCATTTCCGGATCGACAAGCTCAAGCGCCGCCTCTTCCGGCGTGGAATAGCCTGTATATTCCGCGTTGAGCGCGGCGATATCAGGACGCATCATGAAATCGAGAAAGCGCAGGGATTCCTCATAGACATCCGTTGTATTCAGAATGCACAGACCGTCCACAAAGATATTCGCGCCCTCCTTTGGGATCACGTATTCAAGGTCAGGATTATCGACCATGGAATAAGCCGCGTCTCCCGCATACATGGGCGCCATTGCCGCGCTGCCGTTGGTCATGGTCATGCGCAGGTCGTCCGTGCCGTATGCCAGCACCAGCGGTTTTTGCTCCACCAGAAGATTCGCCGCTTCTTCAAGCTGCTGCGGGTCTTGGGTATTGATGCTGTAGCCAAGCTTGATGAGCGCAACGCCCACGCTGTCGCGGATGCTGTCGTACATCAAAATCTGCTTGGCATATTTGGGATCGAAAAGCGCGTCCCAACTGTCGATTTCTTCCTCCACAAGCGTGCTGTTGTAAAGAATGCCAAACGTACCCCATGTATACGGCAGCGAATACTCCGCATTCGGGTCGTAGCTGCATGTGCTTGCAAACTCCTCCACATACTTATAATTCTCCAGTTTGGAATGATCGAGCTTCGCAAGCTTATCCTCCAGCATGAGCCGCTGGATCATATACTCAGACGGCACTACGATATCGATTTGTGTGCCTTCGGTGGTGGCGATGACGTACATTTCTTCGTTGGAGGGAACGGTAGTCATACTGATTTTGATATCAGGATTTTCTTCCTCAAACATGGGGATCACATCCGGATCGATATAATCGCCCCAGTTTAAAAAATGCACCACCTTGCGCCCGTCCGCGCCGCCCTCATTATCCGTGCATCCCGCAAGCGGAAGCATAAGCAGGAGCGCCGCCAAAATCATTGTTACAATCTTTTTCATATTTGTTCCTTATCTGTTATCTATACTTTCTCCAAATGCTAGCGGAAACTTTCGGCTTGCGGTACTTTCTTCGTTTTGCGGATGGACCGCAGGTTGATGACCAGCAGCAGCACAATGACCACCACAAACATGATTGCGGACAACGCGTTGATCATGGGATTGATGCCCACGCGCGCCATACTGTAAATGTAGGTGGACAGATTTTGAATCGCTCCCTGCGAGGTGAAAAAGCTGATCATAAAATCGTCAAACGACATGGTAAACGCCAGTAGAAAGCCTGTGACGATGCCCGGGGCAATTTGCGGCATAATCACCTTTCTGACCGCATAGCCCGGCTTTGCTCCCATATCGAGCGCCGCCTCATACGTCCCCTGATCCATCTGCCGCAGCTTGGGCAGCACGGAAAAGATGACATAGGGAATGTCAAACGTGATATGCGCAAGCAGCATTGTCCAATATCCGCGCGGGATATTAAGGAAAATAAACAGCAGCAAAAGCGAGATTCCCGTCACGATTTCCGCATTAACCATGGGAATATAGGTGATGTTGACCATCGCATTTTTGCTCTTTTTGCGGAAATTATCAAACCCGATGGCAGCGAGCGTGCCGATCAGCGTTGCCGCAACCGCAGCAAGGATTGCGATGGAAACCGTAACCCATACCGCCTCCGCAATCGCCGGATCAGAGAAAAGCTGCTCGTACCAGTGCAGGGAAAAGCCCGTCCACTTTGCCATGGATTTTGATCCGTTGAACGAGAAAATGATGAGCGCCGCGATGGGCAGATACATAAACACCAGGATGATTGCCAGATAAAACCGTTTGAAAAACTTAGCCATAGCAGTTGTGCGCCTTGCGTCCGTTTGAGGGACGCCGTTACATCAGCGCGCCTCCTTCCCCTTCTTTGTCGTACCTTCGCAGCAGCCACATGAAAACAATGGTCAGGATCATCATCACAACCGCGAGCGCCGAGCCGAAATTCCATTCCGAGAGCAGCAGAAACTGCATCTCGATAAGGTCGCCGTACATCATGAAATGGCTTCCCCCAAGCAGGCGCGTGATCACAAACGTGGTCATTGCGGGCATAAATACCATCGTAACGCCTGAGATAATACCTCCCTTGGAAAGCGGCAGCGTGACCCGCCAGAAGGTCTGCCATTTGTTTGCGCCCAAATCCTGCGCCGCCTGAATGCAGGATGTATCCATCTTCTGAAAGATGGAATAGATGGGCAGAATCATAAAGGGCAGAAAGTTATACACCAGCCCGAAGATGATCGCGCCCTCCGTATACAAAAACTGAATTGGCTCAAAGCCGAGCGCCATCAAGCCCTGATTGATAATGCCCGCGTTATCGAGCAGCGCGCGCCACGCGTAGGTGCGCAGCAAAAAGTTCATCCACATGGGCAGAATGAACAGCACCGAGATCAGCGCCGCAAAATTTGATTTCATTTTGGACATAAAATACGCCGCGGGATAACCAATGAGCAGGCACACCGCCGTCGCCACAAACGCCATCCACACACTGCGCCAGAACACGGTCATATAGAGCGGTGAAAACGCCCGCGCAATGTTTTCCGTGGTGAGGATCATCACCCCGCCGGAGCCTGTCGCGGTGAACGCGTACAGCAGAATAAGGATCAGCGGCGCAATGGTGAAAATCGCCACCCACGCGATGTAGGGAATGGCGAAAACCTTGCGCGTCTGCAATGTTTCCGTAATGGATTCCGGTGTTTTTCCCTTTCTCATTTCGCCGCCTCCGCCACGTCGTCGATGCGCATTTTGTCGTACTGGCTTACTTCCATGACGTGGATATCATCCGGCCCCAGCGCGAAGCCGACGCGCTCGTCCACGCCGTAATAATCCGTGGAATGTACCAGCCACTCAAAACCGTTATCTCCATGGATACGGATTTCATAATGCACTCCCATGAAAATGATAGAAGACACGGTTCCCGTAACCATATCGTCATTCACATGTTTGGTGATTTCGATATCCTCCGGCCGCACCACCACCTGCACCGGCTCGTTTTCGTTAAAGCCGCGATCCAGACACTCAAAATCGTTATCCGCAAAATGGACGAAATAATCCCGCTTCATGATGCCGCTAATGATATTGGATTCCCCGATGAAGTCCGCCACAAATGAGTTTTTAGGCTCGTTATAAATCTGCTCGGGCGTTCCGAGCTGCTGGATGATGCCGTCGTTCATCACCGCGATGGCGTCGCTCATGGTGAGCGCCTCCTCCTGATCGTGCGTCACATACACAAAGGTGATGCCCAGCGATTTTTGCATCCGTTTTAATTCAAGCTGCATTTCCTGACGGAACTTTAAATCGAGCGCGCCGAGCGGCTCGTCGAGCAGCAATACCTCCGGCTCGTTC
>CAZQDA010000128.1:0-5056 GCA_964592155.1 uncultured Christensenella sp.
TTCCGGATAAAATAAGTGGTCAGCTTCATTCGGCAATCCGATTTAAAAATTCGTTTTCATTCATGATCTCTATCCCCAGCTGGTTCGCTTTTTCGAGCTTTGAAGGTCCCATATTCTCGCCAGCCAGAATAAAGCTGGTCTTAGCGGAGATGCTTCCCACGTTCTTGCCGCCATGTTGTTCGATCATTGCTTTATACTCATCGCGCGAATGATGGGTAAAAGTCCCGCTGATCACGATCGACAGCCCTTTGAGTTTGTCTGAACGATTCGCCACAGCCTCCTCCGAGAGAGACATTTGCAGCCCATATTCCGTCAGCCGATCGATCAATTCGCAATTGCGCGCGTCGGCAAAATAGTCGATGACACTTTGTGCGATCCGTTCGCCTATGATATCCACCGCCATCAGCTCCTCCAGCGTCGCCTGTTTCAGTTGCTCCATCGTATGGAAAGCCGATGCCAGGCGCTTTGCCACCGTTTCGCCGACAAACCGGATGCCCAAACCGAACAGGAGACGTTCAAACGGAACCTGCTTCGATTCTTCGAGGCTGGCAAGCAGATTGCGGGCACTCTTATCCGCCCAGCGGTCGAGGCGCAGCAGCTCTTTCAGTTGCAAGGTATACAGGTCAGCTATGTTCCGGACATAGCCGGCTTCGTAGAGGTCTTCGACCGTCTCAGGCCCCATATTTATATTCATCGCTTTGCGCGTGACGAAATGCTCAATCTTCCCTTTGATCTGCGGAGGACACCCCGATTCATTCGGACAATAATGAGCCGCCTCCCCTTCCGGACGGTACAGCTTTGTCCCACATTCCGGACAAACTTTCGGAAACAAAACCTTTTTCAATTGACAATTGAAAATTGACAATTGACAATTATCTGTTCCACTCATTGTCAATTGTCCATTGTCCATTGTCAATTCCCCTCCCATTGTCCATTGTCCATTGTCAATTGTCAATTCTTCTCTCTCCTCCACCCCTACAATCTTCGGAATGATCTCCCCTCCTTTTTCCACATACACCCTGTCGCCGATGTGCAGGTCGAGCCCTTCGATGATATCGGCATTGTGGAGGGAGGCGCGTTTGACAGTCGTACCGGCAAGCAGAACCGGTTCCAGATTAGCGACCGGCGTGACTGCCCCCGTGCGTCCAACCTGAAAGGTCACTGCATTCAGACGGGTCACCGCCCGTTCCGCCTGAAACTTATAGGCAATCGCCCAACGCGGACTTTTAGCCGTAAAGCCCAGATTCTTCTGCTGGCGGAGTGAATTAACCTTCAAGACAATCCCATCGGTTGCCACCGGCAGGTTCTTGCGGGCAGCATCCCAATAGGCAATATAGTCATAGATATCCTGTAGGCTTGCACATTTCCGGATCACATCCGGTATTTTGAAACCCCATGACCGGGCGGCTTCAAGATTCTCAAAATGCGTCTCCGCCGGCAGGTGTTCCCCCAGCATAGAATAGAAATAGGCATCCAGCTTGCGGGCAGCCACAATGGAGGGGTTCTGCTGCTTGAGCGTTCCCGACGCGGCATTTCGGGGGTTGGCGAACAGAGGCTCTTCCTGCTCTTCGCGCTCTTTATTCAATCGGTCGAATTCCGCCCACGGCAATAGGATTTCGCCCCGTATCTCAAACTCGGCCGGGTACTTATCGCCCATCAGCTTCAGCGGAATGGAGCGGATCGTTTTCACGTTTGCCGTCACATCGTCGCCACGGGTTCCGTCGCCGCGGGTAACGGCACGCACCAGGCGTCCTTCCCGGTAGGTCAGGGAGATGGATGTTCCGTCGTATTTCAGCTCCGCGACTACGTCAAAGGATTCGTTCAGGTCGCGTGCCAGACGGTCATAAAAATCGCGCACTTCCTCCTCCGAGTAGGTATTACCGAGTGAAAGCATGGGATATTTATGTGCCACCTGTTCAAACTCTTTAGACAAATCGCTTCCCACCCGCTGCGTGGGCGAATGCGGGTCGGCAAATTCGGGATAGGCTTTTTCGAGCGTTTGCAACTCTTTCAACTGCTCATCAAACTCACGGTCTGATACTGTAGGCGCCGAAAGCACATAATACTTATAATTATGTTGCTCCAATGCCTCACGCAATGCTTGTATTCGATCCTTTGCTTCCATAATACTCTGATGAATTGACAATTGACAATTGACGATTGACAATTATCTGTTCTTCCAATTGTCCATTGTCCATTGTCAATTGTCAATTTAATTAATATACTAGTTTCACATTATCGACCCACATGGTATTGCCGGGTGAACCGATATAAGCACCTCCATGACTGGAGGTAAATTGCAGTACCAGGTGTGTTGGTGTTTCTTCTTCTTCCGCCCAATCCACCTCTTTGATGGGTACGCTTTTTCCTTTGCTATTCAGCGTATATCGTTCTTCCACCTGAATCTGCATATACGGTTTATAGTCGGGGTGGGATGTGATATCTCCGTACAGAACGGGATATGTTGCCCCATTCACCCATCCATTCGTATCCTGGGCATAGCGTTGCACCATTGTCCCGATACGCTTTGCGTAGACATTGCCGTCTTTGTCTTCCCAGCGTTTTTGCAAAAACAAGATGGCGGCAATCGAATCCTGTCCGGCAACAGTTGTTTTACGGCTAAAACCGGTGCTGCGGACGCGTTTTTTTTCGGGCGCAAACTTCATTTTATAGTCGAACCGGAGTGCTTTCGGACGTTTCGTAAAGGACACTCCGCTTCCGAGCATTGCCTGCGGATTCTTCGTTCCCCTGATCGGTTCGTGTACTGTTCCCAGAAATAAAGAGCCGGCAGCTATGACCTCGATGTCCACCAGTCCCAGCACTTTCACGCTTTCCAAACGGGTTTCGAGGCGTGTACACCAACCGTTTCCTCTCTTTTCGGGGAATACGGATGTATTGGTTTTCACCACTCCTGCCACCTTCGCCATCACGTTGGAGTTTGCCCACGGCGAACCTCCCTGATTATGATAAGCGTTATTCCCGACAATCGTATCGGTCGGACCCAGCTCATACAGGTGTTTCTTATTTCCTCCGATGATACCCGATTCCTGTATCTCGCGGACCACCCACTGGTCCATGTCGCCAAAGGCCAGCGGAACCTCCTTTTCTTGGGAATGGACAATTGACAATGGACAATTGACAATTAGGAGGAAAAATAGATGTTTATATTTCAGTTTCATATTTACTTTTGTTGGATATTGGAATTTCTGGGGCTGCAAAACGATTGCGGGACCAGAAATTCGGATTTCCGGGGCTGCAAAACGATTGCGGGACCAGAAATTCGGATTTCCGGGGCTGCAAAACGATTGCGGGGCCAGAAATTGGAATTTCCAGGGCTGCGAAACGATTGCGAAGCCAGAAATTGGAATTTCCGGGGCTGCGGAACGATCGCAGGACCAGAAATTCGGATTTCTACAGCTGATAGCCCCATTCTTTGAGCGCCATGCCCCAGTTTTCCTCTACGATCCGTACCGTACGGTCGTCGTATTTGTACTGGTTCTTTTTGTAGCCTTTTTTCTTTCCGAGGTAGTTGCCGATCGCCTCTTTTGACGCTTCAAAGCCGGGTAGGTTTAATTGCCTGTACAGCTCTTCCGTCATCGAGTAGGCATCCTGCTCGAAATCTTCAAACTTCACCTCCACGAGGTTTCCTTCGGGGATCAGGTGTTTTTCATCCTCAAACTTATAGAAGAGGCGGCGGTAGACTTCGATGAGGTTGCTTTCGATGCGGTCATTCGTGATCTCTTGCAGGCGGAGCGGCTGTATCGTGTTGGTAAAGAAGCTGCGCGTGCTTTCAAACACGGTATACGGATTCCGTTTCAGGTAGATGAATTTGGCATTCGGAAACATTTCGACCAGCGTCTTGACGCGCCCCGTATGAGGGGGGTTCTTGCTGAGAAACTGTGTGCCGCGGGTATTCCAGAGGGAGATTTTAATCAGCTTCAGGAACGTTTCTTTGAATATCTGGCGCTCGGATTCGGAGATGGTGTCGAACAGCAGATAGCGGTCGCAGTATTCCAGCATCTGTTTCGGGAAGAACCAGAAGTTATAATAGGAATAAGGCATCATGTTTGCCAGGGCGAACTCCTCTTCCTGGGGCAGGTCTACCTTGAGTTCCATGTTATCGGTCGGACGCTTGTCGGGCATCAGGAAGGACATGTTCTTCTTGAAGAAAGGCTGTCCGAAAAGCATCAGGTTCGGGAATACGGTCTGATAGGTCGTATTGTAGCCAAAATGCTTGTCGCACGAAAAAACATTGTGCATGAAGGTCGTCCCGCTGCGCCAGTGTCCGAGGATGAACACGGGGTCCATCTCCAACGGCTTTTCAGCCAGCTTGCGGTAGCGGGCGTCTTCAAAGGGCTGTAACAGACTGAGCAGGCGGCAGACCGACTTGGTCAGGTAATACTTGTTACGGAAACCGCGGTCGATCTCCATCTCCGTCGTCAGCGCCTTAAACGTTTTCCAGTTGGCTCCGACCAGCGTATTGATCGGAAGTTTATCAAATTCGAGCAATCCCATTCTATTTATTTGACAAAGGGAGATTCTGAATGGAGAATTGACAATGGACAATTGACAATTGAGAATGGACAATTTTTCATTCAGAATCTCCGGGGGTTATGTTTTATTTTATTATTTCAATTTTGATTCCTTGTTTTTCCAGCTCTTTGCAGATCTTGTCGATCGCCTCGTCGTGTTCCTTTCCGATTCCGAGAGCAGAGGGATTTAATTGACAATGGACAATTGACGATTGACAATTATCTGTTCTCTCCATTGTCCATTGTCCATTGTCAATTGTCAATTCTCCTGATTGTCCATTGTCAATTGTCAATTCATTAATAATCATACCGACCGCCGACGTATTATTCGTGATCGGGTCGATCAGGATAAAAGCACCGGTCTGCTTATTCTTCTGATAGGGATCAAAGAACAACTCCTTTCCGGTCGTAAACACAACGCGACCGATCTCGTTCAGCCTCATTGTCCATTGTCCATTGTCCATTGTCAATTGTCCATTGTCCATTGTCAATTGTCCATTGTCCATTGTCAATTGTCCATTGTC
>CAZQDA010000128.1:5156-5858 GCA_964592155.1 uncultured Christensenella sp.
CATTCTCAACTCCTCCATCGTATTCACATTCACCTTATACCGGAGACTGTCCACGCGGGCACGTGTCAGGTTGGTGGTATGCTTGATGTAGAACTGCTTGTTCATATCCATCGGTTCCTCGTCCATCCAGACCAGCATGGCCTCGAAGTTACGGGCGGCTACCGGCAGGTTATCGGGATGAACCAGCATCTCTCCGCGCGAGAGGTCGATCTCGTCTTCCAACGTGATCGTGATGCACTGCGGCGGGAAAGCGTACTCCAGTTCTCCGTCATACGTCACGATGCTCTTTACCTTCGAGGTCTTGCCTGAGGGCAATGCCATCACCGTGTCTCCCTTGCGGACAATGCCGCTGGCGACCTTTCCGCAGAATCCGCGGAAGTCCAGGTTCGGGCGCAGTACGTACTGAACCGGATAACGGAAGTCGGCGAAGTTACGATCCTGGTCGATGGGCACTGTTTCGAGGAAGTCGAGCAGCGACGGACCTTCATACCAGGGGGTGCGGTCACTCCTGTCCACCACGTTGTCGCCATCCAGCGCGGAAAGCGGGATGTAGGTGATATCGGGGATATTCAGGGAGGAAACGAATGTGTTATAATCGGCCACGATCCTGTCGAACGTTGCTTCGTCGAAATCAACCAGGTCCATCTTGTTTACAGCCAGTACCACATGTTTGATGCCCAGCAGAGAGACCAGAAACGTATG
>CAZQDA010000129.1:0-5852 GCA_964592155.1 uncultured Christensenella sp.
TTGGCTGGCTGGTCACGCGGCGCGCGCCGGTCGGACGGCAGGCGGCGGCTGTTTAGCGGCAGGCAAAAGGCTTTCAGCGTATCGCTTGATTTAGGACGTTTGAAACCGCGATCAAAAAAAGCAGCGGCTTGCTGCTTTTTTGATGTCAGCTTCTTACTTTGGAGCATCCTTCAGGCTGAATTCCAGAACACACTGCTCAAGCTGTGTGGATTCCTCCTGCCAGCCATCGATCTCGTCCTTTTTGATGCGGGTGGGCTTGCCCTCTACATAAGGAACATCGTCATAGCCGCTGTAACGGCTAAGCGTCCACAGAAGTCCAAAGGTATGAATCGTTTCCACCTCCGAGGGGAGCATTTGCAGCTCAATGCATAGTCCCATATCCTCTCCCTGCTCTTCAAGACCGTATTGCTCGCCCGTCTGCATCAGCGGCTGCCCGTCTCCTAATACCTGTGGCGTAAGGCTGGAGCAAAACATCTCTCGTTCCTGTTCACTCCACTGCGCCGAGCCGTTCACGCTCACATAAAGCAGCGTCTGGTCCGGATACACCTCCATGCGCTTTACCGTCATCTGCGCGCCGGAAAGGTCTTTGGTGATGTTTTTGAAGGTGGCGTAGTCTTCCTCGCTGTTCCAGTCCGCCCAGCGGAACGTTTCCTCGCCTGTAAACATGCGCGATTCGCTTAATTCGTATTCCTTTTGATTCGCCAGTTCCTGCGCGGCGGGGTCAAAACTGAATGTTAGGGTCAGTTTGGCGATGGGCTCGCTTTCCCTATGGCCTGTAAGCGTCCCGTCCTCCTCTTCATGGGTCACTTCATTCCACGTTTCAATCGGAATCACGACCGTTGCCTGCTGCACACCCTGCAGCTTTTGCGCGGCATCAAATTCTTTCAATTCCGCCGGAATGTATTCCGGGTCAAATGCCTGATATTGCGCCTGTCTTTGTTTCCACCATTTTTCGTCCTCCCGCCGCATTTCCGCCAGTTCCGCTTTTTCTTCCTCGGTTAACTCCGGCAGAACAAAATCACCGTCTTTTGGTTGCGTCCGCGGCTCAAAGCCGTTGATTGTGAAAGCAAACAGGCAGGAGTCCGCCTCTTGCATGGCGGCGATTCCTTCCTCCGTCATTTCATAGTTTTCATCCCTGTATGCGTCATATTTGTCATATTCGGACTTTGCAAGATCAATAAATCCGGAAAGACCGTTGCCGTTGCGCATATCATATTTCGTACCGTTCATTTCAAGATACATCGGATCACCAAGCCTGATCTTTTCAAACCCATCCGAACTTGAAAAATTGTTTTGCGAAATAAGCTCTGGCACGCCGCCGCCCATATCAATGCCTAAGATGAGCTTGCGTCCGTCAAAATAGATGTCATTGATCTTGGGATCGAGCATATCTGCCCAGCTTTCCCAGCCGGATTTCACATCCGAGAGCACGATGCTGTTTTCCGCCTCAGCAGGCGTGCTTTTCTGAATGATCGCGTCAAGCTCTGGCGCGCTGCCCTTGCTTTCCTGCGGCTGCGCCACATAATTTTCCACGCTGAAATGCGCCTTGAACCACTGGAGAATCGCCGCGCGCACGGGCGGCACGGCCGTGCACACCACCGCAACCGCCGCAAGGCAAGCCATAACAGGGATCAGCCAGCTTTTCTTGTTCCGCTTTTTATTTTGATATAATATCTTGTGCTTCAGGGCGCGTCCATCCAGATGCGCCGCAGCCACTGCTTTTAAAAATTCATGTTCATTCATCGTCCTGTGCTCCTTTCAGCAAAGCGCGCACCACAGCGCGTGTGCGGTGCAGCCTGCTTTTGACGTTTTGTTCTGTGATGTGAAGCGCATGCGCAATATAGGCAATGGAATAATCATATCCATAAAACAGCACAAACGCCTGATAGCATCCGAGCGGCCCTTCCTTGACCGCTTGCCAGATGCGGTGTGTAAGCTCGCGATTCTCGATCAGCTTTTCAAAGGGCAGATCGTCTTCAATCTCCTGCACATCCATATCCAGCACAAATTTTTCTTCCTGTATTTTCTTTTTTGCGTAATGTTTGAGGAGCTCCTTTTGGGCAAGCGTTATGAGAAACGCTTTGGGCTCGTAAATATCGCGAAACCCCCGCCGTCTGATCCGCTTATAAAAATTCTGATATACATTTTGCACGATATCTTCCACCGCGTCTGCGTTTGCGGTTTTGATCACCACATACCGCAGAATGTCCGCATAGGTTTCTTCATAGATCGCGCTGAAATACTGTTTTTCATCCATCTATATTGTCACCGCCTTTTTTGCAAAATAGCTATTTTGTCTGTTCACCTATATAGAGCGCCGCCGCCCCAAAAAGGTTGCAAAAAAGTGAGAATTATTTATGCTCTTCCTTTATCATATCATTTTGCGGGGCGGGTTGGTTTTGTCCACTTCACAAATTTGTTACGTTTCTTTCAAATATTATTCAAACCCAGTTCAAAGTTTGGTCACGTTCCTGCTTTATCATTAAATTGTAAAGCAAACGAGAAATTCAGCAGATTTGATATAAGAACAAAGCTTTTGAAGGAGGCTAATAACCAATGAATGATAACAGATTTTTTGATCACAGGGACGATCAATTAAAAGAAGATTTTATTACCAGCCAAAATCAGGGATATCCTGAAACGGGCAACAGCAATTATCCGCGGCAGATCAGCAGCGAACAGTTTTATTCCGGGCAGCCGGACGGAGGAAATAAAAAACCCAAGAAAGAAAAGACTCCGTTTTTAACCAAAAAGGCGGGAGCAGTCGTGCTTTCGCTGTGTGTGGGCGCGGCGGCAGTGTTTGGCTTTGGCGCAGGGGTAATGACCGGCAGGGGCAATAGCGCAACTGCGCCGATGGTAAATGATACCGGCGTAATCCAGACCGCGGCGGACGTAAGCAACCGAAGTGATCTTTCGGTTTCGGAAATCGTGAATAAAACCCAAAACTCGATTGTGGAAATCACAACGGAGGTGGTGCAGACCAATATGTTTATGCAGCAGGTGTCCGGCGAGGCGGCAGGCAGCGGAATCGTGATTTCGGAAGACGGTTACATTGCCACCAACAATCACGTTGTGGAGGGGGGCAGCAAATTCACCGTGCGGCTGAAAAACGGCGACAGTTATGAAGCGACGCTCATCGGCAGGGATCCGCAAATGGATCTTGCGGTGCTCAAGATTGAAGCGGAAGGGCTTACGGCTGTGACCTTTGGTGATTCGCAGGCGCTTTCGGTGGGAGATATGGCGGTTGCAATCGGCAATCCGCTGGGCACGCTGGGCGGCACGGTAACGGATGGCATCATCAGCGCGCTCAACCGCGAAATCGATCTGGGAGACGGCACAATGACGCTGCTGCAAACCAATGCGGCCATCAACCCGGGCAACTCGGGCGGCGGGCTGTTTAATGGACAGGGAGAACTGATCGGCGTGGTGGTTGCCAAATCCGGCGGAACCAATATTGAAGGATTGGGCTTCGCTATTCCGGGCAACGAAGCAAAAGCGGTGTTGGATGAACTCATCCAAAACGGCTATGTGCAGGGACGCGCAACGCTGGGCATGTCTGTGATTGACGTTAATTCGGAGCAGGCGGCGATGTCGTATAGGCTTTCCTCCACGGGGATCTATGTCCTGCAAGTGGAAGAAGGCTCGGAGGCTGAAAGCCTTGGAATCAAAGCGGGAGACCGCATTGTGTCCCTTGACGGAACGCAGATCACAGGATCGTCCGACCTTTCCGGCGTGCTTGAGAAGCATGCGCCGGGAGATCAGGTGGAAATTACCATCGAGCGTTCCGGCAGAACAGCGTCCACAACGATTACGTTAACCGAATCCGTTCCAACGAATTCTTAAAGCGGTTTAGCTTAATACAGGTTGTGCAAGACTTGTGACAAACCGCTTGCGTATGCAATTCATACCAAAAGCTTGTGACCAATCTTTTGACGAATTGTTATAAAATGTTCATACCTTTTTCATACAGAATTCACAATGGAACGTTAAAATAGACTTAACAAAAAGACGAGGAGGGCTTGCCTATGGTATGAAAACGAACCAAGAAACATAACCCACCCAAACAGAACCTACAATTAATATATAAGTCTGAAGAGAACCCCCAGCTTATGCCGCAGGGGGTTTTCTTTCGTTTTTTTATCGGATTGTCATATGCCGTCGGCAGGAGAATGGCTTAAGCTTTTGAAGCCGCTTCGCGCGCCTTTGCTTTTTTGTCCTGAAACAGCCTGACCACGGTGAGCGCCACGCTTACGCACAAAATGGCCGTGCCAATGGCATAGACGGTCTGCATTCCATATACAAATACATCCGGCTTTCCGGAAATAAAGCCTTTGACCTGATAGCCAACCTTAGAGCTCATCAGCGAGTAGAGCAGCGTCGTCAGCAATGAAATTCCTGTCACGCTGCCAAAGTTCCGCGTAAAGGCGTTAATACTGCCCACGATCCCCAGTTTTTCTTTGGGCGCGGTGGACATAATAAGCGATGTGTTCGGCGCGGAAAAAACGCCTGCTCCCACGCCCACCACGCACAGGCTTAAGATTAATTGAGCAGGGGCGGTGGAGGCGTTCATCGTTGCAAGCAGCGCGAGGCCCGCCGTCATAATCACAAGCCCTACAAGCGTAATTTTTGCAGCGCCCACCTTGTCGGAAATATAGCCGGACAGTGGCGACAGGACGCCCATGGCAATGGGAAAGCTCATCATGATGAGCCCTGTGGAGCCCGGGTCTATTTTCAGCACATCTTCAATGTAAAACGGTTGGATGATGCTGATGCCGCTCATGGCAAAAAACTGGATCAGTACGCAGACAATGCTGATGGTAAAAAGAGAATTGCGAAACAGGGATAAATCTACAATGGGCTGTGCGCTTTTTTTCTCGAACAACAAGAAAAGAATAAAAAACACAATGCACCCAAGAAAGGCGATGATAATGTAATCCCTGTCATATCCGGCGCTCTGGCCGCCAAGCAGCGCATAAAAAAAACAAATTACGGCTGCCGCCAGCGCTGCCGCTCCGCGGTAGTCCAACTTTTGTTTGGTCTTTTCTCCGCGCGGTAAAAGCTTGAAAGCGAGAAGAAGCGCGACAACGCCCACGGGTACGTTGATCAGGAAAATATATTCCCAATGCAGGTAGGTAACGATGAGTCCGCCCAGCGGCGGCCCGAGCATGGTCCCAAGCGCCACAGAAATGCCGGATATGCCCAGCGCCCGTCCGCGTTCGCTTTCGGGGAATACTTCGGTGATGATGCCTTGATTGTTGGCGAGCGCCGCCGCGCCGCCAATGCCTTCGATCACGCGGGAAATAATCAGCATTTCAAGCGAGTGCGAAAGCCCTGCCATCAGAGACCCAATGGTAAATATGGCCGTGCCAAACATGAAAAGCCGACCCTTTCCCTTGATATCCCCCAGCCTTCCAAACAGCAGGATAGTTGCAACAACGGCAATCAGGTAGGCAATGACGACCATTTGTATGGATTCCATGTCCGTATGCAGGTCCTTTACCATGACAGGCAGGGCGACGTTCACCACCGTACCATCGAGGGTAGCCATAAAAGGCATAAAAATAAGGACGACAAGAATTGACCATTTGTGTTTTGCGTAATATTCCGCGGAGGTTCTGTTTGCCATTGTTCTTTCCTTTCCATATGGTTTCAAACTATACCTATTATAAACAATAGCTTGAAAAGTAATCGAAAGAATAAAAAAGCCTGACTTTAGGTCAGGCCTCGGGCTGTCGATAAAGCCGCAACCGTCCATTTTGCCTTGCGGCAAAATGACTTACTGTGTCAGCATCACTTGCAAAAACATCGATGAATTGTTTATTCTATCTCAGCTTTTGCAAGCTTCGCTTCCT
>CAZQDA010000130.1:0-5741 GCA_964592155.1 uncultured Christensenella sp.
GAACGAAAAAGTACGCAAATTCAATCTTTGCTTATCAATCATGATTTGCGGCAAGACCGCAACAAAATAAAACATGGAGGATCATAAAATGAAAAGATTACTAACTTTAGTACTCGTTGTCTTACTGTGCGCTCTTATGGTGGTTGGATGCGCGGCTCCAGCAGCGCCGGAAGCGTCCGTATCCGCCGAAAAACCGGCGGAAAAAACGGAATCGCAAGCGCCCGCTCAGGATGAGGGCGAGGCACAGGCGCCCGCGGGGGATTTCAATCCTGCGGATTATCCGGTGGCGATCGCAATGGATAACTTAAACCATCCGGTGCACAGAATCGTGCAGCTTGGATTCTTGCAAAAGGCGGAAGAGCTTGGATACACGAATGCGGAGGCAATCGGAACGGAAGGCTCAGACCTTTCTGAGATGCTGGCGGCCTGCGAAGCGTTCGCGGCGGAGGGCGGCAAAGGGCTGCTGATGTGGATCGGCGACGATTCCGGTTATGAGACGCTTGCGAATGTGGCGGCTCAGGGCGTTACGGTAGGCATCCCGCACTTTAACCATCAGCAGGAGGACGGCTCTTATCCGGAAGGCCTTGCGTTCAATATGGCGCCCGATCCCAAGGCTTATGGCAAAAAGGTTGCGGAGCTGATGGCAAAGACGCTGGACGGAAAAACCGGAACGGTAGCTGTGACACAGAACACGAAAAACGTGACGGAAAACACTGCGGCGGAAACCTTTGCGGCTGAATTTGAAGCATTGAAATCACAATATAAACTTGACGGCATCAAAGTACTTGCACCGGAGCTGGAAGGCGGCGTGATCGACGCGGCAACGGCGGTCAATCTCGCGATCATTCAGGCGAATCCTGACATCATCGGTGCGTTTGGAACAACCGGAAACAGCCCTGTGACCTGGGCGGACGCGGCCACAAAGGCAGGCAAAGCGGACGGCGAGCTTGCGATCATCGGCATGGATCCCACTGTGGGCAACCTTGACTATCTGGAAGCGGGCAAAGTGTTGGCAGTCGTGGGAAATCCGCTGTATGCGGAGGCATCCCTCACAATGGAATATCTGGACAAGATTTTCAGGGGCGAGGAAGTTCCGATGTGGACAGACCTTGACGCACCAATCATCACCAAGGACGGAGAAGGCGAAAACGGACTGGCACACCACCGCTCGATCGCGGAACAGGTAGACACATTCTTTCAATAAGCTGAAATAGTGTAAGGCTGTATGCGCCGCGCGTTGGAGCGCGGCGCATACACAAATAAAGGGGGAGGGAAAACCTGATATGTATACACTGGAAGCTGTCGATATTACAAAAAAATTTCCGGGAGTTCTGGCCAATGACCAAGTGTGCCTCAATGTGAAGGCGGGCGAAATACTGGGACTGATCGGTGAAAACGGAGCGGGAAAATCCACGCTGCTTAAGGTGCTGAACGGGATTTACCCCCATGGGACATATAGCGGAAAAATTTTGATGGAGGGGCAGGAAATCAGGCCGTTATCATCAAATGACGCGATTATGCATGGAATCGGATTTGTGCCGCAGGAAATCAATGTGCTGAAAAATTTCAGTGTGGCTGAAAATATATTTATGAGTGATCTGGGACTGGAGCGGGCGAAAGGAAAAGGCGCGAAAGAGTCTTTGTTTGTGAATTTTAAAGAGATGTACGCGGCGACGCAGGAGCTTCTGCAAAAAAATAAAATCGATCTTGATCCGCGCGCGGATGTGCGCAAACTGTCGATTGGGCAGCAGCAGATGCTGATGATTGCACGCGCGCTTGCGGGGGACCCCAAAGTGCTGATTTTGGACGAACCCACAACCTCGCTTTCGGACGCGGATGTGGAGCGTTTATTTGAGGTGGTCAGGTCGCTTAAGGCAAAGGGAACCAGCGTTATTTTTGTCACGCACAAAATGGCGGAAATTTTAGAGCTTACGGATCGCGTGACCATTTTAAGGGACGGAAAAAACATCAGCACGTTTGAGCGCGCTGAATATGAGGCGAATAAAATCATTGCCGACATGATCGGCAGGGAGCTGACAAACATGTATCCGGAGCGAAGCGTAACGCCCGGGGAGGTGGTGCTCAAGGTTGAGCATGTGACGGTGGCGCATCCGTATATTGCGAACCGGAATTTGGTGGAGGATGTTTCCTTTGAAGTGCGGGCGGGCGAAGTGCTGGGGCTTGCGGGTCTGGTCGGCGCGGGACGTTCGGAAGTGTGCATGGCAATTTATGGGGTCACGCCTAAAAAATCAGGCAAGATGTATCTGAAAGGCAGGGAAATCCATGTTGCGTCCACGCAGCAGGCGGTGGATAACGGAATCGGGCTTGTCAGTGAAGACAGGAAAAAATACGGGCTTAACTTTGTGTGGGATGTGAAGAACAACATTTCTATTTCCAATCTTCGCGCGGTGAGCGCAGGGCCTGCGGTATCAGACAAAAAAATCGAAAGCCGCGCGCAGCCGTATATGCAAAGTATGCACATCAAAGCGCCCAGCTTAAGCACCATGGTGGCAACGCTCTCCGGAGGCAACCAGCAAAAGGTGGTCATTGCGCGCTCGTTGAACACAGAGCCCGCGATACTCATTCTGGATGAGCCGACCAAGGGAATTGACGTCGGTTCCAAAAACGAAATCTATCAGCTGATCAACGAGCTGGCGGAAAACGGCGTGGCGATTATTATGATTTCTTCCGAGCTGCCGGAGCTGATGGCGATGAGCGACAGGTTTATTGTGATGACGGAAGGAAAGGTCGTAGGTGAGTTAAATAAAGAGGAAGCGACCACAACAAGCATCATGGAAATGGCCGTAAAGACCTTTAAGGCCATAAGATAGGAGTGGGGGAAATGGAAAGAAATTTGCTGCGGGAGCACAAGATGGGAGCAGGAGCGAAAATCTTTTTGAAGCCCGGCGTGGGCGTACTGATTCCTATCGCGATCCTGGTCATTTTCACGTCTATTCTGGCGCCCAAGTTTGCCACATGGACGTATATATCGACGATATTGGTCGCCTGTATTTATATCGGAGGCGCAGCGCTCGGAGAAGCGTTTGTCATCATGTCGGGCGAAATCGATCTTTCTCTGGGAATGAGCGGCAGTCTTGCGGGCATCACCTGCGGCTATCTTGCATCGCAGATGGGCGCGCCTGCCGTGGTGGCGATTCCGGCAGGGCTGGGGGTCGGCGCGCTCATTGGGCTTGTAAACGGCCTGCTCGTTGCCAAGGTCGGGCTCACGAGCTGGATCACCACGCTGGCAACGCAGTTTATCTGTCAGGGACTTGCGGTAACGATCAGCAAAGGAGAACCAATGTCTTTAAAACCGCTGGGTCTTTCAGAATTTACACGGGCGCGTCCGCTGGGGCTCACATGGCTCTTTTTCATCTTTATTGCGATGATTTTCATCCTGCATTTTGTGGTAAGATACACACGGTTTGGATATCGCCTGCGCGCCGTCGGCGGGAATAAGGATGCTGCGTTTTTGGCGGGCATCAGCGTAAACCGTACCAAAATTATGGTGTTTGTGCTTGCGGGGCTGCTTGCGGCAATGGGTGGTTTGTTTGACGCGTTACAGCAGCAGGGGGCCAGCTGGGTTTATGGAACAGGGCGCGAATTTCGCGCGATCACCTGCTGCGCAATCGGCGGCATCAGCATGTCGGGCGGCAAAGGTTCCATTTTTGGCGTGGCGCTGGGCGTGCTCCTGTTTCATGTGTTATGGTATTGTCTGCGGATTCTAAAGGTGGACACCAACATTCAGCTGGTGCTCATTGGGATCATCCTGATTGCGTCGGTGGTGCTTGATATGGCACGCCAGCGCATGGAAGACAAGGCAATGGTTTAGGGGGGGCGAGATGATGCATGTTGAACTGAAAAAAGAAAACAAAATGACAGGCGGTTTGCGTAAGTTTACGCGTACGGACGAATTCAGTGTTCTGATCCCGCTTATTGTGATTATATTTGTGACCTTCCTGTTCCGTCCTGATTTTTTGAGCGTAAATAATTTTGCGTCCATGTTTAACCAGATTCCGTTTATTGCGATTGTCGCACTTGCGGTCAGCTTTCCGCTGATGACCGGAAACGTGGATATTTCCACGGGGCGCGTGGCGGGGTTTGCCGGGATTGTGATGTCTGCCCTCATTGTGGACGCGACCTGGCACTGGTTTCCGGCGATGCTTGTGGCGCTTGGCATGGCGGCGCTGATCGGGCTTTTGAACGGCGTATTGGTGGTGAAGCTCAAAATACCTGATTTTGTGGCGACCATGGGCACGCTTTATATCTTCGGCGGCGCGCGGTATTTGTTTATCAAGGGATATCAGTTATCTCTTAATACGCTGGAGTTTGGACATCCAGGCTATGGATTGACGCAGTTTTTTGACGAACGGTATCTTGGGATGCCGATTTATTTCTGGATGATGATTGTCATTTTTGCAGTCGCCTTTGTGGTGGTGAAGCGAACCAAGTGGGGCAGGAGACTGCTCGCGGTGGGAGATAACCGCGAGGTGGCGGCGCTTGCGGGCATCAACGTGACCAAAATGCGGCTGAATGCCTACATTCTCTGCGGGCTGCTTTCCGCGGCTGCCGGAATTTTACTCACGCTCGATATTGGCATGGGGCTTCCTGAAACCGGCGATGGCTGGGAGTTTCGCGCCATTGCGGGCTGCGCGGTAGGCGGGGTGAGCCTTGCGGGAGGCAAGGGATCGCCGCTGGGAGTTTTGATTGGAATTACGCTGATCTTTGTTGCGGAAAACGCCATCATCTTTCTGGGGCTGCCCACCACCATGCGTATTGCCGTGCAGGGAGCGCTCATAGCGGCGGCGGTGCTGTTTGATGTGCTGAGGCAGAAAAAGAAAGTGAAGGAATAGTGGAGCTTAACATGATTTCTAAATTTTCATGCCCTTGGTCAGGCCTGAAAATCCCTCCTCGGTGTTTTTAGAACACCGGAGCCGTTTCCGTATAGACATGCGGAAACGGCTTTTTTACGCAGGAAATTCATAAAAGATTGGTGTGAAGAAATCGCTGTATAGGCAGGAGAAACGGACGAAGAAATATTTACGTAACAAATGTAAAGAAAATGTAAATAAATCATCAGTCAGACGACAATTCGTGTTATCCTGTTTTTAATGGAACGTATCGAAAAGATTGATGCGGCACGATCCGCATGAATGAAGAAAAGAAACGACAGGAGAAGCTCAGGAAAAGGAGTGTGATTGGATGGTAGTAATGGAACAGGCTTTGACGGAAACACAAAGCACGCTGGTGAGGCGTGAGAGCTATGGAACAGTACGATATGCGAATGAAGTAATCGCCACGATTGCCGGACTTGCGGCAGCGGATGTGCCGGGAGTTGCGGGAATGTGCGGGAATTTTATGGACGGCGTGACAGAAATCTTCGGAAAAAAGAATTTTGCCAAAGGCATTCAGGTAGAGATCGGAGAGCAGGAAGTGGCTGTGCATACGGCGATTGTGGTGGAATATGGAAAAACGATTCCGGTGATTGCGCAGACCGTTCGCGCAAATATCATTCAGGCGATTGAAACCATGACGGGGCTTAAGGTTGCGCAGGTAAACGTTCATATCCAAAAGATCGACGTTACGCCGGAAACTGTGCTGCAAAGCGCATATGCGTAATATAAAAGAACCGCGCGACTTACCTAGACGGGAAAAGGCCACTTTTGAAAAGAAGCGGCCTTTTGTATGCGAATTAATGATGCAGCAGCCTAGGAGGGATATCTGCCGTAAGGACGGACAGC
>CAZQDA010000131.1:0-5564 GCA_964592155.1 uncultured Christensenella sp.
TGCCGTTTTCCTGCGCGGGCAGCCGTGCTATAATAATAGGGCTTGGCATGAAGGAGAAAAGTTTATGTTGGTTTCACTGAACGACGTAACCGTGGCATACGGGGACGTGGAAATACTGAAAAATATAACGGCGAACGTCAACGCAGGAGATAAGATCGGGCTTATCGGCCCGAACGGAGCCGGCAAGACGACGCTTTTGAATACACTGATGAAACGCATTTTGCCGGAAGAGGGGAATGTGATCCACAAGGCAGAGCTGACGGTGGGATATCTGGAGCAAAACAGCGGGCTTTCGGCGGACCGCACGATCATCGAGGAAATGAGGAATGTATTCCAGACCGCGCTTTTAGCGGGGCGGAGGATGCGCGAGCTGGAACAGGAAATGTCCCAAAATCCGGACGACGACAGCCTGCACGCTGCCTATGCGCGCGCACAGACTGATTTTGAAGCGGCGGACGGATATCAGGTGGAAGTAAAGATCAAAAAGATTCTCAACGGAATGGGCTTTGCGGATAAGGCCTATGAGACGGATATTTCCACGCTTTCAGGGGGAGAAAAGACGCGGCTTGCCATTGCGCGGCTGCTGCTTTGCGACCCTGATTTTCTGATTTTGGATGAGCCGACCAACCATCTTGATTTCAAGACGCTGATGTGGCTGGAGGACTATTTAAACGGCTACAAGGGCGCGGTCTTGATCGTGTCGCACGACCGTTATTTTTTGGACAAACTGGCGCAGAAAATATGGGAGATAGACGATAAGGAACTCACAGAATACACAGGAAACTATACGCAGTATAAACAGCTGAAAGCGGAATACATCTCTTTCCAGCTAAAGGAATTTGAAAAGCAGTCGCGGCAGATTGCGCACATGGAGGATTATGTTGCACGCAATTTAACGCGCGCGTCCACTGCCAAAAGCGCGCAGAGCAGGGTGAAAAAGCTGAGCAGCATGGAGCGGATCAAAAAGCCGAAAACAACCGTGAAAGCTCCAAGCTTTGGCTTTGCATTTTCGCAGCGTCCGGTCAATGATATTCTCACGGTGGCAGGGCTTGACCTTACTGTGGGCGACGGGGTTTTGCTTGCGGCAAATATTGGCATGGAGATGAAGCGCGGCGATAAAGCAGCGGTGATCGGCGACAACGGCACAGGAAAATCCACGCTGATCAAAAAGCTGGTGGCAGTCGCAAAAGGCGAAACAGACCTTGCGGTGGCGTTTGGGAAAAACGCGCTGGTGGGGTATTATGATCAGGAAAATAAAAATATGACACCCTCAAAAACGGTGTTACAGGAAATATGGGATGCGTACCCGTCGCTTTTGGAGTACGGCTCACGCTCCATGCTGGGGCGCGTGCTCCTAACAGGCGAGGACGTTTTTAAAAGGGTAGGAGACCTTTCCGGCGGGGAACGCGCCAAGGTGGGGCTTGCGCTTTTGATGTGCGGTGAATATAACTTTTTACTGCTCGACGAGCCGACCAATCATCTTGACCTGCCCGCGAGGGAGAGCCTTGAGGCAGCGCTCAAGGAATATGAGGGAACGCTGCTGTTTGTATCGCACGACCGATATTTTATCAATGCGCTGGCGGGAAAGATTTATGAGATCGCGGATTGCCACCTGAATGAATTTGACGGAACCTTTGATGAATACAGGCAGTTAAAAGAGGAAGAGGAGCAGCGGGCGGAGGCGAGCAGGGAAGCGACGCAGAAGACCGCGAAAACGGCAAGCGAGATTGCGGAGGTCAAGAATCCCAAACAGCGCAGGGCGCAGGAGGCAAAGCGCAGGGAGCGGATTTTGGCGCTCGAAAAAAAGATCGCTGCATTAGAGGCGCGCGAAACGGAGCTGAATGAGCAGATCAGCGCCAACCCGGCGGATTTTGAGCTCATCGGCAAAAATTGCGCGGAGCTTGAAGAGCTGAAAGTGCGTCACGAAAGTTTTTTGGAGGAGTGGCTGCTGATTTCCGAAGAAGAATCGTAAAGAATGCAAAAAAAGCTGCGGATTTTGAATCGTCCGCGGCTTTCTTTTTTGAATTGTGGTTGTGAATTTGATGCGCATATATTATAATAGATAAGCATAAAGAATTCTGCTTTGCCGGATTGCAAAGCAAACAAAGGGGCAGTCAGTTTGAAGATTTTCAATTCCATGACAGGGAAAAAAGAAGAACTAAATCCGCTTGTGCCGGGGCAGTTCAATATATATGCGTGCGGGCCGACGGTCTACAATTATTTTCACATCGGAAACGCGCGTCCGTTTATTGTGTTTGATACGCTGCGCAGGTATTTGGAATACCGCGGTTATAAGGTCAATTTCGTACAGAATTTTACAGACGTAGATGATAAAATGATCCGCGTTGCAAAGGAGGAAGGCATCACGGTCAAAGAGCTTGGGGAACGCTTTATCAATGAATATTTCAAAGACGCGCAGGCGCTCAACATTCGTCCTGCGACGGTGCACCCCAAGGCAACAGAGCACATTGAGGAGATCATTGCGCTCGTTAAAAAGCTGATCGATTCAGGTCATGCGTATGAGCTGAATGGCGATGTCTATTTTGACACGCAGAGCTTTCCGAATTATGGCAAGCTTTCCGGTCAGGACCTTTCCGAGCTGGAGATGGGGGCGCGCATCGACATCAACGAAGAAAAGAAAAGCCCGATGGATTTTGCGCTGTGGAAGGCGCAAAAGGAAGGGGAGATTGCGTGGGATAGCCCGTGGGGCAAGGGTCGTCCGGGCTGGCATATCGAGTGCTCCGCGATGAGCATGAAATATCTCGGCGACACGCTCGACATCCACGGCGGCGGACAGGACCTCAAATTCCCGCATCACGAAAATGAGATCGCGCAGAGCGAGGCGGCGACGGGCAAGCCGTTTGCTAACTATTGGATGCACAACGGCTATATCAATATCGATAACAGGAAGATGTCCAAATCCGCAGGGAACTTTTTCACGGTGCGCGACATATTAAAGGAATTCAGGGGAAGGGCGGTGCGCCTGTTTATGCTGTCGGCGCATTATGCAAACCCGATCAACTTCTCAGGCGATTTATTGCAGCAGTCGGAAACGGCATATGACCGCATTCTGAATTGCAGGGATAACCTTGCTTTTATCATAGCGAATCCCAAAGATCATGCGGTGGAAATTGAGCCTGTGATTGCGGCGGCAAGTGATAAGTTTAACGCGGCAATGGATGATGACCTCAATACGGCCGACGCGATTGGCGGCATTTTTGAATATATCAAAGAGCTGAACACCTTGTTTGCGGACGGCGGACGGGCAGATGACGCGCGCGCAGCGCTTACGCTTCTCGATACGCTTCTCGATGTGCTTGGGATTTTGCCTGAGCAGGAAGAGGCGATTCCGCAGGAGGTGCAAGAGCTTGCGGGGCAGCGCCAGAGCGCACGTGCGGAAAAGAACTGGGAGCAGGCGGACCGGTTGCGCGATGAAATCAAAGCGCTCGGTTATGAAATGAAAGACACGCCGGACGGCGTAAAAATCAACAAAATTTAGGGGGAATGGTGACTAATGGGCGGAATGGACGGAGCTTTTAATTTTATGATGTTGTTCGACATCTTTATTGCGGTGTATCTGCTGTACTACGCGATCAAAGGGTCGGGCAAAGCTTATGAGAACGATTTTCCGGCAGAGATGCAGGAAGCGCACCGCAAAATGCTGCGGTTGTTTTGCTGGATTGCGGGCGCGCCGCTTTTGGTGCTGTCGATTCTGGAATACACAAGCGGACAGGGAATCACCTCCATTTGGAGCGTGATCAGCATTGTTTACATCTTGTCGTGCGTGGTGGTATACTTTGTGTTGTTCCGTGTGCGGTTTAAGGAATATTTGAAAAATCCGCGGAAAAACCTGCCGAAGAAATAAGTTTCCATAAGAAATAAGCGTACGTTGATTCGACGCTTTCAGAAAAGACGCAGCGCTGGTTTGCTTTGTTGCGTTTTTTTTATGGAACCGCATCCGCCTGTTTGAAAGGCGGGCAACAGGGTATGAATAATCTTTGAGGAGGAAACCTATGGAACAGTTTGCGCCGTATCTGGATATTATTACAACCTGCCTGGGAATGATTTCGATTGTGATTCTGGTGTGGGGCGTCGTTTTGAGCGTCAAGGATTTTCTGCTCTCGCAATTTTTACGCAGAAGCAGAACGGAAAAGTTTCACCTGATTACCAGAATCAAAAACAATCTGGGTTCTTATGTTTTGCTGGGGCTGGAAATCTTGATTGTGGCGGATATCGTGGAATCGATTGTGAAGCCTACATTTGAAGACATTGTCCGTCTTGCGGCGATCGTTGCCATCCGCACCGTGATTTCGTTTTTCCTCAATAAGGAAATCAAGGACTCGGACGACCGGAAAAATATACGGGAAGAGCAATAAAAGCATTCGCTTTGGTTTATCAATATTGTATAAGAATGGTTGACAAAAGGAGAAATGAATATGAGTGAAAATTGTACGCACGACTGCGGGAGCTGCGGCGAAAGCTGCGGCTCGCGGCAAATGAATCCGGAGGATTTTCTGGAAGCGCCGCACCAGTCGAGCACGATAAAAAAAGTAATTGGCATCGTCAGCGGAAAAGGAGGGGTTGGAAAATCGCTCGTGACCTCTATGCTTGCGGTGCTGCTTGCGCGCAAAGGGCTGCGCACGGCGATTCTTGACGCGGATATCACAGGCCCGTCGATTCCTAAAATGTTTGGAATCACAGAAAAAGCGCGCGGTACGGAAGATACCATCCTTCCGGTGGAGAGCAAAGAGGGAATACAATTGATGTCCATCAATCTTTTGCTGCCGGATGAGACGGAGCCTGTCGTATGGCGGGGGCCGGTGATTGCGGGCACGGTGAAGCAGTTTTGGACAGATGTGATCTGGACGGACGTGGACGTGATGTTTGTGGATATGCCGCCGGGAACGGGCGATGTGCCGCTGACGGTGTTTCAGTCCATTCCGCTTGACGGAATTGTGATTGTGACATCGCCGCAGGAGCTTGTTTCCATGATTGTGGAAAAAGCGGTGAACATGGCAAAAATGATGAACGTGCCCATTTTGGGGCTGGTGGAAAACATGAGCTATCTACAGTGCCCGGGCTGCTCGGAGCGCATCAGCGTATTTGGGGAAAGCCATATCGAAGAAACAGCACAGCGCTTTGGCATTCCGGTGCTGGGAAAAGTGCCGGTTGATCCGCAAATTGCGCAGGCAGCGGACCGCGGGCAGATCGAGCAGGTGAAAGGCGAATGGCTGGAACAGGCCGCGGAGCAGATCGAGAAGATGTGAGCGGAGAAAAAAATTGAATTAGAAATGAATCAATAAAAAACAGGCAGCTTGCCTGTTTTTTACATAGAAGGATTATATCAGATAGATACCGTCAATGCGTACGGTTGCGCTGCCGCCGAAAAGAACGGCTCCTTGCATGCAGGATAAATCAAGCGTCAATCATATCCTCCATAACGCCAAACTGAGAGGAAATTGTTTTGCCGCTTATTTTTGTGATGAGAGATACGGATTTCGGAGCGGCAATCAAAAGATACAAAACAAGTAGTTTCTCTTTCTGCCATGTCAGGAATCTGTCAG
>CAZQDA010000132.1:0-5552 GCA_964592155.1 uncultured Christensenella sp.
ACCGTTGCTCAGCCATTAACTAAGACCTTTCCGTAAGTACGGGAATCTTCCAACTACCGCTGAGTACAGTTTCTTTTGGCAAATAGATACGCATTGTCAAGGAAAACGCCTCCGGACAGACGGGCAGCCAGTTCGCTTCGTATTTGCCTCCCGGATTTTCGGTCTGAATATATAAGTCAACAGACCCATCATCGTTTATATACAAATTGTTCAGATTGTTTATGTTATAACGATGTAAACTGTTCGCAATCAGATGCCCCGGTTCATCATAAGCCGTAAGCGACCACCATCCACTTTCGTCGTGCGGCGGCAGCATATCTTTCTCAAAATGCAGTTGATATTTTTTTGATCCCCGCAATATCTGACCGTTGATATCTTGCGACATTGAGGGGTAGATAGCCATGCTGGGAGGGTTTACAAATCCACCCTGGGTCACCACGGCGCGAAACGCATAATCTGTCCCAAAATCGCCCGAAGTTATACCCATGTATGCCCAACCGTTCCTTAGTGTAATGTTTGCGTGCTTGATTGCAAACTCCTGATCCATCAGTTGATTAAGCGCTTCTGCCTGCTTTTGCGCCTCATTCGATAACGCATCTATGCGAAATGTTAGACCCGCACCAATGCCCAGTTTTTTAAAACAGTTCAAAAAAGGTTCATCTTCATGTGTTCCGGGGTTGCGCACAGCCAACCGATTGAACCGGTCGAAGAATTCTTGCGGACGCATCTCTGCGATTCTTTGCATGGCGATAAAATCGTTTTCCTTTTGATAGGTTCCTTCCGGCGGCTCGTAGGTGCGCCCATGTGCAGACAATGGATAAAGTTTCATTTTTTGCTGTATCGCATACACATTTGGTAAATCATCCACTCCAAAGCTTCTGGTACGCAAAAGCAGCCATAAAAAATCAGTAGAAATCTTTATCTGTACAACATCCTCCGGCAGTATCCCTTCAAAAAAAGGGCCTGTGAACGCGTAAGTACACGCATCGCTCCCACCGCGCGCACCCGTTCCCAAAACATCCGGCGTGTTGGAATACCCATCAAATAATTGTACAGAACAATATCTATCCGTTTTCGGTTTATATAAGAGATACGGCTCCGCCCCCAGGTCAACGTATGCTTGGGAATAGACTGTATCCACATTGGGGCGCGTCAAGCTTACCATCTCAGGTGTCGCGAGCGTCTTTGCGTGAAACAGCTGCCCTAATGGCGCCTGTGTGTCGGTAGGCCGTTTGGTATTGGTTACCATTTCTTTGATTAGGTCTAGCAGCACGAGGGGATATGCGTATAAATATGCTTGTGTGAGGCAATCCTTTTCTGTAAGCTTTGGAGATAGCGTTGCATTCTGCATTGTTTTTTATCCTTTCAATATAGTTTGCATTTATGATAAACCAGCAATCTGGTTGAAAACCATTTGTTAGCAGACATGTGAACAAGTATCTTTCTTCGTCTGATGTATTCTGGCAGGATTATGCCATTTCTACACCTTTAAGATTCCTGCAGTGGCAAACTGCAGCACAATCATTCCCGCAACAACGACGACAAGTAATGCTTGAATGTGCTTGCTTGCAATCCGCCGATTCAGCAATGCTCCTAAGGCACCGCCTGCCACCGCCGCCGGAATCATATAGATCGCAAGCGAGAGATTCCATGCGCCATCAATCGCATATCGTACAAGCGTACTTGCTGTTGTAAGAGCGGTTATAAAGATGCTTTGCACAGCCGCTTCCCGGGCTTCCATCTTAAAACAAAGCATCAACGCTGCCATTTGAAACGGCCCGCCTCCAATCCCAAAAAAGCCGGACATTGTGCCTGTAATGCCTCCGGTCAAAAAGGCGCCTGCGCCAGCAATCTCTTTTTTTACAGAAAAACGGTTTTTGCTCACCGTGATTAGTATGATGGCTGCTAGTACAATGATATAGCCAATATTTATGACCTGCTCAGAAACAAGCGGTATCAATCCCGCACCAACAAATCCCCCGACAATACTTCCTCCTGCCATCACCCCTGTGCGGCGCACTTCTATTTTTGCATGTTTCTTCCGGTAGACCAAAAGGGTAACAATCGCCATAACCAGAACCGTTATGGAGGATGTGAAAGAAGCAAGTTCCTTGTCCACTTCCAAAAACGCCAGCGTGGGTCGAATGATAATTCCGCCGCCTACGCCAACAACCGCTCCCAAAGTCGTAGCAAAAAACGCAATGAATGCATAGATCACTGTTTCTCCACCTTTATTGATCAGAATCGCTATTTTAAATTTTAAACTAATTTCACCATAAACAAACATCGGAAGCTGCATACTTCGCATCGCGGGAGGCTTTCAACGCATCAGCAATGTAGCGACAATCAAAAGGATTATGAAATCAATCGATTGCGCATGGAAAATCAGCTGCTGCGGAATTTTATCAAGCTCGCAGAAAGGAGGTGAAAACCCAAGTGAAATATCTTTTCATACAGCGTTATCAAGGAATACATACTGTTGCGCGGATATGTCAATTTCCGCAAGTTTCTCGCAGTGGTTATTGCTCAAAACTTTTTTGGATACTAAAAACAGAATCCATCTATCGGCAAGGTATCCGGACTTTTGAACAAGCAAAATAATAATCGATGAGTATATCTATTTTTACAATTATGAATGAATTCAAGTGAAAAGCGGCCATACTCCTTATGAATTAAGGGGCATGGCCGCCTAATCGATCGTTATTCTACGGCGGGGTTCATTGATTTCATGAGGCGATTAAGGCTGGAACCGTCCGTCGCCGCTTGGTGAAATTGTCTTTTCCGTCTTGATCGCATCCACCAGTAAATCCTTAATTGCTTTGCCTGTGTCCTCAACGGACTTCAACGCAGTCTCCGGAACGCTTTGATCCATCACTGCCACAGAATATAACTTCTGCAAGTCAATCTCGTTGCCGGAAGCATCGGTGATCGTCTTAATCCGGCTGCCGGGCGCTGCCGCCGGATCATAATTCATTTTAAGCCCTGAAAAATAGTAAAACCATCCTTCCGCTCCGCCCACCGCAATCGCATATTCCAGCGTATCAAGAAGGTCTTGCCCTGTCATCGTCACCTTTTGCAAAACGCCTTTTTCATCCTGCTTAAGGTCTGGAAGTATGCGCAGCACATCCGCCTTGCTCTGGTCGCCCTTGTAAATTTTTCCGCTGACACCCTTGCCGTTAAATTTTCCATCTTTTCCATTATCGAGGAACAATGCAAAATCCGTTCCCGCTTCTTTTCTCATCACATCCGTAATAAAATTGCCTGTCTCGATCAACGTAAAGTTTGCGGTCGCAGCTCCAATGATCTCGTCTTTTTTGTTTTGCACGGGATTCCGGTTCTGCTCGTCCACCATTTGAATCACCTCAGACTGCGACAGCGTACCATCCACCATACCCGCAAGTCCCTCGCGCAACGCCTGCTGCGCATTTTTAAGCTCTGGGAAAACAGCATAATGCCCTGCCGAAAGCGCAGGCAACAAATCCACGATTTCCGGAACATCGGGTGGCGGTACGTTTTTCACGCTTGAATACATGGCGCCTGTATCTGCCGCAAGCGCTGCCTGCCCTTCCGGCGTGCTGATATAATCCATGAGCTTTATCACAAGGTCATATTTATCCTTATTTTGCGACTCCTCCAAATGCTTGTTAAGCCCAATATAGCAAACCATGTAAAGCCTTGCCCATGCGTCGTTGCTGCCCTGCGTAAAAAATGGCATCAGTGCAAATTCATCCCCATTGCTACTCTGCTGGTGCATCATTCTCGCCAAAAGAACCGAATCCTCAACCATGGCGCATTCGCGGTTTATGAGCATATTTTCACGCTCAGCATATGAGACATCAAGGTCTTCCTTTTTCCAGATTCCCGCATCAATCATATGTTGGAATGTGTCAAGCGCCGTGCCAAAATGGTCGCCAAAGCTTCCCTCGCCCGCATTATAACGATCAATCCCCTGCGCGTCTCCCGGCTTGCTAAAGCAATCTGCGTAGCTGTACCCGACAAAAGCCGTATCAAGCACTTCCGCATTCTCAAACCCAAGCTGCAAAGAGCGCATGCCGCTCTGTTCAATTTCCTGACATAGCGTCACGAACTCATTAAAATTTTGCGGAACTTCCCAGCCATTTTCCGCGAACAGCGTCTTGTTATAGACAATTCCCCTGACCTGCGCAGGCCCCGGCAAATAGTATAATTTCCCGTCCTTTGATATGCTGTCCAGCATGGAGATATTATAGTTGCTCGTAAACGCCATGCTGGATAAATCGATCAGACGGTCTTCCCAATACTCTTCCCCTGCATCAAGCGGCCATGTCATCACAACGTCTGTAAGATCGTCGTTTTCCATACGGCGTTCATATTCCATCAATCCACGGTCACTGGTATAATTACCCACCTGAATGATATCAATCTGCGGAAACTTTTCTTCCACAGCTCGTTCAAACTCGTTGATAGAAAACGCATATTTAACAAGCACCGTGATCGGAATTTTATCCTCCTGCACCGTTGTCTGCGTCAGAATATCAACCTCTGCTGGCTGCAGCGCCATAGGCGCAGCGCTGCACGCGGTGAAACCGATCGCTGAAATACAAAGCAAGGCCAACACGCTCCTGCGTATGTTTTGTGTGAAAAGCGCTTTCTTCAATCTTTCTTCTCTCCTGTTCTGTCAACCGTCTCACCAAACGTAAGCTGTTCAAAATCGGAAATCGGCATTGGTTTTGCAAAATAGTATCCCTGGATATAGTCGCATCCTAAGCGTTTGAGCATCTCCACTTGCTCTTTTTTCTCCACGCCCTCGGCTACGGTGTCCATTTCGAGTGATTTTGCAAGACTGATTACCACTTCGATCACCGACTCGGTTCGTTCCATATCCCGCACACCTTTGCGGAAAAAGACTCTATCCAGCTTTAGCGTGTCCACCGGTATATCCTGAATCATATTGAGGGAGGAATATCCGCTGCCAAAATCATCCATCGAGCAATCAAATCCGGCTCCATGAATTTCGTCAATAATTGCAATCAGGCTTTCCACATCTTCAAATACAACATTTTCCGTCACTTCAATCTCAAGGTAATGCGCCGGAACGCAATATTTTTCGCAAATTTCAATATATTTATCGAGGAATCCTTTGCGCCTCAAATGGTTTCTCGAACAATTCACTGAAACCTTAACCGGCTCTTTTCCTGCATCCAGCCACGCGCGGATTGAACGGCAAACTTCTTCAAACACCCATAGATCCACCTTGACAATGAACCCATTTTTCTCAAAAAGAGGAATAAATTCATCTGGATAAATCATTCCATCCGTCGGGTTTATCCAGCGCACCAACGCTTCCGCGCCGCCGACCGTTTCTTCCTGCGTGTGGTATTTCGGCTGTAAATATACCTGAAACTCCCTATTTGAAAGAGCGTCCTCCATAATATCTTCCAGATGCTTTTCCTTGATTAGTTTTTGCCGTGCCTCTTCGTCATAAATCGCATACCGCAACTTTCCATTGACATCGTCCGTTTTCTCACGCAGCGCGATTTTGGCACAATCAATCATATAAGGGAAGGCCACAT
>CAZQDA010000133.1:0-5389 GCA_964592155.1 uncultured Christensenella sp.
TTTTCTTTTTTTTTTTTTTGTGGATTAGGGTTTGATGTGATTTTATATCCGGGCTCGCGCATCGAACACAGCAGGATTGGCGATGGGGTAACGGTGCAAAACTCCGTGATTCTGGATGCGGAAATCGGCGAATGCACGAATGTAGGGCCGAATGCCTATGTGCGGCCGGGCTCTAAGATTGGCGGGCATTGCCGCATTGGAAATTTTGTGGAGGTCAAAAACTCCACGGTGGGGGACGGAACCAAGCTCCCGCATTTGATTTATGTAGGCGATGCCGACATTGGAGAAAAAACCAATCTGGGATGCGGCACGGTAGTGGTGAATTACGACGGAAAAAGCAAATTCCGTACGCAGGTGGGAGATCATGCGTTTATTGGCTGTAATACCAATCTGATTTCGCCTGTAAACGTGGGCGACGGAGCCTATATCGCAGCCGGCTCTACCATTACGGATGATATTCCGGAGGGCGCATTTGCAATTGCGCGCTCAAGGCAGACGGTAAAGACGGGATGGAAGGACAAGCGAAAATAAGATGTACTATATTGTAGGACTTGGAAATCCGGGGCTGAAATACAAAAAAACACGCCACAATGCGGGATTTCAGGCGATTGAAATTTTGGAAAAACGTCACCGGATCAAACTGAAGGCGACGAAATTTGACGCGCTTGCGGGGCAGGGCATGATCGGCGGGGAAAAGGTGATGCTCATAAGGCCTACTACGTTTATGAACAACAGCGGCTACGCGGTAGACGGAATCCTTCAATACTATCATGCGGAGCTTAAGCAATTGATCGTTTTATATGACGATATCGATATTCCGTTCGGAGCGCTGCGCATCCGCGACAAGGGAAGCGCGGGTACGCACAACGGAATGCGCTCGATCATCAGTTACACCGGCTCCGGCGATTTTGCGCGTATTCGCATTGGAATCGGCAAACCCCAAAATAATCTCATCGGACATGTATTGGGAAAGTTTGAAAAGGACGTGCGTGAGGATGCGCAGCAAATGTTTGAGCGCGCGGCGGACGCGTGCGAGTGCATTGTGTTGGAGGGTATTTCGAAGGCACAGGCAAAATTTAATCAGTAAGGAAATCTACAATCCGTAACGCGACTTGGAGGGAAACATAAATTGAATCACACGGTAAGTCCGCTGATCGAAAAAAGCGGCGCGTTTCAGGATGTTCTGGACTGTATCCGGGGAGGGCGGCTGCCTTGCTCGGTTTTTGGCGTTACGCCCCACGCAAAGGCATATTTTGCGGATGCGGTTGCAAGGGCGGCGCAAAAGCAGGTGCTGTGCATCAGCTCTACGGAGCAGTCGGCGCGTGAAAACGCAGCGGCGGTGGGGGTGCTCTTTCCTGATAACGAACTGACACTGCGCAACGCGGAGGCCAAAGGGCGCGAGGAAGAGCTCGTGCGCGTCAAGGTGATGAAGGAGGCGGAGCATACAAAAGCGCCCGTTTTCATGTCGATCCATGCGTTTCTTGGAAAAGTTGTTCCGCGCGGTCATTTTAAGGACGCGTGCGTTATGCTGCGCGAAGGGGATTCCTATGACGGTGAGGCGCTGGCGGAAACCTTGGTCAGAAACGGTTATGAACATGCGGGCACGGTCTATTCCAGAGGAGAGTTCGCGCGGCGCGGCGAGGTGCTGGATATCTATCCGCCGGACAGCAAGTATCCGGTGCGCATCACTTTTTTTGATAATGAAATTGAAAGCCTGCGCTTTTTTGACAGTGAGTCGCAGCGGTCGACGGGCAAGCCATTCAAAGAATATCTGCTGCCGCCCGCCCGCGAGGTGGTGTTGAATGAAGACGCGAAGAAAAAGCTCTTTGATTACCTGAAAAAGCAGGAAAATCAGTCGCTGGCTCAAAAAATTATGATGGAGGTGGAGGAATATGGCAATTTTGACAATTCCGACACTTTTTTACCGGTGATGTTTGAGCCGGCATTCATTGCGGATTATTTTCCGGACTGCATTCTTTTGTTTGACGATTTTGACAGGATCTATAGCGAAGCCAAGCGCATCCGGACAGAGTTTTCGGACATGCACGGCACGCTGGTAAAGGAACAGGAGGCGTTCGGCGCGCAGGGCGAAAGTATGGGCGATCTGAATTTAATTGTAAAAAAGCGGGAGGCCGATCTCATCGATATGGCGGGCACCAAAAATGCGCGTCTGAAAACCGTATGTGAGGTGGATATGGACCTGCACGCGGCGGCGGAATATCGCGGGCGGGTGGATATGCTTGCGCAGAGCATCCGGCAGCGCAGAGAGCACGGCTATTCTGTTTGCGTCTTTGCAGGCGGAAAAGCGCAGGCGTTATCACAGGCGCTTTCTGAACTCGACGTGATCGCGCCGGTGGAAAAAACGCCGGTGTCCCCTGTCAGCATCAATGAAGAATATGTGTCGTATGGCTTTGAAATACCCTCCGCAAAAACGATTGTGCTGGGCGTAAGCGACGTTTACGGGCGGCTCAAAAAAACGGCGGTCAAAAAGCGCGCAAAGCATGCGGAGGACGATATTTTCAGCGACCTTTCCCCGGGAGATTTCGTGGTGCATGATATTCACGGAAAGGGAAAATACCTGGGCCTTAAAACTTTGGAAGCGGGCGGAAATATCGCGGAGTATATGGAGCTTGAATATCGCGGCGGCGATAAGCTCTATATCCCCACGGCGCAAATTGACCGCGTACAGAAATATATCGGCAGCGAAGACGCGCCGCCCCAGCTTTCCAAGCTGGGCGGCAAGGAATGGGAAAACGCAAAGACAAAGGCGCGTGAATCCGCGTTAAAGCTTGCGTTTGACCTGATCGAATTATATGCGCAGCGCTTTGAAAGCAAAGGACACGCCTTTTCTGAGGATACGGTCTGGCAGAAGCAGTTTGAGGACTCGTTTGAGTATGAAGAGACGGAAGGCCAGCTCGAAAGCGTAGAACAAATCAAAAAAGACATGGAAGCACCGAAGGCCATGGACAGGCTGCTGCTGGGGGATGTCGGGTATGGCAAAACAGAGGTGGCGATGCGGGCCGCCATGAAGGCCGTGATGGACGGAAAGCAGGCGGCGGTGCTCGTGCCCACCACGCTTTTGGCGCGTCAGCATTTGAAAACATTTCAGGCAAGGTTTCGTGATTTTCCGGTGACCATCGCAGGGATCTCGCGTTTTTCCAAATCCCATCATAAGCAAATTCTCGAGGATTTACGGCGCGGGAAGGTGGATATTATCATCGGAACGCACAGGCTGCTTTCAAGCGATGTGGTGTTTAACAACCTTGGACTGTTGATTGTGGATGAAGAACAGAGATTCGGCGTTTCCCACAAGGAAAAAATCAAGCTGTTAAAGCAGAACGTAGATGTTCTGACGCTGTCCGCAACTCCTATTCCACGCACGCTTGAAATGTCGTTGGTGGGCATAAGGGATATGAGCACGCTCGATACGCCCCCTTCCATGCGCAAGCAGCCATATTCCTATGTGATGCGCTATTCGGACGGGTTGCTGCGCGACGCGGTGATGCGTGAAATCAGCCGCGGCGGGCAGGCGTATTTTGTTTGCCGCAAGATCAGCGACATGGATAAGCTGATTGCGGATGTGAAGCGCAATGTGCCGGAGGCGCGCGTGGCCGCGGCCCACGGACAGATGGGGGAGGCGGAAATGGAGCGCGTGGTGGGCGGATTTATTGACGGCGAGTTTGATGTGCTCGTGTGTACCACCATCATTGAAAACGGAATCGATATTCCGTCCGTGAATACGATCATCGTCTATGAGGCGGATAAATTCGGGCTTTCGCAGCTTTATCAGCTCAAGGGCAGGGTGGGGCGCTCCGACCAGAGCGCCTATGCTTATTTCACCTATCTGGGAGACGGAACCATGCAGGAAAACGCCGCAAAGCGTATGGCGGCGATCCGTGAATTTACCCAGCTTGGCAGCGGATTCAAGATAGCGATGCGTGATTTGCAGATTCGCGGGGCGGGAAATCTTTTGGGGCCGGAGCAAAGCGGGCACATGTCCACGGTTGGTTATGCGATGTATTGCAAAATCATGCGCGAGGCGGTGCAGGCGGCAAAGGGAAAGCCTGTGGCAGCGGAGTTTGAAACGGCGGTAGAGCTTAATGTGCCGGCCTATATACCGGATGGATATATCAGTAACCAGACGGATAAGATGGATCTTTACAAGCTGATTTCCAAAATCAAAACGCTCGCGGACGCGAAAGCAACGGCAAAGGAAATCACCGACCGTTATGGTAAAATCCCCAAAGAGGTCAACAACCTGATTATTACGGCGGCAATTAAGAGCTATGCGGCGGCAGCGGGCTTTGGCAGCGTGATTAAAAAGCCAGGCGGCATTGAGCTGAAGTATTCTGAAATTGTGCAGCCGAATGTAAAGAAACTGTTAAAAATTGTAAACGAGCACGCAAAAAATGTTATACTGAGACCATCGACGCCGCCGGTGCTGGTGTATCAAATGCCCAAGGGTTTTGACGCGAAAGAATTTATGGAATTTTTGAGCGGATTAAAGCTTCAAAAAAGGCGGTAACGTTAGGGGAAACGCGACATTTACAGATTGCAAAACAAGGAGCGTTCCTGTATAATAGACCCGTTGTTTATTAAAGGCCGGTGTATTCCGGCGCGGAGGAAAGGAATCACACGAATATGAATCTAATGAAAAAAATCATGATTACGGCAGTGAGCGCTGTTTTGTGCGCGGCACTTTTTGTATCATGCTCTATGGTGTCGGTTAACGCCGATAAAGACCGCGCGCAGGTCGTGGCAACCGTAAACGGTACGGAAGTCACAAAAGCGCAGGTGCTCGACCTGATCGATTTGCAGCTTTCCATGATTTACGGCATGACAAAAGACGATTTCATCAAGCAGTATGGACAGGACCAGTGGAAGAGCTTCAAAGAATCCACGCTGGAAATGGTTATCCGTACAGAGCTTACCATTCAGCAGGCGGAAAAGGATGGTCTGCTCGATAATTCCGATGAAAATAAGGCAAAGGTAAAGGCGGATATCGAACAGAGAATCGCCGACTACAGGCAGCAGACGCAGGAAGCGGCCGATGCGGATGAGACCGTGACGGACAAGGAAGCTTATGTGAACGAAAAAGTAGATCAATACGTCAAAGGATACGGCTATGAAGACATCGATATTGCGGTGACGGAACAGATCAAGACGGACGCGGTGAATGCGGAAAATGATAAACTCAAAAATGAAGTGACCTACACGGAAGAAGAAGCAAAGCAGTATTATGACGAGCAGATGACCCAGCAAAAGGAAAGCGTTGATGAGAATGCGTCCAACTATGAGTCTTTTGCCGCGGGGATTGCGGTCTATCGTCCGCAAAATTCCAGATTTGTGAAGAACCTCTTAATCGGCTTGCCGGACGATGTGCAAAAGC
>CAZQDA010000134.1:0-5381 GCA_964592155.1 uncultured Christensenella sp.
CTTACCGTGATGATTTTACAGGCATGGAATTTTATGACGCAGGAAGATAAGGAATATTCGCAGTTCCGTCCGGAAGAACGGTTTATCAAAAATTATGTGTCGGATGGCTATGTGCAGCCCTATGCGGATGATCCGATGGATTGTGAGTACGTCAGCGAAAACACCTATCTGAATATGATCAGCAGGGCAAAACAGTATCTGTATATTAACACGCCTTACCTGATTCTGGATAATGAACTGATTGCGGCGCTGACCATCGCGGCGAAGAGCGGGGTGGATGTGCGTATTACCACGCCGCATATTCCGGATAAAAAGATGGTTTTTCTGGTGACGCGCGCATACTATGAGCAGCTGATGGAGGCGGGCGTAAAGATTTATGAATATACGCCGGGCTTCATCCATTCCAAGACATTTGTGTGCGATGACGAGCTTGGCATTGTGGGCACGATAAACCTCGACTACAGGAGCCTTTTTTTGCACTATGAATGCGGCGTATGGATGTATCAAACGTCGACGATTGCAAAGCTGAAAGAGGATTATTTAAAAACGCTTAAGGAGTGTCAGGAAGTGACATGGGAAAAGGTGTGCGGCAGAAAATGGTATGTCCGTCTGATGCAGGCAGTTCTGCGTGTGTTCGCACCGATGATGTAGAGGATTTATTCAAAATATTCCGTTGCGCATGCGGTGACCTTGTGCATGAGCTCTAGAAAAATACTGCGTTCGATGTCGGACAGATTTTTTGTGATTTCATGTGACCACTGCAGCCCGATTTCCTGCGCCTTGGGATAAATTTCCCAGGCTTTTTGCGTAGGAGAAACGTCAAGGGAGCGGCTGTCTTCCTGATTGATCCGGCGGGTAATGAAACCTTGTTCCTCCAGTTTTCCAAGCGTCTTTGCCACTGTGCTTTTATCCATATCCAAAAGTTCGCACAGTTTATTTTGCGTCAGTGTTTTGTGATCGCACAGACACATAATAAACATTGCCTGTCCGCGCGAAAGGGAAATGGATTTCAACTCCTCCCTCAAATACATCTGTGTTTTGCGGTAAAGCGTGGAGATCAACTTTAACATATCTTCCATTATGGTGATCCTCCTGATTAGTTGGTATTGCAACCTAATTTTAAATCGAAAGCGATAGGCTGTCAAGTGAAAAAACTACTGGATTATAAAAACACACTTGACAAATTCGAGTTTTTTTCATACACTAAAGATAGTTGCATGTGCAACTGATTGAAGCTGGCGACAGCTTGTTTTTTTGCATATATAGTTGCATGTGCAACTATATGGCGGGTTTAAATTATTTTTTTGAGATGAAATGGGGGAATCTTTATGTCGCAGCAGATAGCAGAGAATAAAATGGGTGTGATGCCCGTCAATAAGTTGCTGATTTCCATGTCTGTGCCGATGATGCTTTCTATGCTGATTCAGGCGCTCTACAATGTAGTGGACAGTATGTTTGTAGCGCAAATCAGTGAAAATGCCTTGACGGCTGTATCGCTTGCTTTTCCGATACAGAACCTGATGATTGCCGTGGGCACCGGAACGGGCGTGGGAGTGAATGCGCTATTATCTAAGAGTCTGGGCGAGAAGAAGTTTGACAAGGTAAATAAGACGGCGGATCACGCTGTGCTTTTGGCGCTGATTAGCTTTGCGGTGTTTGCGTGTGTGGGCATCTTTGGTTCCAGAGCCTTTTTTGAAATGCAAACCAATATTACGGAAATTGTTGATTATGGCACGTCGTATATGACCATTTGCTGCGTGTTTTCTTTTGGGCTGTTTGGGCAGTTTGCATTTGAACGGCTCTTGCAGTCCACCGGAAAAACCTTTTTTACGATGATAACGCAGATAATTGGCGCGGTTATCAATATTATTCTTGACCCGATCATGATTTTTGGTTATTTTGGATTTCCGGAAATGGGGGTTGCGGGCGCAGCACTCGCAACCGTGATTGGCCAGATTGTTGCCTGCGTTGCGGCTGTTGTTATCAATAAAAAGAAAAATACGGAAATCAAAATGTCATTAAAAGGGTTCCGTCCAAACGCAAAGATTATCAAACGGATTTATGCGGTGGGCGTTCCCTCTATTATCATGGTTTCGATTGTATCTATTATGAATTTTGGGATGAACATGATTTTGCTCGCGTTTTCTTCTACGGCGGCGGCTGTGTTCGGAATTTATTTCAAACTCCAGAGTTTTGTATTTATGCCGGTCTTTGGTCTGAATAACGGCATGGTTCCGATTGTGGCGTATAATTACGGTGCGCGGAAAAAAGAGCGGATTACAAAGACCGTTAAGTTAAGCATTATTTATGCGGTTGCGATCATGGCGGTCGGGCTTTTGATATTTCAACTGTTTCCGAATCAGCTGCTCTCCATTTTCAACGCATCGGACCAGATGCTGGAGATGGGGCGGCCGGCGCTGGGAATTATCAGCCTGAGTTTTCTTTTTGCCGGATTTGGGATTGTATCATCATCGGTGTTTCAGGCGTTGGGAAATGGAATGCTAAGCATGATGGTCTCGATCGTGAGGCAACTTTTGGTTGTGCTCCCTGTGGCGTATTTACTATCGCTTACAGGAAATGTCAATGCAGTCTGGTGGGCGTTTCCGGTCGCGGAAGTGGTTTCGGTTGTGCTGTGCATCCTGTTCCTGAAGAAGGTCTATAAAAAAGAGATCGCTCCGCTTACGCAGGAAGAAATCGGAGCGTTGAAAGAAGTATATTCTTGAGAAAATCAGCTTTAGGCTAAAGTAAAAATACAGGAACCGTCTTACGATGGTACTGTATTTTTTGGCTTTTTTAGAGAAAAATTCTGATTGTGGTTGATCTCCCGCATTTTGTGTAGTAGAATAATACAGGATACAAAACAACCTTTAAATTGGTACAGAGAGGCTGATAAGGTTTTTACATCGTTTTTATGCAGTTGTAACGTCTTTCTGGTGTCGGGAAGACGTTTTTTTGTGCCAAGGACATCACGAAACAGGAGGATTTTCATGAAACATTTACTGGACCCAATGGACATTACGGTGGAGGAGATCGACGGGCTTTTGGATTTAGCCGGAAAGATCATATCAGACCCTGTGAAGTATCAAGAAGTGTGCAGGCATAAAAAGCTGGCGACACTTTTTTTTGAGCCTTCTACGCGTACGCGCCTGAGTTTTGAGGCGGCGATGCACGAGCTTGGCGGGGATGTGATCGGATTTGCGGGAGCGGATAACAGCTCTGCTTCCAAGGGCGAGAGCGTGGCGGACACAGTGCGCACGGTGGAATGCTATGCGGATATCATTGCAATGAGGCATCCCAAGGAAGGCTCTGCCATGGTTGCGTCGCAGAATGTACAGATACCCATCATCAACGCGGGTGACGGCGGGCATCAGCATCCGACGCAGACGCTTACGGATTTGCTTACCATCCGTTCTTTGAAGGGGAGGCTTGACAACCTGACAATCGGCATGTGCGGCGACCTTAAATTCGGCAGGACGGTGCATTCGCTGATCAGGGCGCTTTCGCGCTACGATAACATCAAGTTTGTGCTGATTTCACCCAAAGAGCTCAAGGTTCCGCGCTATGTAAAAGAGGATGTGCTCAAAAACAACAGGAATGTTACTTATGTGCAGTATGAAAGACTCGAGGAAATCATTTCGGAGCTGGATATTTTATACATGACGCGCGTGCAGCGCGAGCGGTTCTTCAATGAAGAGGATTATGTTCGCCTGAGGGACAGCTACATTCTGGACACGGAAAAAATGAAGCTTGCAAAAGAGGATATGATCGTTATGCATCCGCTGCCCAGAGTCAATGAAATTTCTGTGGATGTGGATAAGGACCCGCGCGCGGCTTATTTCAAGCAGGCGCTGTTTGGGAAATATGTTCGTATGGCTTTGATTATGACGATGTTGGGGGTAAGCGCATCATGTTAAGTATCGATAGTTTGGAAAGAGGCGTGGTCATTGACCACATCAAAGCGGGCAAGGCAATGGATATCTATAATTATCTGGGTCTTGATAAGCTCGATTGCAGCGTTGCGATTATTAAAAATGTAAAAAGCAACTGCATGGAACGCAAAGATATCATCAAAATTGAGGATGAAATCGAGACGGACCTCGAAATGCTGGGCTTTATTGATCCGAATATTACGGTGAATATTATTGATGACGGAAAAATCATCAAAAAAATGAAGCTGACCCTCCCCAGACGTGTAGTAAATATCGTGAAATGCAAAAACCCGCGCTGTATCACGTCTGTAGAGCAGGAGCTTCCGCACGCATTCCGCTTAACGGATGAGCAGCAGGGCATTTACCGCTGTGAATACTGTGAGCAACAGGCGGATCGGTAAAAAAGAACTTGCATAAATATTCATTTTTATGTATAATTATAACAAATAAAATGAATGAAAGAGGGTTAGACCATGAAACATTTGTTGAAAATGAGCGATCTCTCCAAGGAGCAGATCATTGAAATACTCGATTTGGCAGACAAGCTCAAGGCTGAAAACAAGCAGGGAATCAAGCATCCGATCCTTGCAGGCAAAACGCTAGGGATGATTTTCCAGAAGTCCTCCACGCGCACACGCGTTTCGTTTGAGGTGGGCATGTACCAGTTGGGCGGATATCCGCTGTTCCTTTCTTCAAACGACCTGCAAATTGGCAGGGGAGAGCCGGTGGAGGATACTGCCCGCGTGCTGTCGCGCTATCTGGACGGGATTATGATCCGTACCTTTGCGCAGCAGGAGGTGGAAGACCTCGCAAAATATGGGAGCATTCCGATCATCAACGGACTGACCGATTTTGCGCATCCGTGTCAGGTACTTGCAGACCTTCAAACAATCCGCGAATATAAAAAGAGCTTTGATGGATTGAAAATGGCGTATATTGGAGACGGAAACAACATGGCGAATTCGCTGATTGTCGGCGGGCTTACGGTGGGCATGGAAGTTGCGTGCGCGATTCCCAAGGATTATTGGCCGGATCCGTCGGTGCTGGAATTTGCAAAGGGGAATCCGAAGTTCTCTATTTCGGAAGACGTTTATGCGGCGGCAAAGGATGCGGATGTGCTCTTTACCGACGTTTGGGCTTCCATGGGGCATGAGGAGCAGGTTGCGGCGCGCAAAAAAGCATTTCAGGGCATCCAGATTAACAAGGATGTGATGGCGGTTGCAAAGCCGGACGCGATCGTGCAGCACTGCCTGCCTGCGCACAGGGAAGAGGAAATTACCACTGAGGTATTTGAAGCTCACGCACAGGAGATTTTCGACGAGGCGGAAAACCGGATGCACGCGCAAAAGGCGGTTATGGTTCTGCTGATGGGTGATCAGTAAAAAACAGGTTGGGCCAGATGGGGCTGTCGTGCAAAAACGGCGGCCCTGTTTTTTTATGGTCGCGGAGTAG
>CAZQDA010000135.1:0-5340 GCA_964592155.1 uncultured Christensenella sp.
GTCTTCCTGCCATTTCCCGACAGAAATCTGACATCCTCCTGACATTTACCTGACAAATAAAAAACATCCTCCTGATAGGGAAGATGCAAATTTGACAAGCCTGCCTGCAAAAAGGTATCATTACACAAAAGTAAACGGACAGGAGAAACACATGAAAAAATCATCAAAGCCGTTGCGCTTGATCCTGCTGATCGCCGGAATCATCCTTGCGGGGCTCACCATATTTATGCTCACCCGCAACAACCTGAGTCTGGGGGTCGTTCTTCCGGGGCTGCTTGGGCTTCCGCTTATTTTGTATGGAATATTTCAGAAAAAACTCGATCCGTGGTTTTCCCAAGGTTTTGGAAAAGTCGTGAAATGGATTTTTATCATCGGTTACTTGTTTTTGATCGCTATTTTTACCATATTTGGCGTGATGATGAACATGGCTGCCCATACGCAGCTTCCGGAAAAGCCGGATGTGATTATGGTGCTCGGCGCGGCTCTGCACAATGGAAACGAGCCTTCCGACGTATTAAAACGCAGGCTTGACCGCGCGATGGAGTATGCGGAGCAATATCCTCAGGTTCCGGTGCTTGTGACCGGGGGTAAGGGATTGCAGGAAGACGTGACGGAGGCAAGCGCCATGAAGCAATACCTGATAGGCCGCGGCATGGACGAAAACCGGATTCTTGTGGAAGACAAAGCCACCAGTACGCGCGAAAATTTTGCAAATTCCAAACTGATTCTGGATGAACGGTTTGGCAAAAACAATTATACGACTGTATTTGCCACCAGTGATTTTCACATTCTGCGCGCCCAGATGACCGCGGAAGCGGCAGGATTTACAAATGTATACGGGCTGCCCGTACAAACGTTGATTTATACAGCGCCCGCTGCCTACGGCCGCGAATCTCTCGCGTTGCTCGCAACTTATGTGTTTGGCGTGGTGTTTGACTAGCGGAACCTGTCAAAGTCGAGTATTTTGAAGCTATTTTTCCAGTAGTCGATCATGCCCTCTTCTTTCATGCGGGACAGTTCGCGCGACATGGCGCTGCGATCCACGCTCAAATAATCCGCAAGCCCGTTTCTGTCCAGTTCCAGCAGGAATGGGTTTCTTTTTTGGCTGCCGTATTCCGTAAGCAAATATGCGCTCAGCTTTTCGCGCGTGGTTCTCCGGCTCAAAAAATCCATCTTCTCGTTCAGCGCCAGATTCTTTCCCGCGAGCATGCGCACCATGCGCTTGATGAGCTCGCTGTGGAAAACGCACGCATTTTGGCAGCTTGTAAGCACCTTATCTATATTCAGAAACAAAATTTCACTCTGCGCCCCCGCGCTCACTGCCACAGGACTTTTTTTGAGCCCCGCGCATACAAACGCTTCTCCAAATATCCCGCCCGGCGCAATGGCTGCAATCATGCTCCGCTTTCCAAAATAGTCCTCCCGAATCACCTGCACCTGCCCCGCCAGCACGATGCCAAAGCTTTCGATTTTTGCGCCTGCATTCCAAATCATATCGCCTTTTGGATAGCTTTTTTTAAGATATCCAAGACAATGCAGCATGGATTCCACGTCCTGCGGCGCAAGCCCGCCAAAAAGCTCTGTTTTTTGCAATACTTCAAAATAATACTCCATCGGGTTCCTTCCGTTGCAAATGCAACATACCGTTTTCCTTTATTGTACTATTCTTATGTCAATAAATCAAATTCCGGTTTATGACTATACTATGATTTCGAACAGGAGGATATATAAAATGGAAATGTTTTGTTTTCAATGTGAACAGACCGCAAAAGGAACAGGCTGCACCGCCGGCGGCGTATGCGGTAAAAAGGTGGAGACCGCCAACCTGCAGGACGGGCTGACAAACAGAATGGTTGAGCTTGCCTGTGCGCTCGAGGGCAGCGCTCCCACCAAGCAGACCGACCAGTTTCTGATTGATGGGCTTTTCACTACGATCACTAATGTCAACTTTGACGACGCGGCGATCTCCTCTCTCTGTGCAAAAGGGGATGCGCTGATTGCGCAATATGGCGGCGCCTGCGATTTCTCCGCAGATCAAATCTGGAAAAATGACGAAGATGTTCGCAGTTTGCAAACTCTCCTGCTTTTAGGGCTGCGCGGCATGGCGGCTTACGCCCACCACGCGCGCGTTCTGGGGAAAACCAGCCGCGAGGTAAACGACTTTTTTTATCGCGGGCTTGCATCCCTTGCGCACGACCTGACCATTGACGAAAGGCTCGCGCTCGTGATGGAATGCGGTCAGGTCAATTTAACATGTATGGGACTTTTAAACGATGCGAATGTGGGCGCTTACGGAAAGCCGGAGCCTACAGGCGTTTCCACCGACGTGGAAGCAGGACCTTTTATTATCGTAACGGGTCACGACCTGCACGATCTGAAATTGCTTCTCGAGCAAACAGAAGGCAAGGGCGTCAATATTTATACGCACGGCGAAATGCTGCCCGCGCACGCTTATCCTGAGCTGAAAAAGTATTCCCATTTAAAAGGAAACTTCGGAACCGCATGGCAAAACCAGAAAAAGGAATTTGACGGCGTACCCGCGCCCGTCCTTTTCACCACGAACTGCCTGATGCCTCCGCTTGCGTCCTATTCCGACAGGATTTTCACAACCTCTGTGGTGGGTTATCCGGGCATGACGCACATCAGCGACGAAAAAGATTTTACGCCTGTGATCGAAAAAGCGCTCTCTTTGGGAGGATATGCACAAAAAACCGAAATGAGCGGTATTAACGGCGGGCATGTGCTCACCACGGGCTTTGGCGTGGACACCGTGCTCTCTGTTGCGGATCAGGTGATCGACGCGGTAAAATCAGGAAAGATCAGCCGCTTTTTCCTGGTGGGCGGCTGCGACGGCGCAAAGCCCGGCAGAAATTATTACACGGATTTTGTCAAGCAAACGCCTGAAGATTCTGTGATCCTGACGCTCGCCTGCGGGAAGTTCCGCTTTAACGATCTTGACCTCGGAACGGTTGCGGGCCTGCCGCGTCTTATGGATATGGGTCAGTGCAACGACGCATATTCTGCGATTCAAGTCGCGGCCGCGCTTGCAAAAGCATTTGATTGCGGCGTGAACGACCTCCCGCTTTCCATGGTGTTGTCGTGGTACGAGCAAAAGGCGGTCTGTATTCTTTTGACATTGCTTTCGCTGGGCATCAAAAATATCTACCTCGGGCCCTCCCTGCCCGCGTTTGTTTCTCCAAATGTCCTGAACATCTTAGTGGAAAAATTCAGTATTTCTCCCATCTCCACACCGGAGGAAGATTTAAAGAAAATATTAGAAGCTTAACAAAACTCTCTTTATAGAGCAGGGGCGCATTTCAAATAGAAGCGCCCTTGTTTTTTATGTTATACTGATAGGAAATATAGCAATTTGTCAAAAGGCCAGATGCAAACTTTTGGCATCAATTGCATATACAAGCGATGTATCATAAGGTTTTGCCTTACCTACCTTAAGTTAAATCGCTATCAAACAAAGGCAGGATAAATTGATGCGTGAAATGAGAAGAAAAGAACGCGCCACCACGCGCGAAGCGGCAGTTAAACTTCTAGGGGATTGCGAATTTGCGGTTCTTTCCATGACCGGCACGGACGGCAATCCCTACGCGGTTCCGGTCTCCCCCGTTCTAGATGACGGCGACGTGGTTTATATCCATTGCGCGCCCGAAGGGTATAAACTCGAGTGCATTGCGCACAACCCAAATGTAAGCCTTGTCTGCGCGGATCACATCACCCGCCTGCCCGAGCAGTTTTCAACGGCATACCAAAGCGCGATCGCAAGCGGCACAGCCTCGCTTGTGCAGGAGGATGAGGAAAAAATCCACGCGCTGCGTTTGATTACTGAAAAATACGCGGCAAGCAGCATGCCTGAATTTATGGATGCAGTCCGCAAGTCGCTTGCGCGCACCTTTATCATCAAAATAAAACTGAACGCGGTCAGCGGCAAACAAAAAAAGCTTCCTGCAAATTACAAGCCTGCTGAGTAACCTTTGGATGTTTTCCATATTGCGCGGCCAGTCGAATAAAAAAGATTATTTTACTTCTTTCGTCATCTTTTGTTTTATCCATGACGGTTTGGGCGTATAATAATATCACTGAAAAAACTGCGAGGTGCTGATATGGAACGAAAACGATCCAAAAAGATAAGGGGATTCCTGCTCGACGGCGTCTTGTTTTTTCTTGGCAGTTTGACTTACGCAATTGCGATCAATACGTTCACCGCGCCAAACAACATTGCGCCCGGCGGGGTCACCGGTATTGCCACGATGATCAATTACGGGCTTGGCCTGCCGATCGGCACGATGATTCTTGTGATCAACGTTCCCCTTTTCATCCTCGGCTTTCTTTATTTCGGTTGGAAATTCATCATCAAAACGATCATTGCCACAGCGTTATCTTCTGTGGTGATCGACCTTACTGTGGGAATCCTGCCGCAATATCACGGCGAACCGCTCATCACAGTCGTATTTGGCGGTCTTTTATCCGGCGTGGGTTTGGCTCTCATTCTCATGCGCGGCGGCACCTCGGGCGGCACAGAGCTTGCCGCAAACCTGATTGCGATCAAGTTTCCGCATATTTCAATCGGAAAATTGATTTTTGTGCTGGATGTGATTGTGGTGCTGTTTTCCGCATGGGTATACCGTGACTTTGAAAGTCCGCTCTATGCCATGATCGTTATTTTCATCACCTCGTGGGTGATCGATGCTATTTTATACGGCACCAGCATCGGAACCGGCAAAATGATGTTCATTGTGTCCCCGCACAACAAGGAAATCGCAGCCATGATCCTGACCAAGATGGAGCGTGGCGTAACCGCGCTCAAATCCCGCGGCGGATACAGCGGGCAGGAGGGCGAAGTGCTCTTGTGCGCCGTGCGCCGTCAGGAGGTTTACAAGGTTTACCGCCTGATCCATGAAATAGACCCTGCCGCTTTCATTATCGTGGGCGACGCGGGAGAAATCAGCGGTGAGGGCTTTCGGCCAATCACAGAAAAGGCCACGGCCATGCGCCTGAAAAAGAAATCTGCTCCATCCGACAATCAGAAAGGACAGCAATGAAGAGACTGCGCCCCCATCTTCCGGCAATGCCGGAACAAGCGGAAGATCCATTTACAGCGATTGAATCGGCTCGTGAAAGCGAAGCCGATCTGGAAGGTATGCTGATTCAAAACATATTGTTTGATCATTTTGATTTCTCGAAGCTTTGTTTCCGCGAAACCATCTTTGAAAATTGCAAATTTGTGGAAAGCATCCTCCACAAAGCGGAATTTGTGGATACTGTGTTCCGCTTTTGCGATTTTTCGAATCATGATTTTTCAAACGCTTATTTCAGCAAATGCGAAAT
>CAZQDA010000136.1:0-5219 GCA_964592155.1 uncultured Christensenella sp.
AAAAAAGCTTTATACAGCGCTAAATTCGTTTTAGCACCGTTACGCACTCAACGTGTGTCGTCTGCGGAAACATATCCACAGGCTGCACGAGGGCGGCGCGATAACCAAGCTCATGAAATAAGGCAAGGTCACGCGCGAGTGTGGAAGGATTGCAGGACACGTAGCCGATTTTGTCGATATCTGCCGCAGCAATGGTTCTGATTAAGTCTTCTTCGAGGCCCTTGCGCGGCGGGTCGACAATCACCGCGTCGATGTGCTGCTCCTGCTTTAAAATAGACGGGAGCAGCTTTTGTGCGTCTCCGGCATAAAATTCGGCGTTTTCAATACCATTGAGACGGGCATTCCATTTTGCGTTTTCAATCGCGGGCTTTACAATCTCGATCCCGATTACCTTTTTGGCGCGCTGTGCCGCGCATAGGGAAATGGTACCCGCACCGCAGTAAAGATCGAGAACCGTATCGGCAGCAGAGAGTTCTACTAGCTTAAACAGTGTGTTATAAAGGGCTTCTGCTTGCACTGAGTTCACCTGCAAAAAGCTCTCTGGGCTAATTTTGAACGTCAGGCCGCACAGCGTTTCCATGATGTGGTCTTTGCCATAAATGCAGACAGACGTATCTCCCATAATCGCGTTTGTCTTTTTGGTGTTAAAATTGAGCATGATGGATTTTACCTGCGGCAGCACAAATTCAAATAGCATGATCAGATGAGATTTGTGGGGAATATCCTCGCCGTTCACGCACAAAACCAGCATCACGTCGCCCGCCTTATTTTCACGCAACATAAGGTGACGCAAAAGTCCGGTATGCGTCTGTTCATCATAAATGGAAATATTATTTTTGACAATCCATACGCGCAACTGGGAAAGGATCACCTGCATGTCGGACGGCTCTATTTTGCAGTCGTCCACATCAACGATGCGATGGGAATGCGCTGCATAAAAACCAATCTCCACAGCGGAACCGTTTTTCTGCACAGGGAATGCCGCTTTGTTGCGGTAGCGGTATTCGCCACGTGCAGGCAACGGAAAATTGACAGGAATATTGAGCTTGCCGATCCGCCCGATACAGCCCTGCACATGATTGTGCTTAAAGGTCAGCTGCCCGGCATAGGAAAGATGCTGCAAAGTGCATCCACCGCACTTGCCAAAGATGCGGCATTTGGGCTGCATCCGCATGGGGGAGGCAGTGAGGACTTCATCCAGCTTGCCTACGGCGTAGTTCTTTTTGAGCGCGATCACCTTCGCGCGAACCAGCTCGCCCGGGAGTGCGCCGTCCACAAAAACAGCCAGCCCCTCGTGCCTGCCGATGCCTTGTCCGTCGGTGCCCAGATCGTCTATTTGCAATTCAATCAAATCATTTTTTTTCATAAAAATATTATACCAAAGAGATGCAAAATATGATATAGTAAGAACTGATGATTTATAACAAATTTTGTTAAATTTTATCACAAAAACTATAAAATTTTGAATCTATATAGCATAACAAAACAGAATCGGAGGAGAGGACATGAAACAAGCAGTGATGTATGGCGCGGGAAATATTGGCCGCGGGTTTATTGGCAAGGTGCTGTCTGAAAGCGGATATGAGGTGTGCTTTCTGGATATCGTGCCGGAGGTAATCGACGCGTTCAACAAAGATCATGAATATAAAGTGCATATTGTTTCCAATGAGGGGGATCATTACGATGTGGTCCAAAATGTGCGCGCAGTGAACGCAAATACGAGCGAAGCCGTGGAAACAATCGCGTCCTGCGATTTGATGGCGACTGCGGTGGGCGTTAACGTGCTTCCTTATATTATTGATAATATCGCAAGCGGAATGATCCTGCGCATGCAGCGCGGCGGCGGCCCGCTCAACATCATTTTGGCGGAAAACCAACTGAACGCGGATCAAATTATGCGCGATTATATTTACCAAAAATTGAATGACGAGCAGAAAAAATGGGCGGATGAAAATCTGGGTCTTGTGGAGGCTTCCATTGGGCGCATGGTGCCGCCGTTAACGCCTGAGGAACGCGCTGCAGACCCGCTGATGATCGCCGTGGAGCCCTATGCCTTGCTGCCGGTGGATCGTGATGCTTTTAAGGGCGGGATTCCAGAGCTAAAAGGACTTGTGCCGTATTCGCCGTTTGGTTTCTATATCAAAAGAAAGCTTTTTATCCATAATATGGGACACGCGATGTGCGCTTATTTTGCGTGGCAGAAGGGCTATGAATATATCTGGCAGGCGGTGGAGGATCCCGAAATCAGGAAGATGGCGGAAGCGTCCATGAACGATACGGCAAACGCGCTGCACGAGCAGTATGGTGTTCCACTTGAAGAGATCACCGACCATGTTCAGGATTTGCTGACGCGGTTTGAAAACAAGGCACTGAAAGACACGGTGGTGCGCGTGGGCGGAGACCCGGTGCGCAAATTGCGCAAGGATGACAGGCTGGTGGGCGCGGCGCTCTATTGCCTGGAATACGGCAGAAAGCCTGCGGGGATCGTCAAGGGAATTGTGGCGGCGCTGCATTTTGATAATCCGGATGACAAATTTGCGGTACAGATTCAGGCGGATTTAAAAGAAAACGGACTTAACGCTGTGATCGAAAAATATATGGGAATCGGAAAAGACAGCGAGCTTGCGGGCATGATCCGCACAGAGTATGAAGCGGGCCTTTAAAAACAGGATTTCAGGAGTATATTTTCCTTGAAAAAGTAGCGAAATCCATTGACAACAGAGACGAAAATTTGTTACAATAAGCACATAAAAATGTTAAATTTTAACATGAATATGTGCTTATTGTATATTCGTAAAGTTTCTAACATGTAAAGTTAACATTTGAAGAATGTTTTAACAAATTTAGTGCTTATGGAGGTAATATTCGATGGCAACAGCGGTAATTATGCCAAGACAGGGACAATCTGTTGAAAGCTGCATCATCACCAAATGGAATAAAAAGGTGGGAGACAGCGTGGCGGAGGGCGATATTCTGTTTTCTTATGAGACAGACAAAGCGTCTTTTGAGGAGGAAGCAAAGGTTGCAGGCACAATTCTGGCGATATTTGCGGAAGAAGGGGATGATGTTCCCTGCCTTGACAACGTGGCGGTGATCGGCGAGCAGGGCGAAGACATTTCTTCGTTTGCGGTAGCGGAAACAATCGGCGGCGACGCTCAGGCTCCGGCGCAGGCAGAAGCGGCTCCGGCAGCACCGGCTCCGGTGGCGGCAGCACCGGCAGCGGCAACAGGCGGCGCTGTGCAGGATGGTTTTGTGAAAATTTCTCCCCGTGCAAAAGGCATCGCGGAAAACCAGATGCTGGATATCGCGCAGGCGGTTCCCACAGGCCCCAACGGCAGAATTATCGAACGCGATATTTTAGAGCTTTCAAAGAACGGCTCTGCGGCAAAGGTTGCGGCTCCGGCAGCAGCGGCGGCAGCACCGGCTCCGGCGGTTTCGGCGGCGGCTTATGAAGACATCATGCTTCCGAACATCAGAAAAGTCATTGCAAAATCAATGCATGCGTCCCTTTCCAACATGGCGCAGCTTACGCACTCTTTCTCCTTTGATGCAACGCAGATGATGGCATACCGCAAGATCGTCAAGGAAAATGCGGAAAAGCTCGGACTTGCGAATATTACATTTAATGATATCATCCTTTTTGCAGTGTCAAGGGTGCTTCTCAATCACAAGGATTTGAATGCGCACTACCTTGATGACAAGCTGCGTGTGTTTACGGATGTGAACCTCGGCATGGCGGTGGATACGCCAAGAGGACTTCTTGTTCCAACTATTTTCGGCGCGAACAAAATGTCTCTTAACGAAATCGCGGTTGCGGCGAAAGACCTTGCAAAGCAGGCGCAGGAGGGTACGATTTCTCCTGATTACCTTTCGGGTGCATCTTTCACGGTTTCCAATCTGGGCGTGTTTGGCGTAGAACACTTTACGCCGGTCATCAACCCGCCGCAGACGGGTATCCTCGGTGTGAACAACATCCAGACAAAGCTCAAAATGGTGGACGGCGAAGCGGTTCCGTATCAGGCGATGGGAATCTCTCTCACCTACGACCACAGGGCGCTCGACGGCGCGCCGGCTTCTCGCTTTGCGCAGGAACTGTGCAAGACGCTGGAGAATTTCATGGCACTGCTGGCAAAATAAGTGCCAGGCCGTTCGAAACACCGCAATACTGCGTCAGCGAAAATTGATTACTCGGTTACGTATGTCTCAATACGCGCCCTCGCATCGATTTGCTACTTCCTTGTCTTGCGCAGTTTCGTTTCAGCCTGACTCAGTGCTTTTGACCAACTTGGGAGGTAATTTATGAGTTATGATTTAGTAGTTTTGGGCGGCGGCCCCGCAGGTTATCTTGCCTGCGAGCGCGCGGCGCACGAAGGGCTTAAAGTAGTTTTGATTGAAAAGAGGAATGTGGGCGGCGTGTGCCTGAACGAAGGCTGCGTACCGTCAAAAACGTTCCTGTATTCCGCAAAGATCAAGGACAGCGCAGAGCATGGCGACCAGTATGGCGTGATATGCAAGGGTGTGGAAATTGACCATAAGGCGGTTGTGACGCGCAAGAATAAAGTCGTGAAAATGCTGACAGGCGGCATTGCATCCATGCTCAAAGGACTGGGCGTGGAATGGGTGAAGGCTGCGGGCGTGATCAAAGGCAAGGGCGCGGACGGTTACGAAGTGGAAGCGGACGGAAAAGTGTATTCCGGCAAGCGTCTGTTAATCGCGACGGGCAGCGAGGCGGCAATGCCGCCTATCGACGGTCTTAAGGAGCAGTACGAAAAGGGTTTTGCGCTCACAAATCGCGAAATCCTCGACATCGAGAGCGTTCCCAAAAAGCTGGTTGTGATCGGCGGCGGCGTAATCGGCCTTGAAATGGCAAGCTATTTCAATTCGGCGGGCAGCGAAGTGACTGTGATCGAAATGCTCGACCAGATTGGCGGCCCCATCGATCAGGATATCGCAAAGCTGCTTAAAAAGAATTATGAAGCAAAAGGCATCACTTTCAAAATGGGCTGCAAAGTGACGAAGATCGAAAGCGGCGCGGTTGTTTATGAAGAGGCAGGCAAATCGCAGAAGGCGGCTTGTGATAAAACGCTGGTGTGCATCGGCAGAAAAGCAAATACGCAGGGAATCGGGCTTGAAAGCATCGGCGTTCTTATGGAGCGCGGCGCGGTGGTGACGGATGAGCACATGAAAACGAACATTCCGGAGGTCTATGCGGCGGGCGA
>CAZQDA010000137.1:0-5188 GCA_964592155.1 uncultured Christensenella sp.
CGGAATTGCGCTGGGCTTCAGCCTGCTGGTTGGCATAATTTTCGGTCTTTATCCCGCCAATAAGGCTTCCAAGCTAAAGCCGATCGAGGCGCTCCGGTATGAGTGATAAAGTCACTTTGCCCGTCCTCTGTCCCCCGTTTTTCAAACAGATTCATCAGCATATTTAGATTGCGATGCGTTTGGCGAAAATGACAACATGGAAAATACACGAAATGCGAAAGTCCATCAGGCGAAACGACGGTGGATTTTTTGCAGTCCAGCGGTGTTTTTTGCAGAGCAAAAGGATTTTTATAACCTTGGCTGGTGTTTTTTTTATGGCAAAATTTGATTTAACCAGTGTTTTTTCATATTTTGTGGTAAAATAATTAGCAGAAAATAATAATCATTAAAGCAGGTGCGCAAATGAAGTTACACAGATTGGAAAAAAGCAAGTCATTGAAAGCCATGCTGGCCGGTAAAATGATTCGCGCTTTTATGATCCCCATAACGATTGGAATGATCGTCGTTATCGTTGCCACGTTTCTCAGCGTTTCGAGCGAAAAGCAAAATGAGCTTAAGAACCACAATCAGCTCATCAGCAACAACGTCGTGGAGCGCATAGATAAATTCAAACGTGAAGTGGAGCTTAGCGCCACAAACCAGGCGGTAATCTCTATGAATCCAAACGCTGCGGAGCCATACCTGCAGTCCGTTATGGCGGATTCAGACGGAGCGTGGTCACATTTTCTGATCACAGACGAAACAGGCATCAATGTCGCGCATACGGACGGAGAATCTGCGCGGGGGGTATCGATAGCGGACAGGTCCTACTTTACCGTTCCCTGGAATGAAGAAACAACGGAGATCGCCAAGCCCACAATTTCCAAAAGTACAGGCAGAAAAATTTTGGCAATCGGCGTGCCCATTTATGACAACGACGTAAAAATCGGCGTACTGGTGGGTTTTGTTCGGCTCGAGTATATTTCAAATATTCTGAACGAATTTGAGCTGTCCAAAAACAGTTTTAGCTTTATGCTGAATCCGGACGGAGCGGTTGCCGCACACCCGAATGAGGATCTGGTGCTCACTCAAAACTGGCTGGAGCCCGCCGAAGATGACGAGGCTTCGCAGAAATATGTAAACTCCATGAGCGCAGGCTTTAAAAATGTGGTAAAGGATATGACGTCCGGAAATTCCGGTATGGTCACCACAACGATAGACGGTTCGTTGTCTTTGGTATGTTATAATCCGCTTGGTGTGGCAAACCTCTCCATGGCAACTGTTTCGCCTGTGGTAGAGATGTACAGCATATTCATCATCATGCTTATCTTCCTCGCGCTGGCGGCGGGTATCACTATTTTGCTGAATGTTTTTGCTTCCTCAAAAATAGCGGCAGGTATCACGCGGCCTATCGTGGGCATTACAGACTGGGCAAAGCAACTGGCCACGGGGGACAATTCCGGTGAAAAGGAAATGTTTGTGGATATGGCAAACATAAAGGAGCAGGAAATCATTCAACTGGCAGATTCCTTTGAAAGCATGGCAAGGGGAATCCGGGACAATGTGAGCGTGGTTTCGCAAATCGCGGAGGGCAATCTGGCGGTGGCAGCGGATGCCCGTTCTGAAAAGGATGTATTGGCGATCGCGCTAAATAAGCTTACCGTGCAGGTTTCCAATACGCTGTCAAAAATCAATCAGTCCATCATTCAGGTTGCGGGCGGCGCGCAAAACGTTTCCAGCAGCGCGGATGTGCTGGCACATGGCGCAAACGATCAGGCAAAAGCCGTGGAAAAACTGTCCCAGGCAATATCCGATATGCAGGTCAAACTGGCGGATAATAGCCAAAACATAAACAAGACCTCAGGCGAGACACAGGTAGCGCAAAATGCTCTGTCACAGATCAACCAGCAAATGCAGACGCTTATGCAGGAGATCAGAGCGGCGGACGCAAAATCTGCCGAGGTCAGCAAAATCATAAAAACCATTGAAGATATTGCTTTCCAGACCAATATTCTGGCGCTAAACGCGGCGGTAGAGGCCGCACGGGCGGGAGAAGCAGGCAAAGGCTTTGCGGTTGTAGCGGACGAGGTGAGAAATCTTGCCGGAAAATCTTCGGAGGCGGCAAAAAACACTGCTTCACTGATCGAAAGCACGGTGGATTCCATCTCAAACATGGCTGTAAACGCGGAAGGCATGGTGCAGACGATGGACGACATCAACGCCATGATAAAGACTGTTTCAGACAATGTGCAGGAAGTGTCGCACACGTCAAAATCAGAGCTTTCACTGATGGAACAGCTTTCCGATGGCATGGAGCAGATTTTAATCGTGGTAAAGGCAAACAGCGGCACCAGCGACGAATCTGCGGCTGCCAGTCAAGAGCTTGCCGCTCAGGTAGAGGTCGTAAAGGCGTTAATCAAGAAGTTCAAGCTCATTGAAAAGTAAAAAACGCCCCGCATGATTCAAACCCCCGCGCATCACAAATGATACGCGGGGTTTTATTTTGGCTTTGCATGGTGTTTTTTCTGTTTGAGCAGTGGCTAAAGCGCCGTCCCCCTCGCGGGAACAAACAGGCGCGAAGTGTCCACGCCTTCATGCTCAAGCAGTTTCATTTTTGTTTTCAATCCTGCGGCAAAACCTGTTAAACTTCCATTTGCACCCACAACGCGATGGCAGGGAATGATAATGGATATGGGGTTGTGCCCCACCGCCCCTCCAACCGCTTGGCCGGACATGCTCTTTTTGTTCATCTTCACAGCCATTTTTTGGGCAATGTCGCCATAGGTCATGACCTTGCCATATGGGATATCGCACAGGATACTCCATACTCCCTGCCGGAATTCACTCCCGGCTGGTGCCAGCGGCAATTCAAAAACAGACGGTTTGCCTCCCGCAAAGTATCTGTCCAGCCATTCGCACACGAGCATAAATATGGGCATATCCTTTTTTTCCGTCATTTTTTCAGGAATCGTATCCCCAAAATATTTCTGCTCTTCCATCCACAGGCCGACAAGGCTGTCTTCATTGCATGCGAGCGTAATTTTTCCAACTGGTGAAGGATAGGTTGTCGAATAGTACATCATTTCCTCCCAATTTTAACGTCTATTGACCTTTTTCTTTGATCCCTTTCATTTTACCATGGTTTTCTAAAAAATCCGATCCCTTTCGGGCATAGTTTTGCGTTATATGTCCGGCACTTTTTCTGTTTATGAAAAAGGTTCAAGCCCAAACAAGCTGCCATGTAACGCCAAACCGGTCCGTCACCCATGCAACCTTACGCAGATCTAGCACCGCTTCCGGCCCCATCATCACAGTTCCTTCTTCTGCCAGTCCGCCAAATACGATATCAAATTCTTCCTCACTGATACAATCGATAAACAACGACATTGCCCAGCTAAAATCAGGAATGGGAACCGATTTCATCATATCCATAAAATATATTTTTTGCCCTGATATAGACAAGCACCCATTCAAGACCTTTCCCTCATCGCCGTTTTCCTGTCCATGCTGAAAAAATTCCAGCGATTCAATCACGGTTTCCGGAAAAACGTGGGTATAGTAGCGCATCGCTTGCTCTGCATTTCCATGGAATGTTAAAAATGGCGTCATCCGCTGTGCTTTTGTATACATATTTTTTCTCCTTTGGAATAAATGTTCCTTTATAGATAAACCGTATCTATGTCATTATTCATCAACAGGAATCCTATCTTTGTCTCAAGAAAAAGACATTCTGATGTGTTATACTACTTTCATGATGAATTATACCTATATTCTTCGCTGCGCAGACGGCAGCCTATATACCGGATGGACCAACGACCTGCAAAAACGAATCAGCCTTCACAATGCGGGAAAGGGCGCGAAATATACCAAGGCGCGCCGGCCCGTGACGCTTTTTTACTTCGAAACCTTTTCCACAAGGGAGGAGGCCATGCGCCGCGAGGCTGCGATCAAGCGCCTTTCAAGGGCGCAAAAGCTCGCGCTTGGAGCGCAAAAAGAAAGCGACCTGCCTTAAGCAAGCCGCCTTGTATCTTCTTCTGCAAAAAAACAATTATGCCGCCGGATCGAGCGTCACTTCCATCCTGACGGGCTGGTGATCCGAATACTCAAAATCCGTTTGGATTGTTTCCACCGTCTTCACCTGCACATTGGAAGAAACGATGAATCCGTCGATCACATACATTTGCGACGTTTCATAAGACCCCGTGTAGGGCGCGCTCAAAAGCCGGCAGGTGGGAAGATTGTCCGCCACAGCGAACCGGAATCCTTGGGGCAGCACATCGTCGCCGATCACACCCGGCGCCCAATTTTCCGTATCCACCACAGGATATTGCTTCATATCCGGAAACGTCTGGTTAAAATCTCCGCCCGCAATGACATAATTCCCTTTTTCATATTCGCTGCGCAAAAGGTCCGCGAGCATTTTTGTCTGCGCCTCCTTGCCCTCTCCTTCATCATAAGCCTCCAAATGAAGATTGATAAGCGCCAGCTTCGCGTCCGTGCCCTCGAGCGGCAAATATTCCACCAGCAGGCACCGCTTCAAGTTGCAGGTGCTGACAGGCCAGCTAAATGAGCCGGGAAGCGCAATACGCTCCGCGCTTTCCGTTTTTAGATCGCTCAGGGTAAGGATTCCGCTTTCCACCTGTCCGATCATCGGAATGGGGTAAGGCACGAAATTGCATTTGTAATTATATGCAAACGCGCCTGAAAGACCCAGCGCTTCCTCATAATACGCCGCCTGATCGATGTGATATGTCCGTCCGGAATTGACGTCCGTTTCCTGCAGGTAATAAATATCCGCGGGCAGAGATTTCAAGGTTTGGGCAATGCCCGCAAGGTTTTCCTCCACCTGCGTGCGGTTTTGTGGGTTCACGCCTTTTCCGCCGTCCATAAAAAAGTCTGCGCTCTTATCAAGCCCCGCATATCCTATGTTCATCGTCACAAGCGTCAAATTCATGCCAGGCGCTATTGCACGGGTTCCCTGCGGCGTTTTAAGCGTTTCCACAGCCTGCGGCTTATATTCCGTGACTGTCAAAAAAATTACCAACGCCGCAAACGCGATTACAATAACAAGCACAATAATCAACATGACTTTACCAAATTTCTTCCACCCGTTTTTCACAGCCACCCCTCCTGATTCCATCCCGTTCTCATGTGGGTATCGTTCTATATGCCTTATTATAATCTATTTGCCGCCGGATAAACAGTCCGA
>CAZQDA010000138.1:0-4920 GCA_964592155.1 uncultured Christensenella sp.
TCAACTACAACAAACTCTTTTAAAAGGTTTAGTTTTTTGCTAATGGACTTTTCGTGTACGGACATGTTGTGTTTTGTGTATCGAGGTGACATTGAATGGAACGAAAAATGGGAAAACAATTGCATGATTGGAAAAACAATCCGGAGCGCAAGCCGCTGATTTTGCATGGAGCGCGGCAGGTGGGAAAAACCTATACGGCATTGATGTTTGGCGAGCCGGAAAATACGATCCGCATTTCGCAGAAAAATTTCGGTTATGAGGACAACATCAAGCGCATCCCGCTATACGCGGTTTTTTGCATGATGGAGGTTTAATGGCGAATGCAAAGCAATGCCGCGCTTTACGCGCGTCCTATTCCAACAGCTCCATGTCTTTGATTGATTGATGATTCTTGTTTTTCCATTCAATTCGTCCGTTTGCACTCCTGCCCATCACAACGGTGGCAGCAAGCGACGGACTGGAAAACAACTGGTCTTTTTCAAAAATATGATTGGCGTTTATGATCCCTTTTTCATATAGCGCCCGACGCACCTGCACAGCGTTAATGGGCATGCTCGGAACAACATCGCACGCTGCCTGAGAACCCTTTTGCACCACAAACCCTTCCGTGCTCAACATGCCTTGCGCATTCACGCCTCGCACCGCCTTTATGCTGAATATACTGTCCTCACGATTGATCTGCAAATCTTCTACCGACTCAAACAGCTTATAGCCCAAGGTACTCATCAGCAGTTTTGTATGAGCCATGAATTCTTTGAGCATTGCTTCGTCGTATTCCGAGACAGAGGATTGTGTGGGAACATTGGAATTGATCAAATGATAGCGCCCCGCCTCTTTGGCCATCCTGTAAAAACAACTTTCCATATATTTCACATGCGCTTTGTTCAGCAAATCATCCTTACTGATCACAACGACGCACTCTGTCCAGTAGTGCGCGTCATCCAAATGCTGTTTTACACGCCCGGATATACTTTCTGCTTCGCCGACATACACCGCCTTATCGCCCCGATCGTTTTGACCAAATAAGAAATAGACTCCCGTGCTCTCTGCGTCATTTCTACCCGAAAATTCGCTCAATTTAGGTCTCGGAATCTTATACACACGGCCATTCCAATTCGAAAGCTCACATCTCAGCATTCCGTTGGGATCGCCACCAAAAAGCAATAGATTGATCGTTTTATCAAACATGACAAATTTTCCTCTTACCAAGCTCAGCCTAAGCCGAGGTATTTTTCAAAAAATTTCATCAGCTTCTCTACAACGCTTTGTTTTTTCTTTGCCCGTGCCCCGCCGGCAAAGCGAGAGACGGGGGGCAGTATCTCATCCAAATCGGTTCCCGTTGTTCTCAGCGTTCCATCACGCAAAGCGCCGGAAACAAATCTTTGCGTTTCCTCCGGCTTTAAATTTTCTTCTGCGATGATTGCCTGCAGGTCTTTGATTTTTTCTTCTGCCACAAAGGCATTCCAATCTTGATCAACAGAAACTGACGTATTCACGCCGGAAATAAATGCCTCCAAAAGCTCTTTTTTACTGCGCAGCTCGATGCTGGAGCTGATTGCTTTATTGATTTCCACAAGGATGCTTTTGTCCGAGCAAGAGCTTTCATGGTATTTTGCCACCAGCATAAGGATGTAATCAATATTGACTTCAACCTGCTTGATCAACTCTATTTCAAAAATAATATCATCGTTTATGTTTTCTTTGTCGGCATCCTTTTCGCGGGCAAAGTTTTGATAAAGATCGATGTATAGGCTTTGATAATCCTGAAACTGCCGCAAGGTCAAGATTTCATTCCCCGCAAAATCATCAAAGGAGGAAAGGATGTTTTTCAGCTTGAGAATCGCGCCGAAGAGCCGTATAAACTCTTTTTGTGCTTCCTCGCCGATGATCTGCTGTTCCAAAGGATATTCCGTCAGCAGCTTTTCGATGAGATCGGTATATCCCGGATGATATTTCCCTTTTTCTTCAAATCCGTGATAATAGTCTGTATAGGTTTTCAAAAGAACCACGCCGCCCGCTTCCTTGTCGCCGAACAAGGCGATCGCGTCGTCGGTTGCCTGTTTTGAATCACGGAAGCAGACAATATTGCCAAATGTCTTCACTGAATTCAGGATGCGGTTTGTGCGCGAAAACGCCTGGATCAGCCCGTGCTGATACAAATATTTGTCTACCCACAGCGTGTTCAGCGTGGTTGCGTCAAACCCTGTCAGGAACATGTTTACAACGATCAGCAAATCAATCTCCCGATTTTTCATGCGCTGGGAAACGTCCTTGTAATAGTTCTGGAATTTATCCGCCGATGTATCATAGTTGACATTGAACTGCTGATTATAATCCTGTATCGCCGCTTCCAAAAAGTCGCGCGAGGATTGATCCAGCCTATCTGTTTCAAGCTCTTCCTCGAGGAATACATCTTCAGGATCCTCTTCATTTGCGGCAAAGCTGAAAATTGTCGCGATCGTCAGCTTTGGTATGCGCGTTTGCAGCCGGCGCTTGAATTCGGCGTAATATTTCTTTGCCGCAGGGATGGAGGACACGGCAAGAATGGAGTTGAATCCGGCGGTGCGCTGCCCCTTGAGCGAATAGAAGCTATTCCGCTTTGTTTTTTGATCGAAATGCTCCAGAATATATTCGGTCACCTTCTGAATGCGCTCGGGGGCGGACAACGCATTTTCACTGTCTATGCCCTTCACCTTGACATCCTCAACGCCCGGCGCCATCTTCATTGTGTTTACGTAATCGATGCGGAAGGGAAGCACATTTGCGTCGTTGATGGCATTCACGATCGTGTAGGTATGCAATTTATCGCCAAAGGCTTGTGCCGTCGTGCGCAAATTCGGATTTCCGTGGCCTGCGTTCACACTGAAGATCGGAGTTCCCGTAAAACCAAACAGGTGATAGTTTTTGAACGATTTTGTGATCTTTTGGTGCATCTCTCCAAACTGAGAGCGATGGCACTCATCAAAAATCAAAACAATATGCTGCCGAAACAAATCATGCCCTTTGTTCTTTTTGATGAAAACATCCAGCTTTTGGATGGTTGTGATGATGATGTTTTTTGACGGATCTTCGAGCTGCTCCTGCAACACCCTAGTGGACGTGTTGCCGTTGGCTGCTCCTTTTTTGAATTTGTCATACTCCTTCATTGTCTGGTAATCGAGATCCTTGCGGTCTACCACAAACAAGACCTTATCCACGCCCGCGACCGCCGTGGCAAGCTGCGCCGTCTTGAAGCTGGTCAGTGTTTTACCGCTGCCCGTCGTATGCCAGATATATCCGCCCGCCTCCGGCGTTCCCATTTTTTTATAGTTTGCAGATACCACGATCCGATTCAATATCCGTTCTGTTGCAACGATCTGGTAAGGCCGCATCACCAGCAGAAGCTGATCGGAGGTGAAAACGCAATAGCGGGTGAGAATATTTAAAACAGTATGCTTGGCAAAGAATGTTTTGGTGAAATCCACCAGATCGGCAATGACAGTGTTGTTTGCGTCCGCCCAATAACTGGTGAATTCGAAGCTGTTGCTGGTTTTTTTGCTGTTTTTACCGCCGCCCGCCTCTTTGATATGCTGGCTGCGCGTGGTGTTGGAATAATATTTGGTGTGCGTTCCGTTGGAGATCACAAAAATCTGCACATATTCAAACAATCCCGAAGCCGCCCAAAAGCTGTCCCGCTGATAGCGCTTGATCTGGTTGAATGCTTCGCGGATCGCCACGCCGCGGCGTTTGAGCTCGATATGAACCAGCGGGAGACCATTGACCAAAATCGTCACATCATAACGCGTCGCGTGAGCGCCTTGTGCCTCCTCGTATTGGTTGAGCACCTGCAAACGGTTGTTGTGGATGTTTTTTTTATCGATCAGAGAAATGTTTTTAGTGCTTCCGTCGTCTCGCTTGAGATTTTTTACATGATCCTCCTGTATTGTCCGCGTTTTTTCCAAAATGCCGTCGTTTGCGCCGGCGATGTGCTGTGTGAAAAAAGCGTTCCATTCGCTTTCGCTAAAGGTGTAATCATTCAAAAGCTCAAGCTGGCGACGCAGATTCGCAATCATTTCCGCTTCGCTTTTAACCGAAATATAGTCATAGCTTTGGCTTTGCAGCCGCGCGATGAGATCATTTTCCAGCGCCGCCTCGCTCTGATAATCCGCCGCGCTACGTGATTCAGGGGTGTACTCGGTTACAACCGTAGTTTCCTGATCGGCGGTGACAATATTGTATTGGCTCATGCGCCTACCTCCTTGAACGAAAGCAGCTTATCCCGATAATATTCGTATTGCTTGCGGCGTGCCTCGATCTCGGCGGGCAGGCCGCTCGTGATGTCGGTGCAAAGGGCGTCAAAGCGGTCGAGGATGTCGACGATGCGGGCTTGCTCGGGAAGAGGGGGGAGGGGAATTTTGATATTGGTCAGTTTACTTGGTGTTATCTCTATAACTTTTGTTCCATGCGCAAGCTTGACTTTATCCTTAAAAAACATAGATGTACTAAAATAATAGGCCAAAAATTTCGGATTTTGATTATGAGATATTATTGCAGTATGCCCACTTATTGCTACATCATCTTCTCCTAACCAAACTACACATTTACACACATCTTCAATATTCTCACTTGTAACAGCCATTACAATATTATTTTGGGTGGCAAATTTAGATTTTTGGGCGACTGTTCGGTTTATAAAGGATATGCTTTCAGTTGTAGACAATCCGTATTTTGTGTAAATTTGCCCATAATGAATACAAGGAACTCCCGTTTCGGCAAAATCCTTTTTTTGAAAACTCCCGCCCCTTGCAATAGTGGCAACCTCCCCCAACGATACAATTGGTACATCATCCCCAAACGTCAACAACGCATCCCGATAATATTCATATTGTTTTTTTCTCGCTGTAAGCTCCGCTGTAAGCTCCGCTGTAAGCTCCGTGAAAT
>CAZQDA010000139.1:0-2714 GCA_964592155.1 uncultured Christensenella sp.
GCTCAAGCTAAAAGACTTAAAGGATGGTTCGGATTTGAAAGAGTCCGCTCCACCAATACATGATAAAACCCGCTAATAATGCGGGTTTTGTTTTATCCTTACACGATTTTATTTTATTGATTATGCCGAAAAAAAGACGTCGTCCGGGATTGTTTGAAAAGCATCTGTGATCGTGATGCTCAGGCTTTTGGGATCGTTGAGCAGATCGATTTGCTTGTGCGGCTTTTCCACCAGGCGAACAATAGGCCGGAGCGGATGCTCGGAGCGCAGCACCACGGCAATTTGTCCCGTGCTGAGCCGGATAAACATTCCGGGTGGATAAAATTCCATTGTTTGCATAAAAACTTTGACGATTTCATGATCAAAAGCCACGCCGCTGTTGCCCATGATGTATTCCGCCGCGTCTGCGGGAGACATTGGATCGCGGTAAGGCCGTTTGGAGGTGAGCGCGTCAAACACATCCGCAATGGCAATGATGCGCCCAAAAAGCGGAATATCGTCTCCAGTCAGGCGTTGCGGATAGCCCTGACCGTCGTATCTCTCGTGGTGGGCCAAAACGCCAAGCTGTATGCTTTCAATATTAATGTCGTGTTCTTTTAAATAGGAAAGGCCGTTTAAAGCGTGTTCCTGCACTTGCGCATATTCGTCACGGGTCAGCTTGTCGGGCTTGTTGATTAAAACCTTGGGCACTTCAATTTTTCCAATATCGTGCAGCAGTGCACATAAGGCAAGCTGACGCAGCGTATTATGTGGCAGGTTCATGTTTTTTGCGATTGCGATAGAAATGACCGCAACGCTGATCGAGTGGTGGAATGTGTAGTCGTCATAGGATTTTAAATCCATAATATTAACGAAAACATTTTTATCGCTTGTGATTGTGTCCACTAGTTCATCGGCTACAGCGACCATGTTTTCGATAGGAACGAAATCGTGTGTCTCAAAAGCATCTTTTAGAATGTCGAGTGCCTTTGTTTTCAGCTTGTCGTCAAGCACCGGTTTGGGGTCGGGCGTTTTTACCTCAGGCTCTTTGATGTATACGCCGGGCGGTTCATAATTTTGGATTCGATCGATAAACTTTTGCGTGATGGTATGCCCTTTTTTGAGCATAGCAACTTTTTCTGAATGAAAGAAGTATAAGTCTGTCTTTAGTTTTGAACCGACCTTGAGCATATCAATTGGTAAATATAGCATAGCTCGCGTCCTCTTTGATCCTATCTTAAATCATAATAATTGCCTGCTAGAGCTATTATAGTGCACTGTATTTATAAAATCCATACCAATATCGGGATATTTTTGTGGCAATTATTGTGACATGTGAGGAATGGCATCAGAGTGTGAATATAAAAGGTATCACGGGGGAAAACAAAAGATTCCCATATTTTCCAGATGCCATTCTGTCCATTTTACTGCCACACAAGCAATTGTTTCCGAATAAAGTGGCAGATATGGCACGTTTGTATTTTCATAGCCCCCCCAGAGCCTGCTGAAAAAATTTAATTTTTTATGCGGCGGGCATTCATTTAACCGTGAGTCTGCTTTGTGAATTTTTCGTGAACAAACGTCAAAAATCGCCACAGAGCGTCGTTTTATGAGAAAATATACAAGAGCGGTCAAGAATAATTTGCTTGATCGGCTTGTAGGTATGTGAAGGAAAACAGGGTGCGGGAAACCAAAAAATACTTTTCCTACCAAAACATTAGGCTTATAATGTAAAAAATCCGGAATGCCAATTGGCAGCGAATTGGAATGGAGGTGAGTATATGGCAGTGTACGGATATATGAGGGTATCTACACGCGAGCAGAATGAGCGCCGTCAGTGGGATGCGCTTACCGCATATGGAGTACGGAAGGAAAGCCTGTATATGGATAAAACTTCCGGAAAAGATTTTGAAAGGCCTGCTTATCGCCGGCTGATGCGGAAACTGGGAAAAGGAGACCTGCTGGTGGTCAAAAGCATTGACCGGCTGGGAAGAAATTATCTGGACGTGATGGAACAATGGCGTGTGATTACCAAGGAAAAGGGAGCCGACGTAAAGGTTTTGGATATGGCTCTTTTGGATACCACACAGTCCAAGGATTTATTGGGCACGTTTATTGCAGACCTTGTGCTGCAGCTGCTGTCGTTTATGGCGGAGAGCGAACGGACTGCGATCAGGCAGCGGCAGGCGGAAGGGATCGCCTCGGCGAAAGCGCGGGGCGTGAAGTTCGGCAGGCCAAAGCGCCCGCTGCCCCAAAACTTCGACGAACTCTGCGAACAATGGCTGATGGGAGGCCTGACGCTGCGCGATGCGTCGCGCGTTGCGGGCATGCCCCAGAGCACGTTTTACCGAAAGGTTCGACAGCACAAAAAAGCGGCGCTTCGATACGCCGCAAACAATTCCTATTAACATTTTAATATTTCTCAGATGTTATAGTTTATGAGAAATGCACCCATTTCCCACATATCTATATATTAATCAAATAAAATTAAAAAATCAACCCCTTTTTTTAATATTTTTGACTCTACCGAATCCTATACTTTATTAGAAAATGCCAAGAGGCAAAAGGAGGAGGCAATGAAGAGTTTAAAGAAAAGGCTGGCGGCAATCGCAGTCGTGGTTTTGATGGTCGCGACGCTGATTCCAACAGCAGCATTTGCCGCGAGCAAGGCCGAGCTTTCAAATCCCTCAGGGGATCAGACAGCTATGGCGGGCGCTAAGGCAACATTTAGTGTG
>CAZQDA010000139.1:2814-4841 GCA_964592155.1 uncultured Christensenella sp.
TACAAATACCAGTGGCAGGTTCAGAAGGCGGGCACAACAGAGTGGAAGAATTCCGCTGACATGGGTTACGCGACAAAAGACCTGACAGTGAAGCGGGTGCAGTATGCGCAGAACGGCGACAAATATCGCTGCATCGTGATGAACGCGGATAAGGCAGAGGAAAAGGTTACTTCCAACGCGGCAACGCTTAACGTAACGAAGCCTGCAGATCCGCCGGTGCCGACAGGCGCTGTGAGCATTTACAAGCAGGGCACCGACGCGGGCTCGACTGCGACGATTCCGGAAAATGATTCCATTACGCTCGAGGCAAAGGTTGACGTAGCTGACCTCAGCAAGCTGACCTATCAGTGGACATTTACGCCGAGCAGCGGAGAGGGCAGCGGTGTGAAAAAAGACATCGCGGGAGCTACGGACAGCACTTATACAATCAGCGGCGCAAAACCGGCGAACGCAGGAGCTTATAACTGCACGGTGACCGACGCGGCGGCGGAAAATACATCCAAAGATGCAGTAACAGCTTTCACGCTGAATGTAAACGCGGCAACGGGAGCGGTTATCGTTGTAGAGCAGCCTTCCAACCTGACGGTTTTCAAGGGCGAAAAGGCTGAATTTGCTGTGAATGCAAAGACGGACAACGGCGATGCGCTCAAATATCAGTGGGAGCAGAAAGCATTCAATGCAAACAACTGGTATCCGATCAAAGATGCGACAAACAGCGTATACACGATTGACGGCGCGGCGCTGAGCATGAACGGCTACAGCTATCGTTGTGTGGTAACAAACGCAAAAGACAGCAACAAAAACGATACGACAACTGCAGCGACGCTGACCGTGAAAAACAGAATTTCCAAGCCGAGCATCACAGGTGATATGGCGGCAGATTCAGATCTCGTGCTTTTCGCAGGGGATAGCAAGACGCTGAACGTGATCGCAACGACGCAGACGGGAGACGCGCTTTCCTACCAGTGGTATGTGCAGCCAAAGGGCGTTACCGGATTTTCGAAAATGATCGGGATGACGGACGCAAGCTATACGATTCCGGCGGCTAAGGCAGGAGACGATGGCAAAAAATATCACTGTGTCGTTACCAACACCAAGACGAATGAAACGACAACGACAGGTGATGTGACGCTTAACGTATGGGATGCGGCGAATGTTCCGGAGATCGTGACACAGCCGGAAAGCAAGGAAATCAAAGCGGGCGCGGACGACAGCCTGAAAGTTGCAATCAAAGAGGCGGAGGGAAAGACCTACGTTTACGGCTGGGAAAAATATAACACTTCCAATGAAGAGTGGGATGCGCTGACAGCCGGTGGTCAGGTGAGCGACGTAGATAAAGCAGAGCTGAAATTTACAGCTATTGCAGCCGCTGATGCGGGAAGCTATCGCTGCAAAGTGAATATTACAGGCAACACCAAGGAATATGTGTATTCCGACGCTGTCACCGTCACCGTATGGGAAGATAACGTACCGTTCTTCACGCAGAATCTTGCGGAAGAAATGACGACACAGGCGGGAAAAACAGCAACGTTTACCGTTGCGGCCAAGGTGAATCCGGATGCGAAGAAGGTTCTTACCTATGAATGGTATGTTTCGACGGACGACGGCAGCAACTGGAATGTAATTTCCGGCGCAAACGGACCGAGCTACACCACCGATCCGTTGACCATGGACGATGATGCCAATCAGTACAAATGCGTTGTGATGAATGCGGCGGACGGCAAAGACGCAACGTCCGAGATACTGACGCTGACGGTGGAGGAACCGTCGGAAGTACCGAGCCTCGACGAGCCGACAGGCGGACTCGTGGTAGATCGTGAAAACGGCCTTGTGAATGCACTTCCGGCAACCGGAAGCAAGGATTCCGTGCAAAAAGCCGCGGACGTGGCAGCATGCTTCAATGTGCCGGCAGGCTATACGGTAGCAGTTGTAGACAAAGATGGCAACGTGCTTGCGCCTGACGCGGCAGTGGGCACGGGCTGCATTGTGAAGCTGAATTCACCCAGCGGTGACGAAGTAGACAGCCT
>CAZQDA010000140.1:0-4823 GCA_964592155.1 uncultured Christensenella sp.
TCCATTGTGGAATCGTGGGAAGCTGATGAAAGCGGAAGCGTCTATACGTTTCATATCCGTCAAAATGTGGTATTTGGAGATGAGGAAAAAACACCGTTGACCGTGGACGACGTCATTTACAGCGCCCAGCAGGTGGGAAATCTTACGGGAGTCCAGTTTCCGGTTACGGATGGTGCGCAGCCCGAACCGCAGTCCACTGTGCCGCCTGACGGCGGGGGAGAGGAAGACGAGAACGACCCGGAGCCAAGCTCAAGCGCGAGCGTCAGCTCTGCGGCATCGCCCACAGGAAGCGGAACGCAAGGAGCTGAACCGTCGGCTACAATCGATATTCCGGAAGTGAACCGGTACTCGATTTATAATTCGCTTGTGAGCGGAATGGAAAAGGTTGACGATTACACGATGAAACTTTCTATGAGTAAGCCGGGCATGGAGGCGCTCTATTTTATGGCGTTTCCCGTTTTATGCGAAGGGAAAAAGAATGTGGGGAGCGGACCGTATAAATTAGATAACTTTGATGCGGAAACAGAGATGTCTTTGAACGTTAATGATGGATGGTGGGGAACTAAGCCCAACATTGACAGGGTTGTTGCGAAAGCAATGACGGGAAACACAGCAAAATTGGAAGCGGTTTCCACCAGTATTCTGGATTTTATTACAACAGATGTTTTGTATTCTGCAAAATACAAGCTTGCAAATAAAACTCAGGTGGTTGACTATATGACGAACTATTATGATTGTCTCGTTCCTAACCTGAGCAACTCCAAATTAGGAGACGTTAACATCAGAAAGGCGCTTTCCTATGCGATTGACAGACGGGAAATCATTTCCACTGTACTGCTCAATCATGCTGTTCCGGCCAATTTGCCGATTGCGCCTGATTTTTACGCATATGATACGAAATACACGCAGGATGACGATCTGAAAACAGCGCGTCAGCTTTTGCAGGAGGCGGGCTATAAAGCGGAAGAAAACGGTGAGGGAAACGAACTCAGCTTTACCTTGATTGTGCCGGGCGATAGGGATATGGCATACCGTGCCGAAGCGGCGAAAATGATCAAGAAGCAGCTTGGCAGAGTGGGTGTTTCGGTTACGGTTGAGGAGCAGGCGCCGGAAGACTATTATGCAAATTTACAGAACGGAAATTTTGAAATGGCATTTTGCAGCTATTATCTGGATCCGAATCCGGATATTGGGTTCCTGTTTAACAGCGGCGGAGATGGAAATTATGGCGGAGTACAAAATGCCGAGATCACAGCGGCGATTGATACTGCAAAAAGTGCCTTTACGGAAGAAGATGTGAAGAAAGCGTATAGCGAGCTTGAGCGTCAGCTTACGGAAAGGGTACCGCAGATTGGTCTTTATTTCCGCATGAATTCAGCAATTTGCAACGTGCAGCTCAAAGACATGAACGGGATGCGCCAAAATCAGGTGTTTTCTAACATCAACGAGTGGTATTACGAGAAGACATATTGATAAAACAAGAAAAGACCATACGGTTTTTGTTTATTAATATCTGATAAAAATAACTTGCGGAAAGGATATTTTTATGGATATGACGAAAAATGGGACCATGATGCAATACTTTGAATGGTACCTTCCCAGTGGTATGTTATGGAAACAGGTCGCAGGCAGCGCAAGAGAACTTGCAGAGGACGGGATCACTGCAATTTGGCTTCCCCCCGCTTATAAAGGCAACGAGGGCAAGAACGATGTTGGCTATGCGGTTTATGATTTATATGATCTGGGCGAATTTGACCAAAAGGGCTCTATCGCAACAAAATACGGCACCAAGGAAGAGTATTTGGCAGCAATTGATGCTTTGCATGCGGCGGGGTTGCAGGTTTATGCCGACATTGTACTCGACCACAAACTCGGCGCGGACGAGCTGGAATGGGTACAGGCGCGGGAGTTTGACGAAAACAACAGATGTAAGGCAATCAGTGACGTAAAAAATATTCATGCGTGGACAAAGTTCACTTTTCCGGGCAGAAATGGGGCGTATTCCGGCTTTCAGTGGAATAGCGCCCATTTTGACGCCACCGACTGGGACGAAAACGAAAAAAGACATGCGCTTTTCCGTTTTGAGGGAAAGCAGTGGGAAGACCAGGTAGACAAGGAATTTGGAAACTTTGATTACCTGATGGGCGCGAATATTGATCTGGGTAATGAGGAAGTCATTGGCGAGCTCAAAGCATGGGGCAAGTGGTATCTGAAAGAAGTGCCGGTCGACGGATTCCGGATTGATGCGGTTAAGCACATGCGGTTTACATTTTACAGTGATTGGCTGGATACGCTCCGCCGTGAGGAAAAGGAAGAACTCTTTGCAGTAGGCGAATACTGGAATGGCGATGTACGTGCGCTTGACCACTATGCGCAAATCACGCAGGGGGCGCTTTCCCTTTTTGACGTTCCGCTTCATTTTCGCTTTGTGGACGCTGCCAATCAGGGCAGCAAATACGATATGCGCACAATTTTCAATGATACGTTTGTCAACAGTAATCCGCTTAAGGCAGTTACATTTGTGGATAATCATGATACGCAGCCCGGGCAGTCTCTGGAATCGTGGGTCAAGGCGTGGTTTAAGCCGCTTGCCTATGCCATAATTCTATTGCGTCAGGAAGGCTATCCATGCGTTTTTTATGGCGACTATTATGGAATTCCAAACAATGATATCCCCCCAATGAAGCAAACCCTGCGGCCGCTGATCAAGGCGCGGGAGCTATATGCATACGGTAAACAAAACGATTACTTTGACGATCCGAATCTCATAGGATGGACCAGAGAAGGGGATGACCTCCATCCGGATTCAGGACTCGCAGTTGTGATGACAAACGCTGACGGCGGGACAAAACAAATGTATGTCGGGCAGCGTTTTGCGGGCACGAGTTTTTATAATATTATGGACGGGGCGGCAGGCGATGTGGTGATCGGCGAGGATGGAACCGCTGATTTTTCTGTGGCGGGAGGTGCTGTTGCCGTATGGGTAAAAAAATGAGTGAAAGAAAAGTTGGAAGATATGCGCTTCGGATATTGGCGGTGTTGGTTGCGTGGAGCGTTGTTTTCACCGGAACGGCGCAAAGGGCAGGAGCATCTGCGGCGGTGGAAAATGTTATGATAGAGCCCTCCGAAGGACGTAGTTATGCATGGACCCAAATACAGATGTGGAGTGGGACGCAGGATGCGGAGATACGATACACCACGGATGGGACGGAGCCTGCGCAAAGCAGCGCGCTGTATGATCCTGATGTGCCGCTTCTGGTAGAGAATATTCCGCAGGCACATGACATTGGTGGTTTTTTGATTCGCGCGCGGGCTTTTTTGGAGGGAGAACAAAGCGAAATAACAGAGAGGCCGTTTGAACAGATTTTATGTGATCCGGTTCGTTTTGATTTGCCGGAGGGATTTTATGCGCAGAATACGCAGATTGGGTTAAGCTGTGGTACGTCGGGCGCGGAAATTTTCTACACATTGGACGGTTCCGATCCTTATGTGTCGGGAACGATATATTCAGGCGAAATTTCCCTGACGGGTGATATGGAAATCAGGGCGTTTGCGCGCTGCGCAGGATATCAGGACAGCGAAGTGGCGAGCGGGTTTTATAAAATCGGCGGCGGAGATATCTATGAGCCGAATGAGAGCGTGGGAGAGGCGACGGAGATTTCTGTGCCGGATGACATTGAGGCAACAATTTCTAACAGAAATGACCTTGATTACTACACCTTTGAGATGCCGGCCGGAAAAAGAATTAAAATTGTTCTGACACAGCCGGAAGCACAAGAAGCGATGCGGTACGATCTCCGCTTGTTTGATGCGGAAGAAAACCTAATCGATATCGTGAGGGGCGAAACACAGCAGCAGCTACTGCGATATTTACCTGCGGGAAAATACTATATTCTGGTGAGCGGTATGGAACGGAGGTATTCGGATGTTCCATATCGTCTGAGCCTGGAAACATTGCAAATGGACCGATATGATTTTTCTGAATATAATCTGGTCAACGCGGCGTTTCACCCAGATTCGTCTTTCCATTTTGAGGGAAGGAATATTCTAAGCCCGGCGACCGTATACACGACGGCGGCATGTCTTTCGCGTTGGGATGGATATTTGAGCGAGCAGCAGGATCCTTATATTTTATCTTATGATGAAGAAGGCTACGTGGACCGGAATAAATCTTTTTACCATACAGGGGAGTCTGCATACCGTCTGAAAGACATTGTGATGCTGCCGTCGCGCGCGGATGCGCTGGACAACGACTATTATAAAAACGCTATTTATACGTATGGCGCGCTTTATTGTGGTGTGCAGGAGATGGACGAATACTATAGCGGCAATAAAACGTATTTTTATCATCCGGAAGGAATGGAAGCCGGAAGCGGGCATGCGATTACCGTCGTCGGATGGGACGACAGCATACCTAAGGAAAAATTCCGCGTCACCTATGACGGACAGGAATATGAACCGGCCTATGACGGTGCGTTTTTAGCCAAGAACAGCTATGGTGAGCAAAGCGGGGACAGTGGGTATTTTTATATTTCTTACTGCAGCAGTCGTTTTTCGAACAATGCTGCATCCGCAGTAATCGCCGAGACAAAAGCAGACAGTGGAGCGAATGTGGCTTATGTGAATGATCCCTATGGGTATACGGGGTTTATGGACGGAGAAGAACCGATCACCGGAAAAGAAATTTGGGCGAAAAATGTATTTCAGGCATCTTCCGACCAGATGTTAAAATCAGTTTCTTTTTATTCTCTCGGGATGCGGCAGGCGTATGATATTTACGTGAAGACAAAGGATAGGGAAGAGTTTCTCGTGGAGAGCGGAGT
>CAZQDA010000141.1:0-4682 GCA_964592155.1 uncultured Christensenella sp.
TTTTTGGTCGGGGTGGAGGGACTCGAACCCCCGGCCCCATGCTCCCAAAGCACGTGCGCTACCAAACTGCGCTACACCCCGAAGCATACTCTTTTTATTTGCGACGCTTTATAATATACTTTAATTCGATTGAAAAGTCAATACTTTTACATCTTTTTTTTCAGTTTTTTTTCTCATGTAAAAACCGTATAAAAAGCCATTCCCGCACAGGGATGTACACCTTTGCCAGGGCTTTCTTTTCCAACATATGGCAAAAAGATGCCCGCTGATATCCCTTATGCGCTATAAACGCCCCTAAGCCCCTCTCGCGGCCTTGGTTGGATTACTAAAACAACGAAGAAAACGGCATAGCAGAAAACCGCTACGCCGTTTTATACTCAATCTACTTAAATTATTCTTCGTCCTGATCGTCCATTTTGGGGAAGAAATCAGCAAGAGATGAAGTCGCCTCTTCAACCGGCGGAATCTCATAATGGAATCTTTCTTCCTTATTTTTTCCGGATTCTTCCTGCTTTGCAGCCTTTTCAGGCTCGTCCATCAACGCGCGAACGCTAAGGCTGATGCGTTTTTTCGCAGGATTCACTTCCATGATCTTAGCGGTTACCGTATCACCGATTCTCAGCTCTTCTTCTACCTTCTCAAGCCTTCTGTTCGTAACTTGCGAAATGTGAATCAGACCGTCAATTGTAGGCTCTAAGGATACAAACGCGCCGAAAGGCATAATCCGTACAACCGTACCTTCAACCGTATCCCCCACCAGATATTTTTCAGGAACAAGATCCCATGGCTTCGGCGAAAGCTGCTTAAGCCCCAGAGAAATTCTCTTCTTCTCCGGATCGACGTTCATGATTAAGACTTCCACTTCATCGCCAACATTCAGCAGGTCGGACGGATGTTTGATCTTAACCCAGGAGATATCAGTAATATGAAGAAGTCCATCCACGCCGCCAATATCGATAAACGCACCGAAATCGGTCAGGCGCTTCACCTTGCCCGTTACTTTATCGCCTTTTGCAAAGGTTTCGTACAGTTTCTTTTCCTGTTCCTCTGCCTGAACCTTCAAAATATTCTTATGCGAAAGAACAAAACGTCTCTGGCGCTTGTCCGCTTCGATAATATTTACTTCCAGTTCTTTTCCAACAAATTCATTCAAATCTTCCACATACTTTAAAGAAAGCTGAGAAGCAGGAATGAATGCGTCGTAGCCTTCCAGCTTGGCAAGCACGCCGCCTTTTACGACTTTGTCCACCTTCACTGTATAAATCGCTGTTTCATCAAGAGATTCAACCAGTTCTTTCCATTTCAGTTTCGATTCAATCGATTTTCTGGAAAGAACGACGTTACCTTCGCCATCGTTGAGTGTTACAACCTCGGCTTCAATCTCGTCTCCAACCTGGAACAGATCCTGCGGGTTTGCATCGCCAGCTGCCGTCAGGTTTTCTTTTTTGATGATACCGTCAGATTTATAGCCTATATTAACACATATTTCACTGTCGGAAATCTGAACAACCGTCCCGGTTACTATCTGTCCTCTCTTAATATATACAAACGATTTTTCGATCTCAGCCATGAAATCTTCGTTTGCCTGTGATTGTTCTGTGGATACATCCATTTCCTCCGTTACTTCAGCGTCCACAACTTTTTCGACATCGCTCATAAGTGTCTTTACCTCCCTAATTAACCAATCCGGTGTCGATGCACCGGCGACAATACTTATTATATCATGAATCGACACATTTTCAAGTGGAAGTTGCGCAATATTGTCCACATAATGGGTCTTTTGACAATTATTTTTACACAATTTATATAATTTTTCGGTATTGGAAGAGTGCCTGCCGCCTACGACAAGAACAATATCAGACTTTTTTGCAAGCTCTACCGCTTCTTTTTGACGTTTTTGCGTCGTATCGCAAATAGAGTTAAACAGATCCAGTTTTTTGATCCTATTGTCCAAAACCGCTACAACTTCATCCCACAACTCATGGGTAATCGTCGTTTGCGCCACTACAAGCGCGCGATCTAGTTCCGGAACTTTTTGAGCGTCATGCGGCGTGTTTACAATAAAGACCTCTCCCTGGGCCCAGCCTTTGATGCCAATCACTTCCGGATGGTCTTCCGCTCCAATAATAATCACCGGCACATCGCCCGCTTCAATCACACGGTTATGAATACGCGCAACAAATGGACAGGTAAGATCCAAAATTTCAAAACCGCGGCTCTTAATTTCGTCGTATACGCTTTTGGAGACACCGTGAGAACGAATAATGATCAGTGTGCTTCCTTCACGGGGAACAGAGTTTATATCTTCTGTAATGCTAACCCCTTTTTGGGCAAGATCGGCAATTACATCCTTATTATGGATTAACTCTCCATACGTATAAATATGTTGATATTTTCCGATGATCTCATTCACCGAATCCACGGCCCTTGCAACGCCAAAGCAAAAGCCCGCGTTTTTTGCAACTACTATTTTTGGCATGCCTGCTCCTTTAGCCCGATCATAATCGTTCGAAGATACTCTGTCGCTTTCGCGACGGATTCACTGTTTGTCTTTTCCCCGGCGATTTCCTTTAGGTTAACCGCGGGATGCGTATAAAGCCTCACCTGATGAAACGGCTTATAAGAAGCGCAAATATAGACCGGAACCACCGGAACATCCGCGCGCATGGCCATCAGCGCCGCGCCCGGTTCAAAGGGAAGAATCTCTCCTGTTTCGCTGCGTGTTCCTTCCGGAAAAATTCCTAAAATCTTGCCGTTTTTGAGCGCCGCAAGAGCCGTCTTCACGGCCTTAAGGTCACTTTTTCCGCGCGCCACCGGAATCGCATGCAGCTTGCGCAGAAACCAGTTTGCAACCTTTCCCTGAAATAGCTCTTCCTTTGCCATGTAACAAACGGGCTGTGATTTGATGCTGTGCCCTAAAATAATCGGATCCCAGTTGGACTGGTGATTGCAAATGACCACCGCGCCGCTCTTAATCTTCAAATTCTTCTTTCCGACTACCTTTACAAAGAAGATCGGCATCAGGACAATGAACGCAAATACCCGGGCGAGAAAATAAATCATTCCTTATTTCTCCCCTATAATTGTTTTGGATACCAGATTGATCACCTGTTCTTTATCCATATTGCTCGTATCAACAAACATTGCGTCCTCCGCCTGTTTGAGCGGTGCAAACTCACGGGTGGAGTCCGTCCTGTCCCGTGCAATAATTTCCTGCTCGATCCTGTCAATATCAGCATTCGGATCGGTCTGTTTCAGTTCAAGATATCTGCGTTTTGCTCGTTCGCGCGGCGAGGCTGTAATAAAAAACTTAAAATCCGCATCAGGAAGAACATAAGTGCCAATATCCCGCCCGTCCATTACGATATCATATTCCCCTGCAACCTCGCGTTGAATTTCAACCAGCCGGATGCGCAGCTCTGGAATCACGGCAATATCGCTGGCTCCCTTGGAAATACGCGGAGTGCGAATATACGGCGTAACGTCCGTTCCGCTGATCAGAACCTGTTGCGCTCCCTGCTCATAAACGATCTTCATCTCCATTTGCGGCAGCGCGGCAATCACACTCTGCGCATCCGAAGGCTCGATTCCCTTTTCCAGCATCGCATATGCAGCAGCACGGTACATCGCGCCGGTATCCAGATAGTTCATCGCAAGTTTTTGCGCCACAGCTTTTGCAACAGTACTTTTTCCCGCTCCCGCAGGTCCGTCGATTGCAATTTTCATGATCTTCTCCTTATTTTTCACGTTTCAAAATAAAATGTGCCAAGTCCGCAAGCTCATCGCCGCGGGTACCGAAAATTTTCAAAGCGGCAACCGCTTCATCGGTCTTTTCCTGCGCAATTTTCATAGATTTTTCCACACCATAAAGCGTTGGGAATGTAAATTTTCTGGATTTATGATCTTTTCCCAGCGTCTTTCCCATTTTTGCCTGATCGCCCACAATGTCTAGTACATCATCCACAATCTGAAAGGTAAGGCCGATATTATTTCCATAGACCGTCAGCGCGTCAATATATTCCTGCCGCGGATCGCACAGGAGCAAGCCTGAAATCAGCGCGGACTTAATCATCGCGCCTGTTTTATGCTCATGTACATCCTTTAGCTCCATCTCGGTCAAAATCTGTCCTTCGTTTTCGATGTCGCCGCATTGTCCTGTAATCATTCCATAAACGCCCGCCCCTGTCGCCACCTCCAGCATTGCTTTGATGTGGGAGTTCATATTGGATGCGTAACGCAACGCATTTTTAAGCATCACTTCATACGCGAAATTGAGCAGCGCATCCCCGCATAAAATGGCAAAGGCCTCTCCAAACATCACGTGGCTCGTAGGCTTTCCGCGGCGCAGATCGTCGTCGTCCATTGCGGGAAGATCATCGTGTACCAGCGAATAGGTATGAATCATTTCAATCGCGCAGGCGATGTCGAGCGTTTCCTTCATGTTTCCTGAAAGCAAAGCGTTTGCCATAATGTTAAGCGTTGGGCGCAGCCGTTTTCCACCAGCGCTTATACTATAATTCATTGCATCCTTGATCATGGTATTGGTTCCGCTCACCGCAAGCAGCTCGCCAAGACGCGCATTCACCATTTCGGTATACTTATTTAAAATATCTGGCATGATCATTCCTCGCTTTCATCATGGATGATTTCCAACTCGTTTTCATATTTTTCCAAAATTCCGG
>CAZQDA010000142.1:0-4645 GCA_964592155.1 uncultured Christensenella sp.
CTGCACGCCGGATATTATACTGTAAAGCTGGAAAAGGAGATACCGCTTGGCAAGGGATACGAGTTTTCCGTCACGGTTCGCCAGAAAAATCTGGATGGAAATGATGTGACGGCTGCCCTGGAAAGAAACACAAGAGGATATACTCCAAATGCCTCGGCGCGTCCGGGTGAGAGTTTTTTGAGCTTTGACGGGTCGAACTGGACAGATATTTCGGCGGATCTTTCCGCAAACAATTGCGTGAAAGCTTATGCCTGGGATAAAGCCGCATCCAAAGATACGGTTATAACGGTGGAAGCGGGAGGCGGCGATGTACAGGCAAGGGGCGTGGCAGAAAATATGGCGGAAGTGGAAGAAGCATTTTCTGGCGGAAGCAGAGCAGAAACAGGAGACCTGCCATCTGCGTTTGATTTAAGAGAGATTGGCGCAGTGACCTCCGTAAAGAATCAGGGGAACCCGCCGACCTGCTGGACGTTTGCCACAATGGGAAGCACGGAAAGCGTGCTGCTCAAAGCGGAATCGGGCTTTGAGAGCGGCGTGCGCATATCGATAGGCCAGCCGGAGCAGGTTCTGGTGCTAGGAGAAGCAGCTGCGGGCAGCGCAACGGCAATTGTGGATGCGGACTACGGCATGAGCAACGAGGTGCTGTGGCAGCTAAGCGGAGACCTTGATAGCGTTGAGATTCAAAACAAAACGAGCAGGAGTGGGGAACAGGCACTTTTGTTTCTTCCAAAAGCGGAAGGAAGGATAACCGCGACCGCTGTAAGCGCTGCCGACGGAACGAAGAAGGCGCAGACAACGTTTCTAATCAAAAAAGAAGCGCCGTCGCCCGCGTCCACTAATCAGCCTAACCCGTCTGCCTCTGCGCCGCCGGATACTCAGAAAATTGTAAGGGATGTGCCGCTGACAGACGATTATGCAATGCTTGACGGATGGCTGTTGGTTGCCGTTTTAAGTGGTATTATCGTCAGTATAGGAGTTAGATGGCGGAAAGAATACAGGCAATAAAAACGATTAAAGAAAAAAGGATATCCCGCACGCGGGATATCCTTTTTATGATTTTATTGATCAGCCCGCCGCTTTTGCAATCGCTGCAATGTGTTCTTCGTCGGGCAGAGCGCTTACATCGGTTTTGCTGTTGTTGAAATAAAGAGTCGTATAGCCTTTCATTCCGCTTCCTGTGGTATCCTCGCCACCGGTGGGCATTCCAAAGAGGGAAGCCGCAAACACACGGCCGTTTATTGTGACCAGAACAGAACGGTGTTCCCACGTATCGGCTCCGCCGAACGATTGAAGGTACGCGACTTGATCTGCCACTGTAGGCGTAGCCACATGGGCGCAATTTTCGCCGCCGGTACGAACGAGCTGATAAGAGACTCCGCTGTTAAAGTCCTGAACCGAAAATTGAGTTCCGACAGGAATCAGCGGATTGATTTCCTCCCAGGAAGAAAGCTCGCCGCGCGCGCTTACCTTGCCGGAATATCCGGGACCCGCAACTTTTTTGACCTTCGCATTAATGGGAGCGCGTTTCACGTCGCTTGAAAAAAGTTTGGAAAACGTATCTTCTCCCACTTGACCATCCGGAGCGATGCCGTTTTGCTGCTGAAATGCCTGAACGGCGCTCATTGTCATAGCGCTGAATTTGCCTGTGGGGCGATAATTAAAATAGCCAAGATCCCTCAGGCGCATCTGCACAAGCGTAACGCGATCTCCGACTTCTTTTTCCTTAATGGTTGAAGTTTCCTCTGCAAATGCGCTCACGGCCGGAACCAGCATCAGCAGGCACAGAAGAATAATACTGATTATCTTTTTCATGACTCTATTTTACAAAAAGAAAAGAAAAAATGCAAACGGGTTTTCAAGAAACCTGCTTTCCAGTATAATAAAAACATGGGAAAAATAACGGATATCAGAAAAGGGATTAAAAATAAGGAGCGGCTCAATATTTTTGTGGATGATTCATTTTCTTTTGCCGTTTATCTGGATGTTGCCGTCGCAAATCATTTAAAAATAGGGGCGAAGCTCACGGAAGAGGAAATAGATTCCATCAAAGCGCAGGATCATGAAAAATATGCGCTTGCCCTCGCAATGGATAGCTTATCATATAAAATGCGGACGGAAAAGGAGTTGCGTGACAAGCTTCGCCAAAAGGAGATTCCCGAGGCCAGCGCACAGGCTGCGGTGGAAAAAATGAAAGAGCTTGGTTATTTAGATGATGAAAATTATGCGCAGCTTTATGCGCAGGAGCTTCTGCAAAAATTCGGCGGCAGGCTTGCTGTGCAAAAAATGATGCAAAAAGGGATCGAAAGAAGTCTGGCAGAACAAACAGTCGGAGGTTTTGAGCCGGAGGAGACCGTGCTTGCTGGTCATGTGGCACGGTTAAGACAAAAATACCAAACAGAAGAACCAAGGAAAGCAAAGCAAAAGATGATACGCGCGCTGATGAGCAAGGGATTTGAGTATGATGATATCAAAAGGGCGCTTGGCAGGGATGGCGAAGAAGAATGAGAGAAAAAGTATTGGAATTGTTGTTTCGGCAAGACGGTTTTTTATCAGGAGAGCAGATCAGCGCGGCGCTTCATGTTTCGCGTGCCGCGATATGGAAGCATATAAAGGCACTTAAGGAGGATGGAGCGGTAATCGAGGCGCAGACAAAGAAGGGATACCGTTTGGTTAGGCTGCCGGATTTGCTCAAAAGTGAATATGTCGGTTTATGGACGAAGCAGGCATATCCCAATATTGTGTGGATCGAGGAAACGGACTCCACAAATGAATACGCAAAGCGAAAAGCGCGGGAGGGCGCGCCGGATGAAAGCATTTTTATCGCGGAATTGCAGACCAGAGGAAAGGGAAGAATGGAGCGCTCCTGGCAGGCAAATGCAGGCGACGCCATTCAGATGAGCGTTCTGCTTAGGCCGAGGTTTGAGCCGGAAAAAGCGCCGGCGATTACATTTGCTGCTGCGCTGGGCGTGATTGCGGCGATCAGAGAGGTATGCGGAATTCAGGCGCAGATCAAATGGCCGAATGATGTTATCTATCAGGGGAAAAAGCTTTGCGGAATTTTGACGGAAATGTCTTCTGATATGGATAGGGTGGAATACCTGGTGTGCGGTATGGGGCTTAATGTCAATCAGCAAGAATTTCCTGCGGAAATCGAAGGCAAGGCCGTATCCCTGCGCATTGCGACAGGTGAAAAAATAGAGCGCGTGAGGCTGTGCGCAAGCATGATCGATCATACGCTCGCTTATTTCAGAAACTATATTTTGCATGGGATCGATTCGATTTTTAGTGAATATTGTGCGAATAGTGTTATAATAGGAAAGAAGATCAACGTTTTAACCGGAACCGATACACTGACAGGCACTTGTGAAGGGTTCACAGAGAAAGGGGCTCTTTTGCTTAGGCAGGGAAGTGAGATAAAAGAGTTTTTGGCGGGAGAGGTATCGGTGCGCGGGATGGAGAATTACATCGAGTAAAGAGGAGCCTTAGATATGTATAGCGGAAGCATCACTGACATTCAGGGATTATTGGTAGGGCATGCGCAGGATACGGCTGGCATGACGGGCATCAGCGTTGTTTTGGTGCCGGATGGGGCCACCTGTGGGGTGGATGTGCGCGGCAGTGCCCCGGGAACCAGAGAAACTGCTTTTATGGCACAGGCAAAGACGGTACAGCAGTGTTATGCCGTGCTTCTCGCGGGAGGCAGCGCGTTTGGATTAGCTGCTGCGGACGGTGTTATGATTTACTGCGAGCAGCAACAGATGGGAGTGCGCACGGAAAATGCCGTTGTGCCGATTGTTCCTGCCGCTGTGATTTATGACTTGGGCTTTGGAAGAAGCGATATTCGTCCGAACGCAGGGATGGGCTATGCAGCCTGTATCAACGCGAGCACCGTGGTTCCGCAGGGCAGCGTAGGCGTGGGCATGGGCGCGACTGTCGGAAAATTGCTGGGGATGAAGAACGCGCAAAAGGGCGGCGTAGGAACCGCGAGCATCAAGCTGCCGGATGGCACGGTGGTAGGGGCGCTTGTGGGCGTCAATGCCTTTGGGGATGTCGTCGAGGAAGGTCGCATTCTTGCCGGCGCTCAAAAGAATGGAAAACATATCGGAACGGCAAAATATTTGCTGGAAAATAAAATTGATACGCAGTCTATGCTGAATCAGAATACGACAATCGGCGTGATTGCCACGAATGCGGAGCTGACCAAAGATGAGGCGGCAAAGCTTGCGCAGGTGGCGCACGACGGGCTTGCAAAATCAATTGAGCCGATCCACACAACTGTGGATGGAGATACTATGTTTTCGTTGTCGTATGGCAAGAAGAAAACGGATATGAACGTTTTGATTACGGCGGCAATTGAAGCGACGCGGCGCGCGGTGATCAATGCGGTTACGGCAAAGGGCCAGATATGATCAAAGGAATCGGGATAGACAGTCTTCAAATTGGACGTATGAAAAAGGCGATCCAAAGAGAGGCGTTTTTAAACAGGGTTTTTACAGAGCAGGAACGGCAATACCTCAGCGCAAAAGCGGTTCCGGAGCAGAGCGCGGCGGGCATGTTTTGCGTGAAAGAGGCGGTGCTCAAAACAATGCAGCTTGGAATTACGGACACGTCGTTGCAGGAAATTGAAGTATTCCATCTGGAAAAC
>CAZQDA010000143.1:0-4537 GCA_964592155.1 uncultured Christensenella sp.
AATCGTATCGGAAAACATGGCTGGCAAAAACACCATCAGCAGCAAAATGAGCGTGCGAATATAGGAGTCTGTAATCATAACGCCGGGAAACCATTCCGTTCCTTGCGTCGCAGATCCTACGCCCAGCACAATCATATAGAACAGCAAAAAGAACAACTGTGGATAGACAAATGTGAAAACCGTATTGGATACGCTTTCCGCCGTATGTTTTTTTGAAAACATCGCCACCACAAACGTCACAATTGCTAAAAATACAAAAATTCCAAACACAAACGGCATCGTAAGCCATGTAAACGAACCAAATCCATTGGTTATTTGATAGCTTAACAAAAACGCCAGCGCCAGCAGGCCAGTAAAAAGGAAGCTGACGGTTTTGATTACCGGCTTGCCATTGCTGTCAAACGCCCTGACAATTTCATATTGGCACATGCAGGCAAGCGCCGCGATAAAAACAGCGAGCACCCATCCCTGCAAAAAAACGGCAAGCGCCACAATGACAACGATTGGGATAGCAACAAGAATCCTTTTTCCCATACATTACTCCTCACAGCCCGCCATAGCGGCGCTGTCTGTTTTGATATTCCACCAGTGCGGTCTCATATTCCTTTTCGTCAAAATCAGGCCAGTAGACCGGCGTAAAATAAAATTCGGCATAGGCAAGCTGATAAAGCAGATAATTGGAAAGCCGCTCTTCGCCGCTTGTACGGATCATGAAATCAGGATCAGGCTGTCCTGCCGTATCCAGACGATCCGAAATCGTTTGCTCATCAATCGCGTCAATGGCAAGCACACCGGCCTTGACCTCTCCTGCGATCTTTTTGACCGCATTCACAATCTCGATGCGTGATCCGTAATTAAGGGCAATGTTAAGCGTCATTCCCGTGTTGTCTTTTGTGGTTTGTTTCGCGTTCAACAGAACGTCGATCACAGGTTGCGGGAGCTTCGTAATATCCCCAATGGTATTAAAAATAACGTTTTTTTCATGCATTTCCGCAAGCTCTTTTTGAAGAAATTCAATAATCAGGCTCATCAAAGCGCCCACTTCATCCGAAGGCCGCTTCCAGTTTTCCGTAGAAAAGGCGTAAAGCGTCAGATGCTTGATCCCGATGTCGCTGCTCATGCGTATGATTGTTTTCACCTTGGCCATTCCTGCGCGGTGTCCGGCCACCCTTGGCATCAACCGTTTTTTCGCCCACCTGCCATTGCCGTCCATAATAATTGCCACGTGCCTTGGCAGTTTTTGCAGATCTATGCTTGCAAGGTCTGCAGAACGTTTTTTCGAAAACAAGCCCAAATTATTCGTTCTCCTTCATTTCCAAAACTCTCTTTTTATAGCAATTTAGCCACTGTAAAAATTGCGTCCCAAGGCATCAGCCCTGAGACGTCTTATCAGGTTCCGTTTTAAATTCACTTATGACCAGTTCATAAGTTCCATCCAACACTTTTGCACGGATGACTCTTTTTGAATCCGGATGATCGTACGGCTTATAGGAATGATAAAAAACAACCTTGTAAGGAATATTTTCTTCCTCAAGCCGCGCTGCCGCTTTTTCGAGCGGCAAGCCAAGAAGTGAAATCATATTTCTGTGATTTCCTTTTCCTTTGCCGCTAAAATCGCATCCGCTTCTTTGATTTTTTTATCGGTCAAGGTCTGAATCTCTTTTTCGAGAATCTCAAAATCATCTTCTGTCACAGCGCTTGCTTTTTTATCTTTTTTAAAAACTTCGTTTGCATCACGGCGGATTGCCCTGATCGCAACCTTGGCTTCCTCGGCTCTTTTCTTTGCAATTTTCACAAGCTCCTGCCGCTTTTCACCCGTCACTTCCGGAAAAGCCAAGCGAATGATTTTTCCGTCGTTCGCAGGATTGATGCCAAGATCGGAGGCCTGAATCGCCTTTTCTACTTCGTGCAGTATGCTTGCGTCCCAAAGGGATATCGTAAGCAGGCGCGGCTCAGGCGCCGCAATATTTCCTACCTGATTGATCGGAGTCGGCGTTCCATAATAATCAACCATAATTCCATCCAAAAGTTGTGCATTTGCCCTGCCCGCACGAATGCTGACAAGTTCTTTTTTCAAAACGCCCAGCGTTTTATCCATCTTTGTTTCCGCTACCAAAAGCGCCTCATGTTGTACTTGCATAATCACCCATTCCTTTCATCTTTCTCAGATTTCCATTCGCCATATTCACATAGTAATTCCGCCTATGGCAATCAAAATGGTGGTTCGTTCCGTCTACCATATATTGTATAGCAAAACAGAGGAAAACTCAATCCTTACTTGCGTATTTTATTTGATGATCGTGCCGATCTCTTCCCCGTTCACAACCCGCCTGATGCTGTTTTCTTCATTTACGCCAAACACAATGATCGGTATTTTATTATCCATGCAAAGCGTAATCGCCGTATTATCCATTACGCTGATTCCCTTATTGATGACATCCATGTAGCTGATGTAGTCGAATCTCTTCGCGTCCGGATTGGTCTTGGGGTCGCTGTCATAGACTGCGTCGACATTTTTCGCGAGCATAATCAAATCCACTTCCATCTCCGCCGCACGAAGAGCTGCCGCCGTATCGGTCGAGAAATATGGATTTCCCGTTCCGCATGCAAAAATCACGACCCTGCCTTTTTCCAGATGCTTCATTGCTTTTCTGCGAATATAAGGCTCCGCAATCTGCCGCATTTCAATCGCAGTCTGCACACGCGTCTGCAAGCCCTTTTCCTCGAGCGAATCCTGCAAGGCAAGCGCATTGATTACCGTAGCAAGCATGCCCATATAATCCGCCGTAGTCCTGTCCATGTGCTTTCCAACCCGCGCACCGCGCCAGATGTTTCCGCCGCCCACGATGATGCCGACTTCAACGCCCTGATTTGCAACTTCAATGATCTGCTCTGTCACATTGCTGATGATGTCAAAATCAAGAGGCTTGTTTTCGGGCGAACACAATGCCTCACCGCTTATTTTCATGATCACTCTTTTATACTTCGGTTCCATAATATTTCCTCCATGGCGGTTGTTTTCCCTAAAAAAAAGAGAACACGAATGTGTTCTCTTCATTTTTGAATTAAAGGCCTGCCTGCTCCATGACTTCCTTTTCGAAATCGTCTTCTCTCTTCTGCAGTCCTTCGCCCATCTCGTATCTCGTGAATCTGCGAATGGAGACCTTTTCACCGATGGTTGCAACCTGGTCGTTTACCAGATCCTGAACCGTTTTGTCAGGGTCTTTTACAAACGGCTGGTCCAGCAGGCAAATTTCTTTTTTGTACTTTTTGATTCTGCCTTCCACCATTTTTTCCACAACGTTTGCGGGTTTTCCTTCGTTGAGCGCCTGTGCCGTCAGAATTTCTCTTTCTTTTTCCAGCACGGCCGGATCAACCTCATCCGCGGAAACATACAGCGGATTCGCCGCCGCAATATGCATGGCAACGTCTTTTACAAAATTCTGGAACGCATCCGTCTTTGCAACAAAGTCTGTTTCGCAGTTGACTTCCACCAGAACGCCAATTTTGCCGCCCATGTGGATGTAAGAACCAACGAGACCTTCCGCCGCAATTCTTCCTGCTTTTTTCACGGCAGCCGCAAGGCCTTTTTCTCTCAAAAGCTCACTCGCTTTTTCCAGATCGCCGTTCGCTTCCGTAAGCGCTTTTTTGCAATCCATCATCCCCGCGCCGGAACGTTCGCGCAGGGTTTTTACATCACTTGCTGAAATCATGAATCTTATACCTCCGAATGATTAGTTTTCTTCGATGACAACGACTTCTTCGTCGACGCCCGGAAGAATTTCTTCCGCAATCTCATCTGCAATTTCTTCTGCTGCGGCAATCTCGGCTTCTTCCACGGAAACTTCAGCAACCGCTTCAGGCTCCGCGTCTTCCATCTGCTCGCCCTGTCTTCCTTCTAAAATAGCGTCCGCCATTTTGGAAGTGATCAGCTTGACCGCGCGAATTGCGTCGTCATTGCCCGGGATCGGATAATCCACTTCATCAGGATCGCAGTTGGTGTCAACGATTGCAACAATCGGAATACCAAGGTTCTTTGCTTCCGCAATCGCAATTCTTTCTTTTCTGGGATCAACGATAAACAGTGCGCCCGGCAGGTCTTTCATGTCTCTGATTCCACCGAGGTTTTTCAAAAGTTTTTCCTTCTCATGCATGAGCTGGATCACTTCTTTTTTCGGCAGAAGATCCATGTCGCCGTTTTGCTCCATGTCTTCGATTTTGTTCAGGCGTGCCACCCTGCTCTTGATCGTCTTAAAGTTCGTGAGCATGCCCCCCAGCCAACGGTTGGATACATAATACATGCCGCAACGCTTGGCTTCTGATTCAATCGATTCCTGCGCCTGTTTTTTGGTGCCCACAAAAAGCACCGACTTGTTGTCCATAGCGATGTCGCGGATGAAATAATATGCTTTTTCTACTTCTTTGACTGTTTTCTGAAGATCGATGATGTAGATGCCGTTTCTCTCCGTAAAGATAAACCGCTTCATCTTCGGGTTCCATCTGCGTGTTTGGTGTCCGAAATGAACACCTGCTTCCA
>CAZQDA010000144.1:0-4507 GCA_964592155.1 uncultured Christensenella sp.
CTGATACAGTGTAAACAATGCTTCACTTTCCGGGCTGTGCTGTACAGGTCGGCTGCGGTAACGTGATTCCTCCCTGTCTAAGGTAGGCAAAGGAGCCGCATAGACTCCTAACACCTTTTCCAGCCTGCTTTTGGATAAACTTCTGTCCACATCGCTGGCTTTCAACGCATGTTTGCCGTGACGATTCTTAATAATAAGGCCGTTCCCTCTGGGACAAATTGCCAACCCATACCGGTGCAAGGCACGATGCAGGCTCTGCCAATTTTGGGCAGTTTCCAGTGTAGCGAGAATCCTGTCCTTGCGCTCCCGCACATAGCTGTCGAATGATTGCAAACCCTGCCGGGCTTCAAGTGCCGTAGCGCGCTCATTGCGTCTGTTATTCCGGTCGCGCTCCTGCTCCATGCCGTTATCAATCACCAAGCCGTATTCACGCTCTATCTCCCGGCACAGGGCATCACGCTTGTTATAATCCCACGCATAATCATTCCGGGTCAGTTTGAGCGGATGAATGAGATTATAAGCAATCTGCATATGAATATTCTGGGTGTCCGTATGCACGGCGCAATGGCGCTGGTGCTCGGACAAACCCAAAGCCTTGGCAAAACGCGCCTCAATCTCTTTAAAAATGTCTGGCGTCAGCTTGGCCTCGTCTTCTGGCCGGAAGCTGACCACAAGGTGGTATGTCTTGGCAGACTGCGAACGGGTGTTCAGCGCCTGCGTGTCTTGCACCTCGGCAATGCCCTCGGCATAATCCTCCCCGCCTACACAGCCGCTACACCATATCAGCATAGGCGCGTCCTGCATGCTTGAATACTCGTCGATCCGGGCCAGATACCGTGCCAGTCGCCCGTAATTATCGTTTTCCGGCTCCACCGGAATATGGCGGCTTATCATAACGACCTCACAGCATGGCTATCAGGTTCTGGATGGCCCGCAGGCAGTTGTCCAGAGTGCGCAGAACCGGGTAGATATGCGCCTTGTCGCCGCTCTGAGCCAAGACCTGCTTGAGCAAACCGCCGATACTGCCCATTTCGCCCTTCATGCGGCGAAGTTCCATGCGTTCGCGCTGATGTTCAAGGCTTTTCACCGGCTGCCCCTGACTGGTCAGTGCCAGAAAGCGGGAAAGTGACAATCCGGCCCGGCTGGCGCTGGCCTTCACGGCGCTGAACTCCGCCTCGGTCAGGTATGCTGTCACGGCTTTTTTCTTGGTGGGCATGGTTAGTCCTTGTCGTGGCTGGGGTGATTGATGTGGTGACGGCAGGCTTATTTTTCTGTGCGGCGGCATAGACTCTCCATGCGTACTGCCGCCCGCGTTCTTCATCCGGCGAATGATACTTGGCAACGCCCTGCCAGTTGAAGCCGTTCCGGGCGATTTCCTGTTCCAGTATCCAGACGCCCCACCGGCGGTTCACATCAGGGTCGAGCAGTGATGCGGGCGGGATGTCATAACGCTGCATCCACCACGAATTCACCTGCAACAGCCCTACATCGAAACTTTTTCCGGCGCTGAGAGCCGCTTCGATGATGCTTTCCGCCTCCTGCCGTGTAGCGGGGAAATAACTTTTGCCCGCCACGTTGACGGCATAGGGGTTGCCACCTGATTCATGGCGGATAATAGCCTCTATAAGCCAGGCCGGGGCCTGTGCTTCTTCGGCGGCAACCGTCAGTGCAAGCGGCAACACAAGTGCCAGTGCCATAAAAATTGTTTTGAGCATTTTGTGCCTCTCTGTTTTCAGCGTTGAGCACGAAGTGCGAATAAGCCCGCCCCTCCCGCGTAGGGAGCCGATCGGAAAGTCTGTACGAAAAGTACAGTACTTTCCATGTCCGGCCTCCCGGTTCTGTTGAATTTTATTGAAAGTTATTGAACGAAAAATTGATATTTTCAGCATTTCAATAAATTTCAACAAAATTGAATATCTTTCAGTAAAATTCAATATAGGCATCTTTTTGTTCAATAACTTTCAATAAGTTTGAATAACTTTCAATATAGCATTGCAATTCTTGTCACGATGCTTTCTGGAAAAACACCTTGTCACGGAAATGCTGCCGCAAACGAACGTCTTCCGGTATAGCAAAACGCCTGTTGCTCTGCTGCCCCAAAATGGCCTCACGGTCGCTGCTCGGTAGTGCCTTGGCCCACGCCTCACATTCTGCCGCAAAACGGGCGCTGCTGGCCTCACGCTCCTTTTCCAGCGTTGCCAGCCGGTCACGATCAGCCTGCTCTGCCGGAGACACGTACCCGGAAGGGCGGGGGTAATAGCCTTGCGTTGCCAGAATCTTGAAAACCCAGTTGGCCGGGGAAGTGACGGCATCACCGTTTTTGTCACGCATGGCATTGTGGGCAAGCGCCCATTCCGCATGGGCCAGACCCTGCATGATGTGGCGCGTGTCGCCGCCCACCTGGGCAAGTCGCATGAGAATCTGCCGTATCTGAGCGCTGCCAAAGCCCGCCCTGGTCAACTCAGGCCAGTGAAACGCCATGTCGTCATCGGTCAGGGCTTCAAGACGTGCCGTATACTCATCGCTTCCCTGAGAAGAGATAGATAGATTCTTTCTATCTTTCTTTTCTTGATTAAGAATCTTAAGAATGGGCGAAGCTGTGTGCATGGGGGATTGCATGGGAGAATCCACGGGTGGGCGCACGGGTGAATCCATGACTGAGCGCATGGGTGAGTCCATGCCCACATGTGACGGATGGATGTGTGGGCAAATATTGCATTCGGCAAGTTCAAAAATTACGCCTTGTATCATGCCCTCGCGTTTACGTTGATGCTGCAAAAGCCCTCGCGCTGTAAGTCTGTCCACTATTCCGCGTACTGCGGTGGGAGAACGTGGAATGGAGTAATTTGCTTCTAGCGCGAGGGCTATTTCTTTGTAAGAGGTTAAGGCCCGGCCAATGCCCTGCAATACGCTGATAACGCAGATTTGCGCGGCAGAAAGGCCCCGCTGGCACACAATTTGCCCCGACTCGAATTTTGTGCGTGCGTCCATGCCTGAGCGCATGGGTGATTCCACGGGCGAACGCATGACTGAGTGAGCACACGGCTGAGTGCATGGGTGAACGCCTGGGTGAGTGCATCTGTCCATGTTTGAGCGCATGGGTGAGGGCGCGGATGAATCCATAGGGAAGTGCATGGCAACATTCCTTTCTGAGTACTTCGGGCATCCTGCCGCAAAGGGTTAATTCTTCGATGGGATCACTTGCGCGTTCAGGCTGTCGATCAAAGCGCGGATGTCTTCAGCCCGCCAAGCCGTGGTGCGCGGCCCAAGCTTTATGGGTTTGGGATAACGCCCGGAACGGCACCCCTTCCACCACGCGCTTTTACTCACCGGCAGAAACGCCAAAATCTGCTGCAACCGCAAAAAACCTGTTTCGGGAATGGCAAATGACACTTTCAAACCTCCTGTCATTAGATTGAATTTGCCAACACCGTACCATGAGGTTTTTCGCAAACCCAAAAAAAGCCCCGAAAACAGCGTTTTCAGGGCATCAAGTATGCACAGGTAAGGTGGTTTTTGCGGAAATATTTCTTGACAGGTTTAATTATTTTCTCGGTTTTTTGCTACGTCATCCTACAGAGGATAACAGTACGCTTTTTACCTTTGCTGGGCTTGTGTTTTTCAAAGTCGATAGATAGTCGGCCCATTCTTGCATCATTTTTCTACGTTCCGGCAAGTATTCCGCACGATTATATATGCCACGGATTTTATCATGAGGGTTATGGGCAAGCTGTTTTTCAATCACATCAGCGGAATAGCCTTGCTCATTAAGGAGAGTACTTGCCATTGACCGAAAACCATGAACGCACATTTGATCCTTTGTGTAGTCCATGCGGCGCAATGCTGTAAGAAAAGTGGCATCGCTTATAGCCCGGCTTTGATCCTTCAAGCTGGGAAACATCAGACGGGTGTACCCGGTAAGTCCATGAAGATTTTTCAGAATATCATAGGCTTGCGTACTTAAGGGCACGACATGGTCAAGACGCATTTTCATGCGCTTGGCTGGGATGCGCCAGAGTTTTTCTTCAAAATCCACTTCCTGCCATTCGCCAAGCCGCACCTCACTTGTACGCAAAAAAGTCAGGGGCAACAGCTGCATGCCGCATCTGACAACAAATGTACCGGGATAATCGTCAATGGCGCGAAGCAGGCCGCCCACTTCCACGGGATCGGTGATGGCGGCGCGTGGCACTTTTGCGTGAGCCTCCAGCGCACCACGCAGGTCAGCGGCGGTATCGCGTTCAGCCCGGCCAGTAGCAATGGCATAGCGAAAGATTTGAGAGCAATAGCCTCTTACCCTGTGCGCCTGATCCACAGCACCCCGGCTTTCAATTTTTCGCAATACTGCAAGTAATTCTGGCGGGGTAATCTCATTGATAGGTCGCTTCCCAAGGCTGGGAAAAATATTCTTTGCCAGACGGCCCAGCACGTCCTCTGCGTAATCTTCAGTCCACACAGGTTTTTGTTTTTCCTGCCATTCGTAGGCCAAAACTTCAAACGTGTTTTC
>CAZQDA010000145.1:0-4357 GCA_964592155.1 uncultured Christensenella sp.
CACACCCTCACATTTTTTCGTTTTGCAATGCGTTTTTAAAAGCGTTATAATATTACTAATATAAATAGAGGAGGCCATCGATGGCAATTTCACCAAAGGATATCAAACGGGTTAAGGGACTTGGTTTTTTGAGAAACCGCGGCACTGAAAAATTTTCAGGACGCATCATCACAGAAAACGGAATCTTAAATTCGGCTCAAATGAAACATTTAAGCGAAGCTGCAGAAAAATTTGGAAACGGCAAGCTTTGCTTCACAACGCGTATGACCGTTGAGCTTCCCGGCATTGCTTATGAAAATATTGAAGCTTTCCGCGAATTTGTCGGGCGCGCCGGCATGATGGTGGGCGGGACAGGCGCGCGCGTGCGCCCTGTGGTTGCCTGCAAGGGAACCACCTGCGTATTCGGTCTTTATGATACGCAGGCATTTGCCAAGGAGATGCACGACCTGTTTTTTGTCGGTTATCACAACGTGGCCCTGCCTCACAAATTCAAGATTGCCGTGGGCGGGTGCCCCAACAACTGCGCCAAGCCCGACCTCAATGATTTTGGAATTGTCGGGCAGCACATTCCCCATTATTTGCAGGAAAAATGCAAACAGTGCAAAAAATGCTTCATCGAAGTAAACTGCCCTGTCAACGCCGCGGTGTTTGAAGGGGGCGAGCTGTTAATCGATTCTAACGTTTGTACCAACTGCGGACGCTGTACTGCGCACTGTCCGTTTGGCGCAATCAAGCAAAACGATATCCTGTACAAAGTTTATCTCGGCGGCCGCTGGGGAAAACAGATACGCATCGGCACATCACTTTCACGGCTATTCACCCATGATGAAGTGTTGTCTCTTCTCGAAAAGACACTGCTGCTGTTCAAAAGCGAGGGAATCGCGGGCGAACGTCTGGGCGTGACGTTGGACCGGATCGGTGTGAAATATGCGGAGGAGCTTTTGCTTTCCGGCCAACTGTTAGAGCAGAAGGAAGAAATTCTTTGCGCTGAGTGAATGCTTTGCCTTTTGGGTGAAACATTTATGAAACTTCTGGGTTCCATATTCACAAAAAACACGATAACTGCTATAATTTTCTTAATCCTTATATCATTTTGGAGGGATAAAACGTGAAGCAATATCCATATTATGTTACGCGGCCTGTCACATGCATCAGGGATGTAATCAGCTATCCTGTTCGTGAAACGCCGGAAAAGGACGCTTTTCGCGTCCGCATCGATAAAAACAATTACAAGGGAATTTCCTGGAAGCAATTCGAGTCAGACGTAAACGCGCTTGGAACAGCACTTTGTTCGCGCGGGCTCTCGGAGGCGCACATTTGTGTGATCGGTGAAAATACTTATGAATGGGTGCTCGCCTATCTGTCCGTTTTGACCGGCTGCGGCGTTATTGTTCCGCTCGACAAAGACCTTCCTCCGGAAAAAATTGCGGAACAGATCACGCGAAGCAATGCAAAGGCCGTATTTTTCACCAACACCTATGAAAGCATGATGCACAAATTGTCGCATGCGCTTCCGGAGGTTTGCTGTTTTGTCAACACGAACGGAGCCGAGACCTTCGGCGTTCTGCTTTCCGCTCTTTTGCAGGAAGGACAGCAGCTTCTTGAAAACGGCGACAAAAGCTACCTCAATGCGCAGGCAGACCCGGAAAAGCTTGCCGCAATTCTGTTTACCTCAGGCACCAGCGGTCAGAGCAAAGCGGTAATGCTCTCGCGCAAGAATATCATCGCAAGTTTTGACGGCGCGTGCAAGCATGTCTCCTATACGCAGGACGACGTGATGCTTTCCGTTCTGCCCCTGCACCACGCATACGAAAGCAATTGCGGGATTCTTTCCATGCTTCACACCAGCACCGTCATTTGTTTTAACGAAAATCTAAAATACTTTTTTGATAATTTAAAGCTATTCCGTCCAACCGGAATGTGCCTTGTGCCCATGTTTGCGGAAACAATGTACAAACAAATTCTGGAAGGGGCAAAGCGAAGCGGAAAAGATAAGAAGCTGATGTTTGGAAGAAAACTCAGCCGCTTTCTGCAAAAGGCCATCGGCATAGATGCAAGCGGCGCGCTTTTTTCGGAGGTCTATGAACCATTTGGCGGCGAATTTAAAAAAGCCGTGGTGGGCGGAGCTCCTATGGATCCGGAAATCACAGAATTTTTTAGGGATATCGGTATCGTTATGCTGCAGGGCTATGGGATTACCGAATGTTCTCCTCTTGTTGCGGTAAACCGCGAAGACTTTTATAATGACAATTCAGTAGGCCCTTGCCTTCCCTGCTGTGAAATCAAAATCGATCAGGACGAGGTTCTCGTTAAGGGTGACAATGTGATGCTGGGATATTACCAAAATCCGGAGGAAACCGCTGCAGCCTTTCGCGACGGATGGTTTTGCACGGGCGATCTTGGCTTTTTGGACGAAGAGGGATTTTTGCATATCACAGGGCGCAAGAAAAACCTGATTATCCTGAGCAATGGAGAAAATGTCTCTCCTGAGGAGCTCGAAGCATTGTTTGCGCGGATTCCTTATGTAAAAGAAGTTGTGGTATACGCGCACAACCAGGTCATCACCGCTGAGATCTATCCTGATCTGGACGCGGCGCAGCGTGACGGCATTGCCGATGTGCAGGCGCAGATACAAGCAGGCGTGGAGGAGCAAAACAGCAAGCTTCCGCAATATAAGCAGGCGCAATCCGTCTTATTCCGTGATACGGAATTTGAGAAGACCACGACAAAGAAGATAAAACGGTATGTTCTGCAGCATACTGATTGATCGTCACGCATCAATGTGCTATGGAAAGGGTTGCTGCAAAACGCTTTCCCGCAAATATCACATGCGTAATCATTTGAGAAATTGCAATCAATAAGTGAGGAAAACCATGTACGACAAAATTATCGCTATCTTACAGGAATATTCCGGAGTGGAAAAGGATAAAATCACCCCGCACGCACGGCTTACAACCGATCTTGGACTGAATTCGCTCGACGTAATCAATATCGTCGTGGCATTTGAAGATGAATTTGGAGTCGATATCTCCAACGACGACCTGCGCGCATTCCGGCGTGTATCCGATATCGAAAGCTATCTGCAAAACCACGCAGCGGTTCACTGACTTCGATGAAACAGGCGTCTCAAAACTCATTGGAGCAAATTGTTCGTCCTCTTCTTTCCTGGTACGACAAAAATGCACGCATCCTTCCCTGGCGGGATCAACCGACGCCATACAGGGTATGGATATCTGAAATTATGCTGCAACAAACGCGCGTAGAAGCTGTGAAGCCGTATTACGAGCGTTTTCTTTGTGCGCTTCCCGATGTGGCGTCCCTCGCCTCGGTTCCGGAAGACCAGCTTATGAAGCTGTGGGAGGGGCTCGGATACTATAACCGCGCCCGGAATCTCCAAAAAGCCGCTCAAAAAATTATGAATGAACTGGACGGGCAGATTCCCGCTTCTTTTGAAACGCTTGCAACCCTGCCCGGAATCGGCGCATACACGGCTGGCGCAATCGCGTCCATCGCTTTTGGCATTTCCGTTCCCGCGGTGGATGGAAACGTCCTGCGGGTGATCTCACGCATTCTTGCAAGCAGGCAGGACATCACTGCGCAAAAGGTCAAGCAGGAGCTGTCCGCAGACCTCAGCCTGATCCTGCCGCCAAAGCGTGTAGGGGATTTTAATCAGGCATTGATGGAGCTTGGCGCAATCGTGTGCCTGCCAAACGGCGAGCCTCTGTGCGCAAACTGCCCGCTGAACGCTTTGTGTCTGGCGCACAGAAACAGGCTAACCTCTGAAATTCCTGTAAAAGCCGCAAAAAAGAAACGGCGCGTGGAAAACAGGACCGTTTTCGTCATTTTATCAAAAAACAAAGCCGCCCTGCAAAAACGCGAACAAAAAGGGCTTTTGTCCGGCTTGTGGGAGTTCCCAAACACCATCGGGCATCTTTCCATGCAGGAGGCAACGCAGTTTTTACACGGCTGCGGGATTGATCCAATCCGTGTGACGCAGCTTCCGGAATCCAAACATATCTTTACGCATGTCGAGTGGCATATGACAGCGTATCTGGTCCTTTCGGAAAGCAGTTCGGAACAATTCACATGGTGCGCCCATGATGATCTGACACAGGAATACGCGCTGCCCTCTGCCTTGAAAGCCTATTTGAAGACGGCCTTGGAAAACCTGAACTAATACCGCCATTTCACGAAATGCCGATTATGAAAAACCTGCGATAAATTGCCATCAAAAAACACCTTTGCATGCCAATCATGCAAAGGTGTTTTTTGATCTAAGCTTTCATGGCGCGCAGCGCATTTACAACCGCGATGAGCGTCACGCCCACATCCGCAAATACCGCCAGCCACATGTTTG
>CAZQDA010000146.1:0-4265 GCA_964592155.1 uncultured Christensenella sp.
TCATATGACACATGGCAGTGATCAGCAGCATATAAATCATGGGTATGGGGTATACTTCCCCGGACATAGACAAAGCCGCTTGCGCAATGCCCAGCGAATGAGAATAATCACCATCCAGATACGCTTTGTGCGCCAGAATATAGCAACCAAAAAAGCGCAAACCCGCAGGCAGATGCGTCATCACTTCCGCTAAGGGCGGTATATCCGGCTGCGGCATATGCAGAAGCACAGAAGCGGTTGTGTAAATAAAAATGCTATAGGCAGTCATTTCGGGCGGCAAATCTTTGCCGCAGTAATTTGACATGCGCTCCTTCATGATTAAAAGACCCTGCCTTGCAAGGTTAATGTGTCCGAGAGACAGGTTCGCAAAGCCGCAAATCAGGCAGGCGGAAAGACGCAGCCCTGCATTGTGGTGGGAAAGATACAGCTCCGCAATTTCGCTTGCTTTTTCGGGCTGCGCACTAAAGTAGTAATATTCTGCCTTTGCAATCGCTCTTTGATCCGCATCCTGAATGGTTTCTATATATTCCAGGCAAGTGCCTGCGGTAAATGCGCTCTGCATCAGCGGCATAGGCGGGGAAATATTGAATTCGGTATTTTGCTTAACAGGAACAGCCCTTACCGTTCTTCGTAAATCTTTGGGTTTTTCCTCATTTTCCGGTATTGCCCACGCTTTTCCAAAACGGAGCAGATTGTTGATGCGTCCTTGCGCGCAATACTGCTTTACCCGTCGCTCAGATACACCCCAACGGGATGCGGCTTCCTTGACTGAAATATAACCTTTCATAAACGCCCCCATCTGCAATTTTATGATATAAAAAGAGCATACCGCATGATATGCCCTTTTGAATTTAAAGTTCTTCTTCCAGCCTCTTAACGAGCAACGCAACCGCTTCGCAAAGCTGCCGCGCACATTCGCGGTATTCGTCCATTCCTTCGTCAAACGGATCCATAATGTCATAGGAATTATCCACAGGCTCGCCCGCAACGCCCTGCGCATAGCCCCTGATCGTGTGCATTTTGCGCGTCTCTTCCGGCGCCATCACTTCCATATGCTCGATTTGCTCTTTGCTCATCGCCAGAATGATATCTGCCCACTTCGCAAGCTCCGGCGTAAACTGCTGCGCGCCGCGCGCATCGATTTCCAGTCCATACTCTTCCATCGTGCGCACAGCCTCCTGCGTAGGTTCTGCATCCTCGCAGGCAAAGGTTCCGGCTGATTTTGTCTTCACCTCACCGTGAAGACTGCTACTTCGGTCAACAGCATCATCCATCAGCGTTTCCGCGATGGGGCTTCTGCACGTATTTCCTGTACAAACAAACAATATGTTCATGGCTTTAAATTTTTTCCTCCTTGGCGGATATCACCTTATGCCCCGCCGCCCTTATAATACGGTTCATCACCGCAAGACCCATTTTTTGCTCCTGCGCGTGGAAATAGACTTTCTTCACATTCTGATCGTCCATCTCGCGCAAAACCCTGAAAAGCGCTGCCTCCGCGCTGCGGGCATCCTCTCCTAAGAGAACCGTCTCGCAGTCCGGATAGAGCGGCCTGCAATCGTCAAGACACAGCACCACTGCTTTTTCACCCTGTACATTATCAATATGATACCTAAAATTGATGCTTTTCGCAACCTCTTTTTTCCCGCCTGTAAAAACAATCACGCTTGCCTGCGGCGAATAATGCTTATATTTCATGCCGGGAGACGCGCATACTTCATCTTGCTTGCATTCGCCCGTCACGCTGGAATGAAGTTCCACCCGCCCAACCACGGCCTTAATCATTTCCGGCGTGATATCGCCCGGTCGCAAGACCACAGGAATATCGCCCGTCACATCCACCACGGTGGATTCCACCCCCACGGCGCACGGTCCGCCGTCAATCACCAGCGGCACGCGTCCGCACAGGTCTTCATATGCGTGCATGGCAAGCGTGGGGCTCGGCCTGCCTGAAACATTCGCGCTGGGCGCAGCCACCGGCAGCCCCGCAAGCGCAATGATACCCCGCGCGATGTCGTTTGCGGGCATACGCACCGCAACCGTTTCAAGCCCTGCGCTCACCTGCGCGGGAATGCCCTGCGCTTTTTTCAGTACAATAGAAAGCGGGCCCGGCCAAAACGCGTCCATCAGCGCGCGCGCCGGTTCATTCACTTCGCTCACAACCGTCGAAAGCTGCCCTAAATCCGCGATATGCACAATCAGCGGATTATCCTGCGGTCTCCCCTTTGCCTTGAATATCTGCGCGACCGCGCTTGCGTCAAGCGCGTTTGCGCCAAGGCCATAGACCGTCTCCGTCGGAAACACAACAAGTCCGCCCTTTTTGAGCTCCTCCGCCGCCTCACGCAGCGCGCCGTCAAAATCACGCCCTGCAAATATTGTCTTTGTCGCTATCATATCAAAACCACCAAAATTCCACCCAGCGCAACCCCTGCCGCAATCGCGGCCCATGTGTGCCAACTTTTGCTGATGTGCGTCGCCTGCGGCAAAAGCTCGCTAAACGTCAGAAGCAGCATCGCTCCGCCGCCAAACGAGATGCTTCCGCCCAGCACAGCAGGCGATATCCTGCCAATGAGCGCACCGATGAGCGCGCCCACCGCCATGGGAAGCGCCGCCAAAAGCGCCACCAGAACTATTTTTCCGTATGCAACCTTACCCAGCTTTAAGGGGATCGCAAGCCCCATTCCCTCAGGAATATTGTGTACAAACAAAAGCGCCGCCAGCCCCAGCCCAAAGCTCAGCTCCGATACCACACCGCTCCCCAGGGCAAGCCCCTCCGGCAGATTGTGTACGGCAATGCCCACCGCGAGCAAAAGCCCGGAACGCACCAAACGCTTCTTGTTTAGGTCGTGGATGAGCTGCGTATCATCAGAACGCTGCACATCTTGGTGCGGCAGCCATTTATTGATCAAAAACAGAGAAGCCGCGCCAATCGCAAACCAGACAAGCGTCATAGGCCATCCCGCTTCCTCCACCGCCTCCGGCAGCATATCAAGCAGGACGATGGCGAGCATAATGCCGCCGGAAAGCCCCATCAAAACCGCGGGAATCTTCTTTCCGTTCCCTTTGATAAAAAAAACAATGACAGCGCCGATTCCCATTCCCAGCGCACCCACAGCCGCGCCGATCAGCGTTGCGTAAAGCACTCCATCCATCGCATCATCCTGCTTTCGTCCGGTATGCCCCAATCAACCCTTTGTTATGCTTCCTGCAGCTTTTTCTGGCGTTCTTCCAGAATCAGCGCATCAATCATTTCGTCCATATCCCCATCAAGAAACGCATCGAGCTTATAGAGCGTAAGCCCGATCCTGTGATCCGTTACGCGCCCCTGCGGAAAGTTATACGTGCGGATACGCTCGCTCCTGTCCCCTGAGCCAACCTGACTCCGGCGGTTTTCGGAAAGCTCGCTATCCGCCGCGTCTTTATATAAATCATATAAGCGCGACGCAAGCACTTTCATTGCTTTCGCCTTGTTTTTGATCTGGGATTTTTCATCCTGACAGGTTACCACCAGCCCTGACGGCAGGTGCGTGATGCGCACCGCGCTGTCCGTGGTGTTCACGCTCTGCCCGCCGTGCCCGCCGCTGCGAAACACGTCCACGCGCAAATCATTCGGATTGATGTTCACTTCCACTTCCTCCGCCTCGGGCAGCACAGCCACCGTGGCCGCAGAAGTATGAATCCGTCCGGAAGACTCCGTATCCGGCACGCGCTGCACACGGTGTACGCCGCTTTCATACTTCATTCGCGCGTAAGCGCCTTTGCCCGCAATGGAAACCACCATTTCCTTGACGCCGCCAAGCTCCGTCACATTGGAGGAAAGCGTTTCCACCGCAAACCCGTGACGCTCCGCATACCGCAGATACATGCGCAGAAGATCGCCGCCGAATAGCGCCGCCTCATCGCCGCCCGTACCCGCGCGGATTTCGAGAATGACATTTTTGTCGTCATTTTTATCCTTTGGAATGAGCAGCACCTTAAGCTGCGCCTCCATCTCCTCTTTTTCCTTTTCCAGCGGCGCGAGCTCTTCTTTTGCCAGCGCCAGAAATTCCTCGTCCGTTTCCGTTTCGATGATTTCCCTGTTTTGCGCAATATGGTCAAGCACCAGCGCATACTTGTCATACGCTTCCACAATCTCACAAAGCGCAGCCTGCTCTTGCGCGAGCGTCCTGAACTTCTCCTGATTGCCGATCACCTCAGGACTGGAAAGCTCCTGCGAAAGCGCGTCATAACGCTCTTTGATCGCTTTTAATTTATCTACCATAAAA
>CAZQDA010000147.1:0-4177 GCA_964592155.1 uncultured Christensenella sp.
CCTCTCGTCCCCACCACAAGCATGTCTCCAAACACCGCAGGCGAAGCCTCTATGTTTGCGCCCAAATTGATGCTGTCGATCAACTTTCCGCTGCGTGCGTCGAGCAAAAGCATATCACCCACAGAATTACAGGTGATCACATATGCGTTGCCCTGCGTGTCGTAAAGATCAACCGGCGAGCTCCATACATATCTGCCCGTGGGATATTCCCACACCGTTTCCCCTGTCTTTTTATCGAGCGCCGCCAGCACGCCGCTGCGCACCTGAGGCGTACGTGCCACAGGGAAAATCACCAAATCCGATATGCTGTGCTTTCCAAGAACGCAGGTGGCCTGAACGCCGCCCGAAACGCCCGCCACCGTATTGCACAAATAGGTATGCGTCCACACATATTCTCCTGTGATCGCATTGATTTTGAAAATCGGCACATCCCCCAGCTTCAAAAACCGGCTTGCCGTCCAGTGCAGCGAAGTCGCGATATAAAGATAAGGCACGCCGTCCTCTACCGAAAATACAGGAGAACCGTTTGTGTCGTCCACGACATCCTGCGCCCAGATCACCTTCATGGTGTTCAGGTCGATGCACATCATGTTTCCGCCATTGTCCGCAATATACAGATAGTTTTTCCAGATTACTCCGCTGTCCTCCATGCCCAGCCAGTAGCTCTGCTCGCTTGAGCGGCAGGTATGGTAACGCATTTTCACCAGTTCCGACGGATCGATGGAAAGCGCCCCTGTCTCCGGATCAAATTTGGTGTTCAGCTTCATCGTGTAAAAAATTCCGTTTTCCCCCGGTGCAATCAGCGTATCGGTCTCCGCTGAGATCAGCACAGAGCTGTCATAACCGTGAAACTTGCGTAGCGCAAACGGATCGAGCGCTCCAAATTCATACAGCTTTTTGAAATCCACCAGACTGTAGATAAAGCCACGCGCAGGCTCGTCGCCGCACGAATCCCCCGGCCCCAGATACAGCATCGGAATGCCGCGCGGGTCAAGCGCGCCCGCGCCTTTAAAGGGCAGCCCCACATGCAGGTCGTCCCTCGTCTTCTCGCCGTCTTCGACATCGATAAAATAAACGTTCCCATCCATCGTGGAATAGATCGCTTCCGTCAGACCCGCTTTTTTCTTTTTGTGCGGATAAATGTTCATAACCGCCTTAAGCTTTTCATCCCACTGCACAATGAGAGGCTGTCCCGTCCATCCACTGCCCGTCCAATAACCCTTTCCATATCCTTTTTCCAGCCTGCCTGTAGAGACAGACCAGCTCTCCCGCAGTTTTTTGGGAGGGCCGGAAAGAATGCCGAATGTCGCGCCGCTTCTCAGATTGTCGCCGCGAAAGGTGACGATCCCTTTCATCTCCGTATAAGGCTTTTCCAGCGGAAAAAAAATCTTTTCCTTCCGCTCATATTCCTCCGCCGGATTTCCGTCTATGGAAAGCTCCGTCTGAATCCCAAGGTCCTTCGCGCCCTGCACGGCGTGCGGCTCCTGCTCCAGGCTGTTTTGCTCTTTTGCTTCATAGCGGTATACCTTGCTGAACTTTCGGAACAATCCCAAAAAGAACAGCACAATCGTGTCGAGCGTCATCATAAACATCCTGAATAACCGGCCTGTTTTCATTTCTAATCTCCCTTTTAACCTTTTTTGTTTCTTCTTATAATGAGATCGTAAGCGCGCCATAAACTTCCGCGCCCTCCGCCGGTATTGCAATCCCCGCGCGCCCCGGATAACAACGCAAAAACGCCTGCGCTGTTTCCGGCTCCGCTTTTAAGATCAACGGCTTTTTCAAAAACATGCAAAGCGTGGATACAAAGCTCCACATGTCAAAATCAGGCTTCCTGTCGCCAAAATCGACCACAACCGCATCCGCATCCACAGCATCCGTGGGAACCGCATCCATCAGGCAGAAAAAATCTCCGCTGCTGATTCCGTTTTTCACGCTGTCCTGCTGCAGGTTCATTTCCGCTAATTTCATTTGCGGCGTATATGCCGCCGCTTCGTAAGGCGACGCAAGCATGTTTCCGTGTTCCGGCGTCTGTCCGATCTGCGAAATGCTATCCACAGCCTTTCTCATCGCCCTGATATGATCCGGACCGCTGCCGCAGCAACCGCCGATCAGCCGCACGCCGCTTTGCACAAATTCGGGCGTGAGCTTTGCAAAATCTTCCGGCTTTTGTTTGAAAACAGCCACTCCTGATTCCATTTCAGGAAGCCCCGCATTTGGTTTTGCGCTAAGCGGAATACCCGCAACATCATACATCTGCTTGATCGGATCAAGCAGACTTTCCGGCCCTCCCGAGCAATTTGCGCCCACAATTGCCGCGCCCAGCGCCACGCACGTAACCGCGCATGCCGCAGGCGGATTGCCGGACATCGTCCGCTCTCCGTCAAAGGTCAGGCTGGCTATGATTTCCAGCCCGCCTAGCTCTTTTGCCGCTACAATCGCGGCGCGCATCTCGTTTAAATCCGTGAACGTCTCAAAGTTGACAATCGTAACGCCCGCATCTTTGATTGGCTTTAGCTGCTCTGTAAAAATTTCCACGGCGCTTTCAAACGTCATATCTCCCGCAGGCTGAAAAAAAAGTCCTGTCGGGCCGATGGAAGCCGCCACCTTTACATCCGTTCCCTGTGCGCAATCAAGAGCCAGCCGCGCCCCTTCAAAGTTGATTTCATATATTTTTTCCGCAAGTCCATGATTTTGAAGCGACGGTCCGTTTGCGCAAAATGTATTGGTTTGAATGAGGTCTGAGCCCGCCTCAATATATTCGCGGTACACTTCACGCACCTTATCCGGATATCTAAGATTCCACTCCTCGGCGCTATCTCCTCCGCAGAGTCCCTTAAGCTGCAGCATGACTCCCTTAGACCCGTCATACAGCAGCACTCTTTTTTTACTTTCTTCTGTTAACCATCCCATCATTTTGCTCCTTTTTTGTGCTCGATATTCTTTTTTATTATACTGCATCCCCCTTTTGATTGAAACAAATTTTGTGTTTTTTGCCAAAAACTGTTTACAAATAAATTATCATTTCAGGAGGTATCTGTCTTATGGATTGTCAAATGAGTTATTCAATGCCTACAAAAAATTTTAAGCGTTACGAAGTCATTGGCGCAATTGTTGTCTGTATCCTCGCTCCCGTTTTTCATTTCCTTTTTAAATGGTCCGGCAATAATCCTTTCGTAGGTATGTTTGTCGCTGTCAACGAAAGCGTGTGGGAGCATACGAAGATCGTTTATTTCCCCTTCCTGTTCTTTACGGTTGCGGAATATTTTATCGTAAAGCCCGACTTCGTGCGGTTCTTTGCCGCAAAAACCATTTCAATGTCGCTCATTCTGCTCCTCATGATCACCTTTTTTTATACCTATACAGGGATGTTCGGCATGGAAAACCTCGCCGTCGATATTATTTTCACCTTTGTACTCACAGCGCTTTCCTTTTTCATTTCCTACCGCCTGTATACCTCAGGCAGGGAGTTTGAATCTATTTTCTTTGGAATTGTCCTCCTGTTTGCCGCAGTTTTAGCAATGGAGCTTTTATTTACCGCGTTCCCACCCCATATTCCGCTTTTTCAAGATTCTGAAACGGGATTTTTCGGTTTTCCGGTTTAATACGATCCACGATAAAAGGGGCAGCCTTCATAAGGCCGCCCCTTTTGCATCAGTTTTCGTTATACGCTCTGCGCGTTTTTCTGTATCGGCTGTTCGTCGTTGTCTTTTCTGCTCTTCTTTGAAAAGAACATCACTGCGATCTGCACAATCGCGATCACTCCCATCATCAGCGTCCACTGGTCTGTCATTCCCATCGGAAGCCTCGTGTCTTCTGTCAGAAGGAACGCAATAACCGATCCAATCGCCACCACAATGCTAACAATCCGTCCAACGCCTTTGCGTTTCAGCGTACTTTGATCTTCTCTGCCGCGTTTCAATTCCTGCCCGTCTTTCTTTTTCTTCCTGCCCACAAAGTAAGCGGTCACCAGAACAAGCGTCATCACACAAGTCGCAATCGCAAACAACAGGTTGAGCAGCGCCCATTGTCCCGGAGCCGGTGCGGCCAGAGGCGTTTCATTGTCCGCAATCGTCGTCTCGTCTTCCGCATTCTCATTCTCCGGTCCTGCAAGCGGAGTTTGGTTATCCGGTATTGTCGTTTCCGGAGTATCAACTGGAACCAGAGCCGCCGCTGG
>CAZQDA010000148.1:0-4114 GCA_964592155.1 uncultured Christensenella sp.
TTTAATTTATCTACCATAAAAACCCCTTCATCACAAATCTATTTCACCGTTCCGGCAACCCACCGCGGCCTGCCTGACAGATCAAATCCATATTCTATCTTATCAAATCCGCCCTCTTTTAACAAGGCGCAAACACGCTGCGCCTGGGTGTCTCCAATTTCGAGGACGAGCGCCCCGCCCGACTTTAGCACAGCCGGAACTTCCCGCGCTGCACGCTCATAAAAAGCATATCCGCCGCTTTTTGCAACGAGCGCCGCCTGCGGCTCAAATTCTCTTACCTGTGCTTCCAGCCCCGCATAATCCGCTGGGCTGATGTACGGCGGATTACACACCACGAGGTCAAACGTTCCCGCAACCGGCTCTAAAAAATCGCCCTGAAAAAAAGTTCGTTTTTGCGCGGCAATCAACGTGTCCGCATTTTTTTGCGCGACCTGCAGCGCGTCCGCCGAAAGATCGGAAAAGCAGACAGTTTCGAACGTTCCTTCCGCCGCAAGCGTGATCCCGATGATTCCGCTGCCGCAGCACAAATCAAGCGCTGAGGTATATCCGTTTTCTTGCGCAAGCATGAGCGCTTTTTCTACCACAGGCTCCGTATCATAGCGCGGGATGAGCACCCGCCCATCCACAGTAAACGGTCTTCCGTAAAAACACTTCTCACGCAGCACATAAGCCAGAGGCTTTCCGGAAAGCCTCTGCGCCAGAAGCTTTTGTATCTCGCCGCTTTTGGGGCACTCATCGAAAAAGCGCAGGCACAGCTGTGAAAAATCACCGCCATACACATGCGCCAATAAAACTCCCGCCTCGGCGCGGGCTTCAGAAAAGCCCGCGCCTTCAAGCGTTTCGATTGTCTCTTTATAAACCTGCCCCCAGCTACTCATTGGTTTTAAGCGGCTTTGGCGCGGCAGATTCGCCCTCCGCTTCGGTTGTTCCTGAAAAATCCGCCGGCGAGCCGTCTATTTTGTGGCTGTATTTTTTTGCAAGCTCCACAATTTCATCATCTGTCTTCTTATCTTCCGCCGCGAGAAACGAAATGAGCGCCACTTCGATCATCCCGTCATCCGGCTCGCGCGTGGTCAGGTATTGCAGCGCCATACCCGGCTTGCGCAGGAGCTCCGTGAACTTATTTTCGTACTTTGCCAGCAGCTTTAACACCTCATAGGAAACGCCCGCAACAAGCGGCAGCATCGCAAGCCGCAGCAGTACGCGCGTCACCGGATTTTCACTCCAGCCGAGCACGAGCGTAAACAGCACGATGGAAATAATCATAACGATCAGCAAAAAGCTGGTTCCGCAGCGCGGATGCAGGCGCGTATTCTCTCTGGCGTGTTCCACATCCATGGGCATATCGCGCTCAAAGCAGTTGATCACCTTATGCTCTGCGCCATGATAGCCAAACAATCGCTTGATATCTTTCATATTGCTGATAACAATCAGATAAACAAGAAACATGCCCACGCGGATCAGACCGTCGATGAGGTTTTTGCCGATATCAGATTGAATATTCGGCGTGATCCATCCTGTGATCAGGTTGGGCAGGATAAAAAACAGGCCGACCGCAACCACGATTGCAATGACAACCGCAAAAAAGATCGCCACATCCATAGGATTTTTCCCTGTTTTTTCCGCGATAAACTCATCTGTTTTGCCGGGCTTAAGCTCTTCATCTTCCGGATCATACATCCGTGCCGCGTCCGTGATGGTCTTTACGCCGGACACCAGCATTTCAACAAAGTTGACCACGCCGCGGATGATGGGAATTCCCAATATTTTATAGCGCGCGGACAAAGACGATATGTCTTGCTTTTGCGTCACGATTTCACCGGACTCCCTGCGCACGGCAATCGCCTGCTTTTCGGGAGAACGCATCATAACGCCCTCAAGGACTCCCTGTCCGCCGATGCTTGTTCGCTTCATATGATCGCGCTCCTTGCGCCAGAGGAATGAGCCGCGCAAAACGCGGGCAGTCTTCCCTTCCTAATAAAAACAGACCGTATTCCAAAAAAATTGAAAACGGTCCGCAGTCTTTTAAAATACGTCAAAATAAGCGGTCTTATTTGATGCCGTATCTCTTCTTAAATCTATCCACACGACCGCCTGTGTCAACAAGCTTCTGTCTTCCTGTGAAGAACGGATGGCATTTGGAACAGATATCAACTTTCATCTCTGGTTTTACAGAGCCTGTTTTAAAAGTTTCACCACATGCGCATGTTACTGTGCATTCGCCATAGTTCGGATGAATTCCTTCTCTCATTGCAGTTCACCTCTTTCTTGCAAAAGTAGCATTACTAATTATAGCACAAGCAGCACAAAAAGCAACTGTTTTTTCAATAAAATTCATAGTTTTTTCACACCCTTACCCTTGCGGTTAGGATATAATAGTTCAAAAGGAGCGACGCATGAAAAAAAGAAGACCTCATTTTTTGCTTTTTATTTTGATCTTGTTTCTGGCGGTTAACATTCCGCTTTCTGTTTTTGCACACAACAACACATTTCAAATTACAGAGTTTACTATACGCAGCGATCAGATTTCCGAGCCGCTGACCATTGTGCAGATTTCTGACCTGCACGAAAAATCGTTTGGGGAGCAGAACAGCGACCTGCTAAAATCCGTGCGCGAGCAAAAGCCCGACCTCATTGCGATTACAGGGGATATCATCTACAACTCCTACACCAAAACGCCGGACATTGCCTATATGGAAACCCTTGCAGCCGGATGCTCGGACATCGCGCCCTCCTTTTTTGTAACAGGAAACCACGACCGCCACAACGAACAGGCGGTCAAGGAGGCTTTTTCTGAAAATGGCGTGACTGTGCTAAACGAAACAACCGTGCCCTTTGCTTCCGGCACAAACCGGATCACCATCGGCGGGATTGACGACGCATCCCTTGATAAGGACAGCATTGACCGGTTCAGCTTCCAAGGCGATTCCCGCTTTCATCTGATGCTCGCGCATACGCCCGACGCGTTTCGCACCAAGTACGATAAAAAGGACGCGGATCTTATTTTGAGCGGACACACGCACGGAGGTCAAATCCGGTTGCCGTGGGGCAAGGCATTGTTTACGCCTGAAGGCGCGTTCCCTGAAATTTCCGACGGGCTTTACACGAGCGGCGACACCACAATGATCGTCAGCATGGGGCTTGGCTCGAGCGTCGTGCCGTTTCGTTTGTTTGCTTGGCCGGAGATCACCGTGATCTATCTGTTGCCCAAAACCGCCTGAGCGCATATAATAGGGTTATGAAACAACTGTTCCGCGTGACGGATTATAAAATAAAGAGCAGCAAAATAGAGTCTCCCTTGCGTATCGCGCATATTTCTGATCTGCACGAAAAATCGTTTGGAGAGCATAACCATATCCTGTTTGAAACGGTTGAATCGCTCTCCCCTGACCTCATTGCCATCACGGGCGATATGATTTACGACACCTATACCCGCCAGCCGAACGACGCTTACATCGAAAATGTCGCAAAATGGAGCGCAGGCGTTGCGCCGTCTTTTTTTGTGACGGGAAACCACGAGCGCATCTGGCCGGAATATGTGAAGGATGTTTTTGCGCAAAACGGCGTGACCGTGCTAGACGGGCAGGTCGCAGACCTTACGGTGCGCGAAACGACGATTGATATCGGCGGGATCGACGACCCGACCGTGGACAAATACGGCGCAGACAAGCTCGCGTTTCCTGACGACGGACGGTTTCACCTGCTGCTGGCGCATGATCCGCAGCCGTTTGAAGGGGTATATGACCGCAAAAACGCAGACCTTGTGTTGTGCGGACACACGCACGGCGGGCAAATCCGGCTGCCGGGCGGCAAGGCAATTATTTCGCCCGGCGATCACAAGCCATTTCCCAAATATTCCGACGGGCTATACACGAGCAGGGATGCCACTATGATTATCAGCATGGGGCTGGGGGTGAGCGTGATCCCTTTCCGGCTGTTTGCCCCGCCCGAGGTACTGCTTATTGAACTGATTCCACAAAAGGCCTGACCTAAAGTCAGGCTTCAGAGTGTCAAAGAACCTTTGACGCTCTGATAGGCTGTTAAGAAAGTCGCAAGACAAGGAAGCGAAGCTTGCAAAAGCTGAGATAGAATAAACAATTCATCGATGTTTTTG
>CAZQDA010000149.1:0-1799 GCA_964592155.1 uncultured Christensenella sp.
AGCAGCAGAAAAAAGAGCATCAGCCGGACTTTTGGAGTCGGATTTTTGGGAAAAGCCCGCTGGAAAACTTCAAGGAATATGTGCAGATGGAGGAAGCGAAAAAGAAAGAGGCAGATGCGAAGGATCCTACCCGCCAGACGGATATGAACGCCGCTAAGCAAGAGATTCTCCGGCCTTATGACGAGGCGGTATCGCAAGAAGAACAAAAACTCCAAGAGGCAGAACAAACCGCGCAGGAAGACGGGGCGTGGCTTAAGGATATTGCAAGCCGATATTCTGCCTACAACGCGCAGGGCAGCGCGGGAGCGGCACAGGCAATCGCAAGCGTGCAAAACAGCAAATGGATGTCAGAGGAAGAGAAAGCAGACAGAATTGCCGCCATCAACGGAGCGGTTGAAACTGTGCAAAATCAAACAAGCGACGCTCAAAAAAACAGCCAGGATATCAGTGACTTCAAAGCGCAGATTGCCGCTGTGAAGGCGGAAAAGAACAGGGCAGAAAAGCAAATCGACACGGAGATCTATACCTATATGGCGATCAATGATCCAGAGTTCAAAAAAAGCGCGAAGAAAGGCAGAGATGCGGGCAATGCGCTGGAGAGTTATCTGGAGCAAAACCCCGCAGGGAAGTATTTTGCGGTAGTGCTGGATGATAACAAGCTGGCTTATCATTTTATAAACAATGAGGAGAGGAACATTTATGCGTACTATTGCGAGACAAAAAATGGAACGGTGGCGGAGCGTTATTTAAAATCAATCCTGCCGGATTTGCAAGACAGAGCGGCGGCCTTTTATGATCAAAGGCTAGAGAGCGTCGATAATGAGGTGGCAAAGAAGGCTGGGAGAGGGGCCTTGAGTGCTGTGGGCGCGCTGTATGACATAAAAAGGTCTTTTCAGAATGTTCCGGCGGCGTTTACAGGGAGCGAAGAGATTGTGACCCCGGGTGTGATCCAGCAATCGCAGCAAAAAATGAGAGAAAGGCTGAGCGGGACAGAGGCCGTGGTGAACGACCTGATTTATTCAGGGGTAAAGATGCTACCTGCGGTGGGGATGTCTTTCATTCTGGGCGTGGGACCGGTTGCGGGTGCGGCGATGACGGGTGTTACATCCTACAGCAACACATATGCGGACACGGTGTCGCAGGGCTATGATCCCGCATCTGCAATTGCATACGCAATTCCGTCGGCAGTGGCGGAGGCGGGGCTGCAATATATGCTGGGCGGAATTAAAAAGCTGGGAGGCAGCACAAGTCTTGCAAGAAATGTGGAAAATGTAATTTTGAGGGCGGTGAAAAATCCGGCAGCGCAAAAGGCGCTTATTTCAATTGGAAACATGGGGAACGAGGCGCTGGAGGAATATTTGCAGGCGAATCTTGATCCTGTTTTGAGAAATATCGTACTGCATGAGCAAAATGAGATGAATCCGCTATCTGAGGATAAATTATATTCCGCCCTGCTGGGCGCGATTTTGGGGGAAACCGTGAATCTTTCCGGAGAGCTAGCGACCGCGCGAGCAAAGGCGGGGAACGCGGATACTCCCGCGCTTGACAGAATATTAGGACAATCGCTCATGGAAACAATCCGCCAAGGCGGAGACAAGAACGTCTATTTGCCCCGCGCGGCGGGCGGTTATGCGGCGGCGCTGCCGGATGGCGGGAGCATACGTTTTGCAGAAACATATGAAAAAAGAGGAAAGGTGCCGGAGGATGGCGAAATAGGAAGAGGAAACAGGAATAGAAACGAAAGCGCAAATCGCGCCGGAAGAGAGGAAATAAGCGATGGAAGAGAAGGAAAAAGAGAA
>CAZQDA010000149.1:1899-4099 GCA_964592155.1 uncultured Christensenella sp.
GTGGATGGCGAGACTATGCCGGAGCGCAAGAAGGAACGGATGGTTTGCATGGAAGCGGCAAGCGGGCGCTTGGTGATGGTGCCAGAGAGCAAGCTTGGAGCATGGCTGGAAGGACAGGAGAAGGTGAGACGGGGCGAATTCAAGCCGAGCGAAGAAGCCGCTATACTGGCCTTAGAGAGCATGGGGTACGACATAGAAAAATAGACGGTTTTTCCTATGCGGAAATCAGGAAAGAGTCGTTGCCCGGCGAGCTGCGGACAATTGTGAGGCTGAATGAGGGGCGCGGGATTCAGACGGTGTTTGTGTTGGATGACATCCGGTTTGAAGCGGAGATCGATGGAAGGAGCGTGCGAGGCAAGGCGCGGGGATTTGCGGAAAATGGAACGGTATATGTGAAGGTGAACAACACCTTTACGGCGGAGCAGATTAACGGGCATGAGAGCTTCCATGTGGAAGCGGAGCGATATCCGGAGGCATACGCGCGGCTGCAGGCTGAGGTTGCGCGGGTGGTGCCCAGAGATATGATGAAGGCGATTTATGACCAATACCAAAAAGGCTATAGGCAAGTTTATGGTGAGTCAAAAATTTCTGAATTGGCTAAGGAGGAAATATTTGCGGACATTGCGGGAGGGATGAACGCACTGTCAAAGATACCTGAGGTGAGGGCCGCGGTGGAAAATTACTTGCGGACGATCTATGGAAGAAAAGTGGAACGGACGATCCGTCGGGGGATGGAAAAGAGCACGCGATACAGCGGCGCACAGGAAGATGGGGCGGGACAGCCCATTGACTGGACGTCGGAAAGCGCGGAAAAGTTATCGGACAGCCGGAATGCGGCAGAGATCATAGGGCTGTCGGAGCGCGACGGGCCGCCAGATCAGGCAATGGTGCAAAGCGTGATAGCGTTCCGCGACATTCCTGAACAGGCAAAACGGCAGGCGGAGCAGGCGCTCAATGGCAATGGCGACTGGCTGGCGCTGGATGCGGATACGAGAAAAGCGCTGACAGAGCCGGACAATCTAACAGGAATCAATCAGTATTTTGGATTGAATCTGCCGGAAAGCGCGCTGAGAAACAAGATACAAAACGCCTTTTATGAGCGGTGGCTGGAGACGAGCGGAGCAGGGCAGGCGGTGCGGGAGATTGCGCAGCCGGGCGATCTTGTGCAAAAGGGGTATCCGCCGGAGAGCGCGGGGTATATCATGGAGCTATGGCAGGCGGGCGTGATCGAAACGGTTTACGAGGTTCCGCCGGAGGTGGCGAACATGCGGTGGACGTTTGCGGGGCTGAATAGGCCGCCGTGCAGCGCAAACGCGCCGGTGCTGCAGGTGAGGCTAAAGCAGGATGTGCGGCTGGTGCGGTATTATGATGGTGATATTTCTAGTGTAAAAGGCAACTGGGCGATGTTTGAGCGGCACACAGAGGGGTTATCCATGCGGCAGATCAAGAATAAATTCGCGCTGCCCAACCTGCCAACCCAAAAATGTGAGGTATATCTGCAGGCGGGTGATATGATTGAGCTGAGCATTGCAGGCAGACTGGATTGGGGAGCGGGCGGCGGCCTACAGGTCGATTTTATGAATGAATATGCAGGGCGGTTTGTGGAACTGCAAGGATAAAAGGAGGAGAAAACATGGAAGCAAGAGCGGAAAATGATGTATTGATCATCAATGGAAAAAAGGCGATACGGTTTCCGTATCCGATCGATAAAATCCTGATCTGGGAAAATAGACTGGTCATTGTGTGTACGGACACGTGGAAAATACAGAGTCATGACCGTGATGTGATGGATAATATATACGCGTTCGATGAAGAAGGACGGTTCATCTGGCAGATGCAACATACCGGAGGGGGGGGGCATACAGGGATTGTTAATGGTGCGGGCAATAATCTCTATGTCTTTGACTTCAACAGCACAAGATATACACTTGACCCTGACACGGGCAGGGTTTTGGAGGAAAAGCAACCCACGGGCAGGCCTTGGTAAGAGGAGAAAACATGGAAGCAAGGGCGGAAAATGATGTATTAATTATCAATGAAAAGAAGGCAATACAGTTTCCATACGCCATTAATAACATGGTGATTTGGGAGGACAGGCTGGTCATTGTATGTACGGATACATGGCGGTTGGAAAGAAGGGATAGGGATATTGATGACAATATATATGCGTTTGATGAGGAAGGCCGGTTTATCTGGCAGA
>CAZQDA010000150.1:0-4052 GCA_964592155.1 uncultured Christensenella sp.
TCTGCCGTCCATGGAAGACTTTTGCATACGCCGTGGCAACGCTTGAAAAAGGGCGTAGGCTGTGATAAAATAAGATCATCGGAAACAATCGCAAAAAAGATAACCACTCCATGGATCAATAGAAACCGGAATATAGTAATAACAACAAAATAAGTGAGAACAGTGCTGCAGAAAGGAACTTTTTGAAATGTTCTATTTACGCACTTCCTTTTCAAACGTATTGCGCCATCGCATGAAAAGTATACTGGGTATACTGATTTGTGTTGTTGTGGCGCTGTTTTTGTTTCTTTACACCGGCAATATAGCGGCAAATGAAAAGCAGCTTGCGGATTTGCCCGGCGCGGTTCCCATCAAGGCAAATATCAGCAATTTGAACGGAAAACAGGTGACGGGGCTGCAGATTCCGGATGTGACTCTCGCAAAAATAACCGATACAGGCATGGTGAAAGATTTGATTTATACCGTGCAGATGGCGGGGAATTTTTTGCCGGAGGCGGAAGAGGACAAGGATTTTCCCAAAATTGAAGTGGCGGGCTGCAACACGCAGGAGGCGTTTCCCGCGATCGACCAGAAGAGCATACGCTTGCGCGAAGGGCAGTCCCTTGCGTTTTTGCAGGGAGAGGACGCTCTGTGTCTGGTGAATGAAGAATTTATGAAAGAAAACGGGATCCGGGCGGATAGGGAGATTGACCTCGCGCTCTATTGGTTTGATTACAGCGATCAGACCTTTATGCAATACAAGTATCTGGATGTTTATACGCTCAGGGTGGCAGGCAGCTATGCGCCGGACAAAGACGGAAGCGGAAACGTATATTTACCGCATATCATCCTGCCGGTTGGCTTTGCGCAGCGTATCTTTGCCGAGCACGATGTATCGTTTCAGGCGGATTCCGCGCGCTTTGCCCTCAAAGACCCGATGCAGCTCAATGCTTTCAAAGAGCAGATGGCGGAGAAGAAGCTTTTGGAGGTCAATATACAGGCAAAACAATCCAACAATGGCGTGGCGCTGGTGGTGGACGATAAAACATTTATCCAGTCGGCACAGAGCCTGCAGCGTACCATTACCACAATGCGGGAAATGCTGCCGTTGTTTTTCGGAATTATCATATTGGTGGGGTTCATATCATCCTACCTGCTGATGCAGTCGCGTCGCCGCGAGTTTGCGATTATGCGCTCGCTGGGAGTGAAGGCAAGGCAATGCGCGGGTATTTTGTTGATCGAAAATATTGTACTCGAGCTTTGCGGACTTTTGGTCGGAACCGCGCTGGCGCTGGCAATTCTTTCGCAATGGCCTCCTGACGGCGCACTGATCCTCGCGTTGATATTCGGGGCGTATACGGGCGGAATGGCGGCATCGGTGGCTCTTTTGATGCGATTTTCCACGATGCAGTTGCTGACGCGTACAGATTGAGGAGGAAAGGCAAGATGGATGTATTGGAAGTGAAACAGGTCGGTTATACCTATCAGAGCAAATACCAGACGGTGCGGGCGCTGGAAGAGGTAAGCTGCTCGTTTGCGCGCGGCAGATTTTATGCGATCGTCGGGCCTTCCGGAAGCGGAAAAACGACCCTGCTGTCTCTTTTGGCGGGGCTGGATCTGCCCTCGGAGGGCGAGGTTTTGGTGGAGGGCGGACAAATGAAGCTGCTGGACAGGGACGCATACAGGCGGGACAAGGCGGCCGTGGTGTATCAGGCGTTTCACCTGTTTCCCCTGCTGAACGCGCTGGAAAACGTGATGTTTCCAATGGAATTGCAAGGCAAATCAAAGCATGAGAGCATGGAGGCAGCGGGGCAGTTTCTGGCGGAGGTGGGGCTGCCCGAGAAGATTCATAAACAGAGGCCTTTGATGATGAGCGGAGGGGAACAGCAACGCGTCGCCATCGCGCGGGCGCTTGCCGCGGGCGGAAGTATTCTTCTGGCGGACGAGCCTACAGGAAATCTGGACACGACGAGCGGCGAGATCGTGATAGAGATACTGAAAAAGCTGGCACACGGAAAAAATTATGCTGTGATCGCGATTACGCATAATATGGATTTGGCACGGCAGGCGGATATTGTCTATACGATGCGCGACGGGCGTTTGACGGAGGGCTGAGTATGTTTATGATGGCAAACAGCCTAAAGCAAATGCTGCGCATGCCCGGTAGGATCGCGCTGTTTCTGGCGCTGCTCGCGCTGGCTTCGGCATTGCTTATGCTGGGCGCGAATCTGTTTATGGCAGTGGAGCAGAATAGAAAAATGTTTGAACAGACGTTTCACACCATAGGCACAGCGCAGCAGCAGGTGGACGCAATAGAAATTTCTACGGTGTGGGATGCCTATGACCGCGATTACAGTTATTTAAAGCATAACACCTATAGCGAAAAATTGCCTACATCCGTGCTGGAATTTGAAGGCGCGGAGTATATTTACCCGCCCGAACGCAGACCTTACTACGCGGCCTATCATCCGGAGCTCAAAACGGATGACGCCAGTTATTACGACCAGTGGATTTCCTTTAACACTCTCATTGTGGAGGTGGAAGCACTGGAAAGCGGCGTGGCGGATCATTCCCTGCGCGTGAAGATTACGCGGGTGCTTGCCGGAGATCCGGATTTTAACGAAGAATTGTGGGTGTGCGATCATCTCAACGATACCCCCGGCACGCTGGAAGCGGGAAAACGCTATGTAATGGCGTTACAGGTCGGCGTGTGGGCGCACAGCGTGACGGAAAAATTTGAGGAGGAAAAGGAATATTGGATCATATGGGATTTTGCAAGTTCCCAGTTTACAAGCGGCGGACAGCTGGTTCCCAGCCGAATCGATGGCGGTATTCCATGGGATGAGGTGACTCCGGGATTTTACAATACGCCGCGCGGGAAAAGCTGGGAAAGCTTGGGAAAAGTATTGAATGAGGTGTTTTATACCTTTCCTGTGATTCCCACAAACGCGACGCATCTCCTGATGTCGTTTTACGGCAACAACGCGAACATTGAGGAGGGCAGGGACATCAGCAAAGAGGAATATGCGTCCGGCAAACGTGTGTGCATGATCAGCAACGATTTTGCGAAAAGGAACGGACTGGAGGTAGGAGACCGGCTGAAGCTGCCGCTCTACTATGCCGACTATAAATCTTCGCCGGGGAATGCTTACGAAGATGATGGTCAGGTGGGAATGGTGTTTGCCATTCTGAACGCCCAAGAAGAGCCCTATCAGCCGTTTTGGGATGAGGAGTATAAAATTGTAGGGATTTATCACCAGTTGGGGTCGTTTGGAGGTTCTGACTATGAGCTGGGCAAAAACGCGGTGATCATCCCCGCCGCCTCTGTGCAAAACAGCGATGAAAATAACATTGTTAATTTCGGTCCTATGATGGGCTATTCAACGTCTTTTGAGATTCCAAACGGTGATATTGAACGATATGTGGAGGAATGGAACAAGCAGGGGATTTCCAATCTGGAGATTCAGTTTTACGACAAAGGATATACCCAGCTCAAAGCGGGGCTTGATCTTATGCGCAATGTTGCGCTGGCGCTTTTGACGGTGGGCATTGCGGCAACCGTGCTGATCCTTTTGTTTTTCACCTACCTGTTCATCTCAAAGCAAAAAAAGCGGACGGCGATTGAGCGGTCGCTAGGCGTAAGCAAAAAACATTGCATGGTGTCCTTAATGGGAGGAATGCTCCTGCTGGCTGCGGTGGGAGGTTTTGCTGGCTGCATGGCTGGATATCTGGCAACGGGCAGCGTGATGCAGGCGGTGGCGCAAAGCATGAGTGGGCAGATGTTCAGCACGCAGTTCAGCATGTGGGTAAACAGTGCGGATCAGGCGGCAGAGACAGCCCTCAATATGGCATTGGCAGAGCCTGGTGTAATCCTCTTGATAGGGGCGTTTGTTTTCCTCGCGGCTGCGGTAATCGCCTATGGCGGCGCGCGAAGAAACCTAAAGGAGGAGCCGCTTTCTATGCTGAGCGGGCGGGAGGAATAAAGATTCGGCTTTCGGGTCGCGGCGCAGGCAGGTAGACGCTTGAAAAAGGGCGATAACAATGATAAAATGAAACAAACAAAAGAAATTGAA
>CAZQDA010000151.1:0-4000 GCA_964592155.1 uncultured Christensenella sp.
AAGGAGAACTATTAATGCCAACAATTAATCAGTTAGTACGTAAAGGTCGTACAAATAAAGTTTGGAAATCTAAATCTCCAGCTTTAAACAAAGGTTACAACTCTTTAAAGAGCACTACAACAGATTTATCTAGTCCTCAAAAGAGAGGGGTTTGTACTCGTGTGGGAACAATGACTCCTAAAAAACCTAACTCAGCTCTTCGTAAATATGCCCGTGTACGTTTAAGTAACGGGATGGAAGTTACTGCTTACATTCCAGGAATTGGACATAACTTACAAGAACATAGTGTGGTTATGATTCGTGGAGGTCGTATTAAAGACTTACCAGGGGTACGTTATCACATTATCCGCGGAACTTTGGACTGTGCTGGAGTAAACGGACGTAATCAATCTCGTTCATTATACGGTACGAAAAAGCCAAAGGCTGCGAAATAGGATAGGAGGTTAAGACATGCCAAGAAAAGGTTATATAGCAAAAAGAGATGTATTAGCAGATCCTATTTACAAGTCAAAACTTGTTACTCGTTTAATTAACAAGATTATGTTAGACGGTAAAAGAGGAGTTGCACAAACAATTTTATACAATGCATTCGATATTATCGAAGAAAAAACTGGACAACAACCTATGGAAGTATTTGAAAAAGCATTAGGAAATGTTATGCCACTTTTAGAACTTAAAGTTCGTCGTGTTGGTGGTGCAAACTATCAAGTACCAGTAGAAGTTTCTGCTGAAAGAAAATTAACATTAGGTCTTCGTTGGATCGTTAACTATTCTCGTTTGAGAAATGAAAAAACAATGGAACAAAGACTTGCAAATGAAATCATTGATGCTGCAAATGGTACAGGTGCTTCAGTGAAGAAGAAAGATGATACTCACAGAATGGCTGATGCGAATAAAGCTTTCGCTCACTATCGCTGGTAGTAGAGGGGATATACAGTTATGGCACGTGAATTTGATTTACTACATACAAGAAATATCGGTATCATGGCTCACATCGATGCTGGTAAAACCACTACAACAGAACGTATCCTTTACTATACAGGGAAAACACACAAAATTGGGGAAACTCATGATGGTGCTTCTCAAATGGACTGGATGGCTCAAGAACAAGAACGTGGTATCACAATCACTTCCGCAGCTACAACTGCATCATGGAAGGGTTACCGTGTAAACATTATCGATACTCCAGGTCACGTAGACTTCACAGTTGAAGTTGAACGTTCACTTCGTGTATTAGATGGTGCGGTTACAGTTCTTGACTCAAAAGCTGGAGTAGAACCTCAAACAGAAACTGTTTGGAGACAAGCAACAACATATAAAGTACCTCGTATTGTTTATTGTAATAAAATGGACGCTACTGGGGCTGACTTCTTAATGTCAGTTAACTCAATTGGTAACCGTCTTGGAGCAAAAGCTGCTGCAATTCAACTTCCAATTGGTGTAGAAAATACATTTAGAGGAATTATTGATTTAATTGAGCGCAGACAATATATGTACAAAAATGATTTGGGTACAGATGTTGAAGAAACAGATATTGCTGATGAATTCAAAGAAGAAGCAGAAAGACTTCGTCATATTTTAGTAGAAATGGTTGCAGACTATGACGATGAAGTTATGATGAAAGTATTAGAAGGTGAAGAACCAACAATTGAAGAAATTAAAAGAGCGATTCGTGCTGGAGTACTTTCTTCTGAATTCTTCCCTGTATTATGCGGATCATCATATAAAAATAAAGGTGTTCAATTAATGTTGGACGCAGTTCTTGATTATCTACCTTCACCATTAGATATCCCTGCAATCATGGGTGTTACTGAAGAAGGTGCTGAAGAAGCAAGACATGCTGATGATAGCGAACCATTCTCAGCATTAGCATTTAAAGTTATGACTGACCCATTCGTAGGGCGTTTAACTTACTTCCGTGTGTACTCAGGTACAGCATCTTCAGGAAGCTATGTATTAAATGCTACAAAAGATACTCGTGAACGTTTTGGACGTTTAGTACAAATGCATGCAAACCACCGTGCTGAAATTGAACAAGTTTATGCTGGTGATATTGCAGCGGCTGTAGGTTTAAAAGCAACAACTACAGGGGACACATTATGTGATGAAAAGGCTCCAATTATCCTTGAATCTATGATTTTCCCTGAACCAGTTATCCAAATGTCAGTTGAGCCTAAAACAAAAGCTGACTCAGATAAAATGGGTCTTGCACTTGCAAAACTTGCTGAAGAAGATCCAACATTCAAAACTTACACTGATGAAGAAACAGGGCAAACAATCATCGCTGGTATGGGTGAACTTCACTTAGATATCATCGTTGACCGTATGCGTCGTGAATTCAAAGTAGAAGCTAACGTTGGTGCTCCACAAGTTGCTTACCGTGAAACTATTCGTGGTACTGCTGAGTGTGAAGGTAAATTCGTTCGTCAATCAGGTGGACGTGGACAATACGGTCACGTATGGATTCGCTTCGAACCTAATGAAGAAGGAAAAGGATTTGAATGGATTGATGCTATCGTTGGTGGAACAGTTCCAAGAGAATATATCAAACCAGCACACGATGGATTGGAAGCTGCATTAAACAATGGTTTAGTTGCTGGTTACCCAGTTGTAGATATTAAAGCAACATTATTTGACGGATCTTATCATGATGTCGATTCATCTGAAATGGCATATAAGATTGCGGCAAGTATGGCTCTTAAAGAAGCAGCTAAGAAGTGTAAACCAGTTCTACTTGAACCAATCATGGTTGTTGACGTAACAGCTCCTGCTGAATATTTAGGTTCAGTAATGGGTGATATTACTAAGCGCCGTGGACAAATCCGTGACCAAGAAGAAATTGGAAATGCTGTTAAAGTAAAAGCACATGTACCACTTTCTGAAATGTTCGGATATTCAACTGACCTTCGTTCATTTACACAAGGTCGTGGTAACTATGTAATGCAAATGGATCACTATTCAGAAGTTCCTAAGAGCATTGCAGAAACTATTGCAAAGAAAAACGCTAAAGAATAATCGATAAATATTGCATTATTTAAGTGTTTATCTTAAAATATATTTGGCTGTACATATAAAAATTAGGAGGAATTTGCACAATGGCAAAACAAAAATTTGACAGAAGTAAAGAACACGTTAATATTGGTACTATTGGCCACGTTGACCATGGTAAAACAACATTAACTGCTGCTATTACAAACTTTTTAGCAAAATCAGGAAAAGCTGAAGCTAAAGCTTATGACCAAATCGATGGAGCACCTGAAGAAAGAGAACGTGGTATTACAATCAATACTGCACACGTTGAGTATGAAACAGATGCTCGTCACTATGCACACGTTGACTGCCCAGGCCATGCTGACTACATCAAAAACATGATTACAGGAGCTGCACAAATGGATGGTTCAATCCTTGTTGTTGCTGCTACTGATGGACCAATGCCTCAAACTCGTGAACATATCTTACTTGCTCGTCAAGTAGGTGTTCCAAGAATGGTAGTATTCCTAAACAAATGCGACATGGTTGAAGATGAAGAATTAATCGACCTTGTTGAAATGGAAGTACGTGAACTTCTTTCTGCTTACGGTTTTGATGGAGATGAAACTCCAATCATCCGTGGTTCTGCATTAAAATCTCTTGAAGGTGATGCAAAATGGGAAGAAAAAATCGTTGAATTAATGAATGCAGTTGATGAATGGATTCCTACACCAACTCATGAAACAGACAAACCATTCTTAATGGCTGTTGAAGACGTATTTACAATTACAGGTCGTGGTACAGTTGCTACTGGACGTGTTGAACGTGGACACTTAAACCTTAACGAAGAAATCGAAATCGTTGGTATTCATGATACTAAGAAATCAGTTGTTACTGGTATCGAAATGTTCCGTAAATTATTAGACTATGCTGAAGCAGGAGACAACATCGGTGCATTATTACGTGGTGTTTCTCGTGATGAAATCGAACGTGGACAATGTCTAGCTAAACCTGGATCAGTTACTCCACA
>CAZQDA010000152.1:0-3960 GCA_964592155.1 uncultured Christensenella sp.
CGCTTTAAGATTGATATGGTCAAACCTCCTTTTTAACGAAAGGTCTTCCGTTTGCAGCACAACCTCGCATGACTTCGCCGCGCTTTTCGGCGGATAAAGCTTCTCCAGTTTCTTGCCGAGCATCAGCTCCGCAATGTAGGCCACGTCAAGCCCTGTGCCCACCCTTACAGACTGCACGTTTTTGCCATCCCGAAAAACAGTGATTTCATCGCAAATCTCATTCACTTCATCCAGTCTGTGCGTTACAAATATGATGGATACGCCCTTGCGCTTCAGCTCCCTGACCACATCAAACAACGCATCTTTTTCTTTTTCCGTCAAAATAGAGGTCGGCTCGTCTAAAATCAAAATTTTTGAATTCTTGGCTAACGCGCTCAGAATACAAATCAGTTCGCGCTCGACCGGCTTCATATCTCCCACCATTTTTGTAACATCGATCTTAATTTGATATGCTGCCGCCAGTTCCTGCGCACTTTTTTTTAATTTATCACGGTCTATTTTTATTGTTTCAGATTCGCATCCCAAATAAATATTTTCAAATCCCGCGAATGTATAGACCAGGTTCGGATGCTGGTAAACGGTTGCAATGCCGTGTTTCATTGCGTCTTGCGCATTTTCGATAAAAACTTCTTCGTCTTCAATGAAGATTCGCCCGGAATCCTTGCTGTAAATGCCTGAAAGGATTTTGATCAGCGTCGATTTTCCGGCGCCGTTCATTCCCAGCAAGCCGTGCGCTTCGCCTGCTTTTACAGCAAAATTTGCGTCGGCGAGCGCCTTCATGGAAAAAAAGTACTTATTGATGTTTTCCATCTTAAGACGATATTCACTCATTTTTTCCCCACTCCTGTCGTCATAATTGGTTGCGCCCCCAATTCATTGCCTGCATAAGCAGGCAATGAACCAGATCGCGCTTCACAGTGATTGCATGGAACTATTTTGTGATCGTTGGTACAATTTCAAGCCCCCATTTTTCTGCCATTCCCGGCTTGTCATAATCCACAGGTTTTTCATCGCCTTCCGGCTTAATGCCTTCCACGCCTTTTTTATCCAGAATCACACATTCTGCAAACTGCGATTGCGTAATTTCTTTTCCATTCAGATAATCAATCGCATTCATAACATTATCCTGAGCTTGCGAATAGATGCACGGACCGATGCTTACAACAAACTGCGGATTCTCGTTCAGGGCATTTATCGCAGGCTCTCCGCCGTCAAAGCCGCAGAAAATAATTTCATCGCGTCCCGCCGCCTTACATGCCTCGATTCCCTCGAGGGCCGCTGTATCCCACGCACACCAGACTGCATCAATATCCCCTTTGTTCGGGTTGGCGGCAAGGAACTGGTCAACCGCCATACGCGGTGTATTCACGCCTGTGGAATCCCACGACCATTCACCGACAACTTTCATATCAGGATATTTTGCGATCACATCGAGCGCTGCGTCGCTGCGCGGTTTCCATGCGGGCTGCGGATCAAGCTTAATCAGCGCAATGTTTCCCTTATAATCCAACTGTTTGGCAAGATACTCCATACTCGCGTAACCGCCCGAGTAGTTATCGATCGTAATCTGCCCCGTTACGGTATCTTCCGCGCCATAAACCGTGCCGTCCGATAAAAACACCGGAATTCCCGCATCAAGCGCGTGATTAACCGCTTCTGATAAACCTGCCGCGTTTGCCGGAACAACAAACATCAAATCAGGCTTGGTCTGGATCACCGCCTCAATTTGCTCCGACTGCAATACGGGATCATAGTTCGCGTCATTGAACGTAATGTTTTCCTTTGGAACCCCAAGATTCACCAGTGTCTCTTCATACCCCTGCTTTTGTCTCCATCCGGATTCATTTTCCATCCAGCCAAGCATCACCGCCACCTTTAAATTCGCAACGTCAACGCCGCCCGCGTCCGTCTGCGTATCCTCTTGTGTTGCCGCCGCTGCCGGCGCTTTGGATTCTTCCGCTGGCGCAGCTGCAGATGCAGAGGCTTCAGGCGCAGCTGTTCCTCCTGTGCTGCACGCAACCAACATACAAGCGAGTACAATACAAATTCCAATTACGAAGATCTTTTTCATTTTTTTCCTCCCTTTTATTGTTCAGCGCGGTAAATTACCGCCAAGAATCAATAGGTCGTTTCCCTGAAAACGCATTGGAAAAACTACGCAAGATAAAACAAAGAATCTCACAATGATACGAAGCATTGCTCCAATGACTTTTCTTGTCTCCTGCATTGCATTGATTTTTTGAAATCAACGGCAAACAATTTCTAAAGGAATATCGAGTATGCTCGCCACGCACTCCAGCGTATCAATATGTCTGCCCGGCGTCATTGCAAAATGGTGTGTCGGACCGGTCATAGACCACCGGTCAATAAATTCCCGCATCCCGCAGGAAAAACATGTTCTTTGGTTGGTATCTCCCAAATTGAGCGTGGGGCCTTCCTCGCTCACACCTTCTGCGGCAATCAGTTTATAACTGCCATCCATCTCTTCTCCAATGGCCAGAATAGTAATATCCCCTGTACACGGATAAAATTGCGTTAAATATCCGCCGCCTGTTTTCCCATGGAATACATCCACCACCTTCATCAATGGTTTTTTATCCGAAATCGCCGTATCGCCGGAGCCACTGTGTCCCAGTACCGCAATATCGTTGTTAAAATCGAGGGAATACAGTTCTTCCAACGTTCCAGCCCCGCTGATTGTCTTTAGGATGCTCATTGCCGTCGCGACTTTGATATCCCCTTCCACAGCGCATGAAACGCCGCGTTTGATCAGCATGGAGTAGATTGGATTCAGTTTTCCGTCCAAATCCCCCGCCTTTCCCTGGGCAAATCCATTGTAGTGCGAGGCAAGCATGGAAATATTCTCTTTTTTCACAAGGTCTTCATAGCCGCATACATAAGCGGCAAGGTCGTAAAGCTCCTCTGTGGTCTTACCGCCTTCAATGTCGAATACTTCCTGAATCTCCTGCGCGGTCTCATGTATCCGGTCCTGATCCGTTACCTGATCCGCAATGCGCCACATGGCTTCCCAATCAAATTGCTTGACATAAATCCGCAGCCGGTTATACAAATTAAGATCGCTTGTGTAAAGATCGAGCATACCCGGATATTGACGGCCTACCATAGCGGCGTTCGTCTGCCGGAACCGCGCGCGTACCGCTGCCGCGATGCACCATCGATTGACCGAATCGCGAAAGTGGCTATCTCCCACCAGATATCCGGTCAAAACGCTGAACCGCTTGCCGATCCGTATCAGGGTCGCCGTCATTTCCGGAACGGCTGCGCACGCAAATCCATCCCGCAGCCATTCTTCCACCGTATCTACCTTTTCGCACTCCAACGCTTTGACCGCCTGCAAGCTATAAATAACAACCGGCACGTCCAGCGCCTCGACTGCCGCAATAATCGTAGAAGAAGTACAATAAGTCATCGTCTGGATAAATACCACGTCAACGTCATTCGCGCGAAACAGCTCTCCGGCTCTTTCCGCCTCTTCCTTCAGCGTCACAAGTCCTGCGGAAAACAGATCATACTCCCCGCTGAAATACTGCGTGAGCGCAGTATCAAAACGGTTTTTAAAGCTTTCCCGCAGCCCCGGAAACTGAGGCATATATTGTTCAAGCGCAACCGCCATAATCCCAATCCGCGCTCTCGTCTCGATTAAATTCGCTTGGTCATTCATCGCTCCTATCTCCTTTGTTTTTTAGTCGCTGCCCGCAAAATTAGAGCCCTTCCCAAGGCCTTCCGGCCCAAGGCTTAAATAGCCGCCCTCCACAAACAGGTCTGTCGCCGTGATTCCGCATGCGTCGTCGCTTAAGAGGAATACCGTCGCGGACGCAATCTCCTCCGGTGTTTCCAGGCGCTGCAGCATATGGTAATCTCCCCACAGCTCTTCCGCTACATCCTTATTGCCATCCGGCGCGGCTTTTTTCACTTCGTCCGTCCACACCCATCCGGGGC
>CAZQDA010000153.1:0-3807 GCA_964592155.1 uncultured Christensenella sp.
GCAGAGTCGTTCCCGTGACAGTAGTGAAAGCCGGACCTTGCGTTATCGTTCAGAAGAAAACGGTAGAGACAGACGGTTACAACGCACTGCAGGTTGGTTTTGGAGACATCAAGGAAAAGAATGTCAACAAACCATTAAAGGGACATTTTGGAAAAGTGAAGGCAACGCCCACGCGTTATCTGCGTGAATTCCGCAGTCAGGAAGCTTCCGAGCTCGAGGCGGGCGCGGAAATCAAGGCAGACATCTTCGAAGCGGGCGAGAAAATCGACGTTTCCGGCATTTCCAAGGGAAAAGGCTTTTTGGGCGTAATCGCGCGCTGGGGCCAGCACAGAGGACCCATGAGCCATGGTTCCAGATATCACAGACGCCCCGGTTCGATGGGCGCGTGCGCATCCCCAGGTAAAGTTATGAAAGGCAAACGCCTTCCGGGTCGCGGCGGTTTTGACAAAGTGACGATTCAGAACCTGGAAGTTGTGAAGGTGGATACGGACAAAAACCTGATCTTGATCAAGGGCGCGGTTCCCGGTGCCAAGGGCGGCCTTGTAACAATCAAAAAAAGCGTTAAGTCGCTTTAAGAAGACCGCTTGAAAAGGAGGAAGAAATTATGCCAAACGTATCAGTATACAAGACCGATGGCAAGGAAGCTGGAACAATCCAGTTAAGTGACGAAGTCTTCGGCGTAAAGATAAATAAAACAGTGATGCATGACGCAGTGGTTGCGCACCTTGCAAACAAAAGACAGGGAACGCAGTCGGCGCTCACCCGCAGCGAAGTACGCGGCGGCGGCATCAAGCCTTTCAGACAGAAAGGGACAGGCCGTGCCCGCCAGGGTACGATCCGCGCGCCCCAAATGACGCACGGTGGAGTTGTGTTCGCGCCAAAGCCGAGGGATTATTCCATGAAGCTGAACAAAAAGGTGCGCACGCTTGCCATCTGTTCCGCGCTTTCCCAGAAGGTGGAGGGCGGAGATATCATCGTGATGGAAGACCTTAAGATGAAGGCTCCCAAGACAAAAGAAATGGCGGCGATCCTCGCAAACCTGAAAGCAGGAAAAGCATTGATCGTGACAAACGGAAAAGATGACGACGTTGTACGCGCGGCCGCAAACATTCAGGGCGTGAAAACGACAATCGCTTCTACGCTCAGCGTTTACGACATTTTGAAGTTTGACAAGTTCATCGTGACAAAAGACGCAGTCAAAGCAATCGAGGAGGTGTACGCATAATGAAAGATATCCATGATATTATCATAAAACCCATTCTTTCAGAAAAAAGCTACGACCTTATCCCCAAGAAAACATATACGTTTTTAGTGGATACAAAAGCAAACAAGACGCAGATCAAATCTGCGGTTGAAGCCATTTTTGAGGTAAAGGTGAAAGCGGTCACCACATCCCGCAAAGAGGGTAAGCTGAAAAGACAGGGACGCACGGAGGGCAGAAGGCCCGAAACAAAAAAAGCTTATGTGACGCTCACAGAAGAATCCAAGACAATTGAGTTCTTCGAGAGCATGGCACAGTAAGCGCGGCAGGGAGGTACTTTATTCATGGCTATTAAGAAATACAACCCGACTTCTCCGGGCAGAAGATTCATGTCGGTTTCGGCTTTTGAGGAAATCACAAGCACGACTCCGGAAAAATCGCTGCTCGTTTCGCTGAAAAAATCAGGCGGAAGAAACGTGCACGGCAGAATCACAGTCAGGCACGTAGGCGGCGGAGCAAAGCGGAAATACAGAATCATCGACTTCAAGCGTAACAAAGACGGAGTTCCGGCTAAGGTTGCGACGATCGAATACGATCCGAACAGAAGCGCTAACATTGCCCTTTTGCATTACGCAGATGGCGAAAAGAGATACATCATCGCTCCGGTGGGCATGAAGGTAGGGGACAAAATCCTCTCCGGCGAAGGCGCGGACATCAAACCGGGCAACGCCCTGCCGCTGGCACTGATTCCGGTGGGCACGATGATCCACAATGTGGAAGTGAAGCCCGGCAAAGGCGCACAGCTCGTCAGAAGCGCAGGCAATGCGGCGCAGCTGATGGCAAAAGAAGGAAGATATGCACAGGTGAGGCTCCCCTCCGGCGAAGTGAGAATGATCCTCATCGGCGCAAAAGCGACGATCGGCCAGGTTGGTAATGCAGACCAGGAAAATATCAACATTGGTAAAGCGGGCAGAAAACGCCACATGGGCGTGCGTCCCACGGTTCGCGGCAGCGTTATGAACCCGAACGACCATCCGCACGGCGGTGGTGAAGGCAAATCGCCTGTCGGCCGTCCGGGCCCTGTGACACCTTGGGGTAAACCGGCTCTTGGGTATAAGACTCGTAAGAAGAAGAACCCGTCAGACAAGTTTATCGTAAGACGCAGAAACGCTAAATAATTGAAGGAGTGAATTTGCAGATATGAGTAGGTCAATAAAAAAGGGACCATTTATAAATGAAAAACTTCTGGCGCGCGTTCAGGAGATGAATGAAAAGAATGAGAAAAAAGTGCTCAAAACATGGTCGCGTTCCTCCACGATCTTTCCTGATATGGTAGGACACACAATCGGCGTGCATGACGGAAGAAAGTTCGTTCCGGTCTATGTAACGGAAGACATGGTAGGGCATAAGCTTGGTGAGTTTTCACCCACGAGATCGTTCCGCGGACACGCGGGCGAAAAATCGTCCAGATAACCAAGAAGGAGGTAAGCTGAAATGGCAACAAGACAAAGAGAAAAAGCTGCGAAGCGGCAAGAAGAAAAAGATAGAAGACCAAAAGCCATTGCGAAATATGTTCGCATTTCCTCCCGCAAGGTGAAAGCGGTGATCGACCTCATTAGAGGAATGCAGGTAGCAGACGCAAAAGCGGTTCTTATGAATACGCCCAACGGCGCAACAGAACCCGTCGGTAAAGTTCTTAATTCCGCAATCGCAAACGCGGAAAACAACATGAATCTTTCGGCAGATTCACTGTATGTTGCGGAAGTTTTTGCAGACCAGGGTCCTACGCTCAAGCGGTTCAGACCCCGTGCACAAGGCAGGGCGTCGCGCATCCGTAAGAGAACGAGCCACATTACAATAATCTTGGATCAGGTCAAATAAGGAGGTATACGATGGGTCAGAAAGTACATCCCCATGGTTTTCGGGTTGGTATTATTAAAGACTGGGATGCCAGATGGACAGCAAAAAAGTCTAAATTTGCCGATTATATCGTGGAAGACGATAAAATCAGAAAATTCTTAAAGAAGAAACTGTATGCCGCAGGGATTTCAAAAATTGAAATTGAGCGCGCAGCACAGAAGATTTCTGTCAATATCTTTACCGGCAAGCCGGGTATCGTGATTGGCAAAGGCGGCACGGGCGTTGAGCTTTTGAAGAAGGATCTTGTAAAGCTCACAGGCACAAACGTTGCCGTGAATATCATCGAAGTGAAGAGAGTGGACGTGGACGCGCAGCTTGTTGCGGAAAACGTTGCTCAGCAGCTTGAAAAACGTATTTCTTTCCGCCGTGCGATGAAGCAGTCGATCGGCAGAACGATGAAGGCGGGCGCAAAGGGAATCAAAATCATGTGCGCGGGTCGTCTGGGCGGTGCTGAAATCGCGAGGACGGAGCAGTATCATGAAGGTTCGATTCCGCTGCAGACAATCAGGGCGGATATTGACTACGGTTTTGCGGAAGCAAACACAACTTACGGCAAGATTGGCGTAAAGGTGTGGATTTATAAGGGCGAAATTTTAGGAAATCCTTTAAAGGACAGAGCAAAACCTTCGAGCGTGGAAGGAGGCAAAAAACATGTTAATGCCAAAAAGGGTTAAGCGCAGAAGACA
>CAZQDA010000154.1:0-3516 GCA_964592155.1 uncultured Christensenella sp.
TACAAAAAGTTCACACAAGGACCCCATTTTCCAACCATTGTGCCCAGGGCCAGTCTTACTCTGCCTGTTGCCCAAACATAAGGAGGTGTTACATCATCTGGAGGTCCTTGGATTGAGTTATATTGAGAAAGGAACTCCAACTCTCTTGGCCAACCATTATATCCCAATGCCTCTTTTCAAATACTTTGGGTATTCCGGGCGTGATTTACACCAATCCGGAAGTTGCGGGCGTGGGCGAAACAGAGCAGACAGCCAAGGAAAAGGGCCTTGATGTGACGGTGAAAAAGGTTCCCATGCAGTTTTCCGGACGTTATGTGGCGGAAAACGAGGGCGGCAACGGCTTTGTGAAAATCATCGTGGACAACAAATGGAATAAGGTTGTGGGCGTACACATGATCACCAATTACGCTTCAGAGATTATCTGGGGCGCGGATGTGCTGGTTGCAAAAGAGATTCCCGTGGATCAGATCAAGAAGATCGTGTTCCCGCATCCAACCGTGTGCGAGATCATCAGGGAAGCTATTTTCCAGTTGTAAAAGCACTCAGATTTGCGCCTTTTGAATTTTTTTGGCGGCACGCGCGCCCTTCATCCAAAATGCCTCCAATCTGAGCACTTTAGTATCATCGTTGTGTAAATTATTTAATTGTCAATAAAGGAGAAAAACAATGACAAAAAGTTTGGTAATTGATCCGAAGAAAATGAGAAAACCGGGCAAGATCACTTTTAAAGATATTCCGATGAATGTTTATCAGAAAAAAGTGAAGGACGAGCTCAAAAACTTTACAAAAGAACAGTTTATGAACATCTACAGGGATATGTGGGTTGTCCGTGAGTTTGAAACAATGCTCAACACCATCAAGACAACAAACCAATACGAGGGCATTGAATATAACCATCCGGGTCCGGCGCATCTGGGAATCGGACAGGAAGCGGCTTATGTAGGCCAGGCGTTTGAGCTCGGGGTGGAAGACTTCACTTTCGGCTCGCACAGAAGCCACGGCGAAATTCTCGCCAAGGGCATGTCCTGCATCGAGAAGCTGAGCGACAAAAAACTCAAGGAAGTCATGGAAACATTCTTTGACGGAGAAACTTTTGAGGTTGTCAAAAAGCATACGCAATATAAAAAAGTAAAAGATATGGCAAGGGAATTCCTGCTGTACGGCATGATCGCGGAAACATGGGGCAGACAGACCGGCTTTAACAGAGGCCTCGGAGGCTCGATGCACGCGTTCTTTATTCCGTTTGGCATTTTCCCCAACAACGCAATCGTAGGCGGAAGCGCGCCGATCTCCACTGGCGCGGCGCTATTTAAGCGTGTAAACGACAAGCCGGGCATGGTTGTGTGCAACATCGGCGACGGCTCCATCGGCTGCGGCCCTGTTTATGAATCCATGAACTTTGCTTCCATGGATCAGTACAATGATCTTTGGGATAAGAAGCACAAAGGCGGCCTGCCGATTATCTACAACATCTGGAACAACAGCTATGGCATGGGCGGACAGACCTGCGGCGAAACAATGGGCTATGGCGAGGTTGCGCGTCTTGGCGCGGGAATCAATCCGGACGAAATGCATGCAGAGCGTATCGACGGCATGAATCCGCTCGCTGTGATCGACGCATACCGCCGCAAGCGCAAAATCATCGAAGACAGAAAAGGCCCGGTGCTTCTGGATGTTGTTACCTACAGAATTTCCGGCCACAGCCCGTCCGACTCCTCTTCTTACAGGACGAAAGAAGAAATCGCGGCATGGGAAGCGATCGACTCCATCGTTGTATTCGGCAAAGAGCTGATTGCGGCAGGCGTTGCGACGGAAGAAGAATTAAAAGCAATCGAACTCGACATCAGGAAAGACATGGTTTGGGCTGTGAAGCTTGCGAAGGACGAAGTGATTTCGCCCAGAATCGATCTTGAAAAAGACCCGAACGCAATTGCCGACATGATGTTCACAAACCTTGAAATCCCCAGCATGGACACCACCAGAAAGCCTGATGTGCTCATGCCCAAGGAAGAAAATCCGCGCATCCAGAAAATCGCGAAAAAGGTCAGAAGCGCTTATGAAGCTGACGGAAAGCCTGTTTCCAAAAACAGAACCTACCAGATCAGAGACGCGATCTTTGAAGCGGCAATGGATAAATTCTATCAGGATCCGACCTTCATCGCTTATGGCGAAGACAACAGGGATTGGGGCGGCGCATTCGGCGCATACGGCGGCGTAACGGAAGCGATTCCTTACCACAGATTCTTTAACTCGCCGATCTCCGAAGCGGCAATCGTCGGCACATCGGTTGGCTATGCAATGGCTGGCGGACGCGTAATGTCTGAGCTGATGTATCTTGACTTCATCGGCCGCGCAGGCGACGAAGTATTCAACCAGATGTCCAAATGGCAGGCAATGAGCGGCGACGTTCTCAAAATGCCTTTCGTGCTGAGGGCTTCCGTTGGTTCCAAATACGGCGCGCAGCATTCCCAGGACTGGTCGGCGCTATGCACACACATTCCGGGCCTCAAGGTTGTGTTCCCGGCTACGCCTTACGACACAAAGGGCTTGCTGAATGCGGCTCTTAACGGCACAGATCCGGTGATCTTCCTCGAAAGCCAGAGAACCTATGATTATGGCGAAATGTTCCAGAAGGAAGTTCCCACGGAATATTATGAAGTAAAAATTGGCGAACCGGACATCAAGAGGGAAGGTAAAGACCTCACAATCCTGTCTGTTGGCGCAACGCTCTACAGAGTGACCAAAGCGGCTGACATCCTTCAGGAAAAATATGGCGTTTCCGCGGAAATCATCGACGCGCGTTCGCTCGTGCCGTTCAACTATGAAAAGGTTCTGGAATCCGTGAAGAAAACAGGCAAGATCATCATCACAGGCGATGCCTGTGAGAGGGGATCACACCTCAAAGACTTTGCTCAGACCATCAGCGAGCTGGCATTCGATTATCTTGATGCACCGCCGATCGTAGTAGGCGCGAAGAACTGGATCACTCCGGCACACGAACTGGAAGAATACTTCTTCCCGCAGCCCGAATGGATTGTGGACGCGGTAAACGAGCGCATCATGCCTCTGCCGGGCCACACAGCAACAACAAACCAGACGGAGCTCCAGCAGCTTGAGAACGCCAAAAAAGGTGTTTGACAACAAATAGTACAGCATGAAAAAAGGCGGTATACTGCGGTATGCCGTCTTTTTTATGTATCTGCGCCATTCCTGAGCACAGTTGTGCTTTATGGAAAAAAGGGCGCTTATACTGAGGGAAGAAATGACATCAAGGGCGTTGCCGGCGCAGAAAAGGGAGGCGCTTTCCCTGATCTTTTGGCTGGGGTGAATCAACTGTTTTTTCAAAACAAAGAGAACCGACTTCCATTGCTTCGTGTAAAACAAATAAGTGAATTGATAGCAATTTACCAAAAAGCCATTTACAAGCGCTTGGTATCCATTGCATATACAGCGGTTTATCATAAGTATGACCTATAGGAAGTGAAACCACCGTAAAATATCCCGCGCTTCGCCAGT
>CAZQDA010000155.1:0-3277 GCA_964592155.1 uncultured Christensenella sp.
TCCGTTACCTGAAAAATAAGGATACTTATGTTTATGGCGACAAGACGGCGGCAGAGCTTCTGCAGATGATCGCGGGGGATTATTACCTGAATCTTGGTGCGGTGGATGATACGGAGCATAAAATTGCGTCCAAAGTGGAGGATAATTCTACGATATTTGATATGATCGGAAATGCGCTTGACGATACGCTGCAGAACAGCGGAAAGATGTATGTGCTGTATGATGATTTTGGAAAGCTCACGCTGCGGAATATTGAGACGATGAAGGTGCCGATCCTGATCAATAAAGATGTGACGTCGGGATATTCCTATTCTTCGACGATTGACAGTGACGTATACAACAGGATCAAGCTGTCGCATGACAATGAAGATGAGGGTGCGCGCGAGGTATATATCGCGCAGGACGGCGCGAAAATCAACCAGTGGGGCGTACTGCAATATTATGAAAATATGAAGGATGACACGAATGCAGCGGCAAAAGCGGATGCGCTGCTAAAGCTATATGGTCAAACCAAGCGCACATTGAGCATCCCCGGCGTGATCGGAGACACAAGGGTACGCGCCGGATCCTCGGTGATCGTGCAGCTGCAGCTCAATGACATCCGGATTCAAAATTTTATGATGTGTGAAAAGGTGTCGCATGAATTTGATCAGGATAACCATACGATGGATCTGACATTGCGCGGAGGTGATTTTGTTGTCTAATAATTTAGTGGAGACGATCAAGCAGGTGGCGCTTGCGGCAGTGGAACAAAATAAGCCGGTGGCGGTCATGATCGGAACAGTAACGAAAACAGAGCCGTTATGCATACTTGTGGAGCAGAGGATGGAGCTGCCGGAAGGTGTATTGATTTTTACCCGGACTGCACGAAGCCGGGCGCTGCAGATAGAAGATACCGTCTTGCTGATTCGTGTGCAGGGCGGTCAAAAATTTGTTGTATTGGATGTGATGGGATGATACCGACAAGGACAAAGGAATATACGCTTGTTTCGACAGAAAAGCCGAATAAGACGTATTATCTTGATCTGGATACAGGGCGGATCACTGGATTTCTATATCGCGGGGAGGAAGCGGTCAGGCAGGCTGTGTTTTTCATTTTGAACGCGGAGCGATGCGGGCATGAGGTGTACAGTTGGAACTACGGCGTTGAGCTGAAGGACATGATCGGACAGCCTGCGGAGTTTGTGCAGTCAGAGCTGAAGCGCCGGATCTATGAGGCGCTCGTGCAGGATGACCGTATCATTGGTGTAGATAATTTCCGTTTTGAGAGACAATGCGGAGTGATAAAAGCTGTTTTTACGGTTTCTGCGCGGACAGGCAGTTTTGATTATGAGATGGAGGTAAATACTTGATGTATGAACATATTACGTTCGAAACGATTATGAACAGTATGCTGGACACGGTTCCTTCCGATATTGATAAGCGGGAGGGATCTATTGTCTGGAATGCGCTCGCGCCTGCGGCAGTGGAATTGCAGAATGTATATATTGAGCTTGACGCGCTGATGGATGAGACCTTTGCGGACACTGCGGGCGGGGAGTTTTTAGAGCGCCGTTGTGCGGAGCGCGGAATTATCCCCTATCCGGCAACTAAGGCAATCGTGAAGGGAACATTTAACCTGAATGACGTGCCGATCGGATCGCGGTTCTCAGGTGACAAGCTGAATTATGCAGTTACGGAAAAAATTGCGGATAAGCAGTACAAAATGGAATGCGAAACAACGGGGATCGATGGGAATCGATACATCGGGCAGTTGATACCAATCAACTATGTCAGCGGGCTGACAAAAGCGGAGATCGTAGAGGTACTGATACCGGGAGAGGATAGGGAAGAAGCTGAGGAGCTGCGCAAGAGGTATTTTAACAGTCTTGATGCGCTGGCATTTGGCGGTAATGTTGCGGATTATGTTGCAAAGGTGAACGCAATCGCTGGCGTGGGTGGCGTCAAGGTAACGCCCGTTTGGAATGGCGGCGGAACGGTGAAGATCATCATAATCACTTCTGATTATAAGGTGCCGACATCAAGCCTCATTGAGAGCGTACAGACAGCGGTTGATCCTGTTCAAAATCAAGGGGAAGGGCTGGGCCTTGCTCCAATCGGGCATGTCGTGACCGTCGCGGGCGTCGCGGAAAGCAGCGTTAATATTGCCACGGATATCGTATATGCGGATGGCTGGACGTATGAGGATTCCAAAACATATCTTGAAGATACGATCGATACCTACTTCGAGGAGCTGCGAGGGGAATGGGCAGGCACAGATTCGTTGATTGTACGGATCAGCCAGATCGAAACGAGGCTGCTGGAACTGCAGTGCGTGGTCGATATTGCAAACACCAGGATCAATGGAACGGAAGCAAACCTTACTCTTGACGCGAATGTGATTCCCAAAAGAGGTGATATTGTTGCGTGAGATATTGTTATTAAAAAAACTGCCGCCAATACTGCAGAGCTGCAGGGAGTTCCAGACGATTGATCAGACGGAAACCGCAGAATTAAACAAGCTGTGGGCCGCAATAGAAGCCGTGCGTGACGATCAGTATATTCCGTCTCTTACGATAAATGGGATCAAACGCTGGGAAAAAATATTGAAGATCACGCCGAAGGCGACCAACACGATCGATGAACGCAAGTTCCGGATACTGAACAGGGTCAATGAAAGCCTGCCCTTTACTTATCGTTTTTTGGAAAACCAGTTTACGATTTTGTGCGGTGAAAACGGATACAGGCTCCAGCTTGATCATGGGAATTATTCACTTGTTGTGCGAGTAGAATTGACGTCCAAATCCAAGCTTGATGATATAGGCGCGCTCCTAAAGCGCGTCGTTCCGGCGAATATTGTTGTTGATTTGAGTCTGCTATACAACCAGCATAAGGATGTGGCGAGATATACGCACAACGGGCTTCATGCGTTGACGCATGAACAAATACGAAGCGAGGTATTACCAAATGTCTGAATTTACAAACAAATTAAATCTGGAAAAACCGACGGGTCAGGATTTTTATAACGTTGATGTTTTCAGCGAGAATTTTGAAAAAATCGATGCCGCATATGCGGAGGCGGAAGCAGAGAACAGCAAACTGAGCGATATTATCTATGTTGCGGAGGTAAATTATGGAACGACGCTGCCGCAGACAGCCGCAAACGGGCGGCTTTTCTTTTTACTGGATAAATAATAAGGAAGGGGCAGATCATGGCATATTGGGGAGGAATACAGTCTAACAGCAGCGCCTCTGTTTTTCTTGAAATTTCGGCGGATGCGGTGAAATTGACAGTTCC
>CAZQDA010000156.1:0-3233 GCA_964592155.1 uncultured Christensenella sp.
CACGCTGTCCGGCTGGCAAACCGCGTGAATTTCGTCGATCAGCTCCTCGATGCAGCCGCGGATGCGCACATCCGCCACCACCACCGAAATTGTATCGATAGACGAGGGCATATGCTCATACGAAAGCCCGAATTTCTCAAGACACCCCAAAAGCTTGCGTCCAAAGCCGATTTCCGTATTCATGCCGTCCTTTTCAATCGAAATGACCGTAAAATTCTTTTTGCCCGCAATGCCTGTGATTCCTTCGCGCGCGCCGTCGCGCCCTTCAATGGCGGGGATGATCATGGTTCCGCTGTTTTGCGGGTCGTTGGTGTTTTTCACATTAATGGGGATCGCCGCCTCGAGCACAGGGAAAATGCTGTCTTCATGCAGCACCGTCGCGCCCATGTAGGCAAGCTCGCGCAGTTCGCGGTAGGTGACCACGTCGATCTTTTTGGGATTCTCCACCACGCGCGGGTCTGCCATCAAAAAGCCGGAAACATCCGTCCAGTTTTCATATAAGTCCGCGCCTGCCGCGCGGGAAACGATGGAGCCCGTGATGTCGCTGCCGCCGCGTGAGAACGTTTTGATTTTTCCGTTTGGCATGGAGCCGTAAAATCCCGGAATAACCGCGCGCTCATGCAGCTTCAAAGCGCCCGGCAGGATGCTGAGCGTTTTTTTCGAATCATAGGTTCCCTTTTCATCAAAGAAAATCACATCCGCCGCGTCAATGAAATCGTAGCCCAGAAAATCTGCGATCAGCAGGCCGTTTAAGTATTCCCCGCGCGACGCCGCATAATCCTCGTTTGCGCCTGTTTTGATATCGTGGTACATCTTTTCCAGATGCTCTTCGATTTTGATCGACAGCCCAAGCTCGTCACGAATATCCGTATAGCGCTTCACAATATCCGCATAGATTTTTTCCGTCTCTTCAAAGTGCGACGCTGCATCATAGAGCGAATACAGTAGGTCCGTCACCTTGATATCCTCGGAAAAACGCTTTCCGGGGGCGGACGGAACCACAAACTTTCTTGCCTCATCCGCATCGATGATCTGCTTCATTTTCCGGATTTGCTCCGCGGACGCAAGCGAGCTCCCGCCGAATTTCGTAACTTTTATCGCCATTTTTTACTCTCCCGCCAAATCTTGTATTTCTTCGCGTATCTCAAAAGGCGCAAGCATACGCCCCTCAAGGTAATACCGTTTTTCTTCCGCCTCTCCTAAAGAGAACGTCTTTTTGGGCAGCACGCCGCATTTTACGATCATATCGAAAAAGCTTTGCTTTTCCATTGCCTCAAAATAAAAACCCAGATTGTCATACTGCTTTGCAAGCTCCATAAAAGCGTCGTCGCCGTGGATATAATCGATTCCCTGCCCGCTCTGCTCGAGATATTCCTCAAAAATCTCCTGCACCTCGCCGATTGCCAGCGGATGCTGCGGGTCTTCGATCACAATTTTTCCCGCGCCGTCACGATAGAGGAACGGAATCTGGAATGTCCCATCGTGCTCAATCTCCTTGCGCCAGCGCCCGAAGATCACCTTTGCCTTCCTGCCCCGCTCGCGCAGGCGCTCCACGACAAACTGCACGCACGCAGTTGCATTCACGCCAAACAGAACTCGGTGTATGGGCATAAACTCCACCGCCTTATCGCGCAGGTTGATGATTTCGCACAGCGCGTACCGCAGAGGATGATCCTGTTGCTCTTCCTGCGTAAGCTCTTCCTTTGTTTCCTCCCAGATGGCTTTTGCGGTCGCCAGCGAATGATTTCCGTCGCCCACGCAAAACAGCATATTATCGTGCCTTGGAAGCTGCGCAAGCGCGGCTGTCATTTCATCCAAAATTTTGGGCTTATCCACCAGCCATCCCTCGATCCTGCCGCCATCCATCATCAGCTCAAAATCATACAGCTTGGGGAAAGTGTTTCTCTGCATGTGAAGCGGACCGATGACGCTGTCTTTTTCGTCATCCATCATCAGCAGGATGTGCGGCAGCTCCACCGCCGCCCCGCGGCGGATTTCCGCGCGCGGCGGAATGCGCGAGAGCACTGTTTGCTCCGTCGCCCTAAGCTGCGGTTTGTTCTCAATTCTGTAGTCGTACTGCTCCAGATCCATGGCAAGCAGAATTCCCTTGCGAAGCTTGCCTTTGAGATGCCGCTCCGTGAGAACAATCCCCTGTGGCAACTGAACTAACGTTCCATTATCAATGTAATCGCGCATGGTTTCCTTCATGGCCACAATGCGCGCATGTACATCCTCCTCTTCCAGATATACCTCAGGCAGCGTGATGCGCAGCATAGATGGCGCGCTGCCCACAAATTTTTCCACAGACTTCCAGTAATCCGGCTGAGATGTATATTGATCGCAGGCGACGCACGCCCACTTTACAAGATTCACGTTTTCTGCCGGAAGCAGTACGCGCGGCAACTGAAAACCCATTTCCTGTTTCTCTTTCATGCTTTCCTCCATCATTGGTGAGAGACTGTGCCCGTTTCCCCTTCGCGGGATGCAAACACAATATTTTATTATATTACCAATAAACAAGCTCTTTTTCAAGACACAACCGCAAACTAATCGCTTAAAATCAATGTTTTGGACCTTTGCGCAAAAAGCGCCCGGGCCATGAGGCCCGGGCGCTCGCACGAAATTTTTTGTGTTGTTAATTGATCAGCGGTCTTCCGTCTGCGTCCTTATCGATGCCGCCCGTAAGGATCATGACCCCCTCAACGAGCCCCCAGATGCTTGAAATGATGCTGGTAATACCAAAGGTAAAAATTCCCATAATTCCCAGAATCAACTGCCCGACCGCTTTGCTTGTGAACCCAAGATAGAAGTTATGGATTCCCAGCCCGCCGATGAAGATGCCGAGGATGCCCGCCGCAATCTTGGATTTTGAGTTGGGGTTCACACCCGCCCCCGGCTGCTGCACATTTCCGCTCTTGGGCACAAGCCCCACGCCGCATGTGACGCACACAACCGCCTCCGGGTCTGTCTTGCCTCCGCAATTCCAGCAATAGTCATGCCCTTTTCCAACCGGTACGCCGCAGCCTCTGCAAACGGTATCACCCGGATTCAACTGTTTCCCGCAATTTCTGCAGTATTTAAATTCTGCCATTTGAATAACCTCCCAAAACGCCCTTTTTGCGGCGTTTTTTTCTTTCTGATTTCAGTATACGGAGCGCAAACAGGCAAGTCAATCGATTCTAAAGGCTTTAAGAAAGTGTTAAGCATTTTGACTGTTTTTCGAAACAAAGGGG
>CAZQDA010000157.1:0-3165 GCA_964592155.1 uncultured Christensenella sp.
ATTTGTTCATTAATATTCTATATATTATATTAGAAATTGTCAATGACTAGCATTTATGTTTTCATTTAATTTGCAATCCAATTTTTAAATTAAAAATAGATAGTGGTAACCGTACAGGTTATGGGTTTTTGTTATTAGTGGGGCGGAGGGTGGAGTTTTGCAAATTGTTCCGATCGTTTTGAACTGTTTATGCTATACTGTTTACCAAGAGGTGAAAACGATGATGATTGGCGAGAAAATAAGAAAATTCAGAACAAAAAAACCTTTTAAAAACGCTATTTCAACTTCCAACACCGCTTTACGTGCCTGGTATCAAGAACTCAATAATTTTAAAAGCGGGAAAATAGCCCGTGAGAATACGATGCGTGGCGGCATACCTACCCGCCCATGAAAGCTAAAAAAGATATGGATGCTGTCAGAGGAATACAGCGAAGTATGCGTAAGAAAGCGCTCGAAGTTATTATGATAAATGACTACGAAAGTAATTTTGTGAGGTGCTGAAAATGAAAGTTATTGCAATCAATGGCAGTGCGCGCGCCAATGGAAATACCAGTATCTTAATTGATACCATATTTGAAGAATTAAAAGCTCATGATATTATGACGGAACAGATTCAACTTTTTGACAAAAGAATTGATTCCTGCAAAGGCTGTTTTGCCTGTCAAGGATACAAAAAATGTGTTTTCGGGCAAGACGATTTCAATTTATATTATCAAAAACTGCTTGCAGCGGATGGAATCATACTTGGCTCGCCTGTTTATTCCGCAGATATATCCGGAAAAATGAAATTGTTTTTAGAACGCGCGGGTGTAGTAGCCGCAACAAATCCACACCAATTACAGCATAAGGTGGGCGCGTCTGTGGCGGCGGTACGGCGGGGCGGCGGTTTAAACGCCATCGACACCATGAATCATTTTTTCCTGAATAAAGAAGTGCTGCTGGTTGGCTCCACCTACTGGAATATGGTTTATGGAAAAGACATCGGTGATGTTCGAAATGATAGGGAAGGTATGGAAAACATCAGGAACTTATCCCAAAATTTGGCTTGGACATTGGGGCGTATCCACAAAGGCAATTGAGCTTGCGACGGTAAAGCCGCTTGTTCGGGCGCAGGTGGCTTTTATTTCTTTAAACGATCAGGATATGAGGATGGAGGTTGGGCCGTCAGCGCCGCCGATGATATTGCCATAGGAAACAAACATAAATTGTGCAAGGAATAAGAGGATCGGCACAACAAGCATAATAATTCCCAGAACCAGCAGCAAAGTCTTTTGGGTGGATTTGCAGCTGAGGACAATGAGAACGACGCCACCGGCCAAAAGGGCAATCAGAACAATGATAAAAAAAGAGGATGCAATAAAAGCCATAAGAATCTCCTTTCAAAACCCACCATGAGAGGGAAGAGGGTGAAATTTGATCCGCTGAGCAAGCTTGTTATTCCACCAGCACGGCGCGAAATATCAGATATCAACCCTAGCTTGATTATAGCATAAAAGGAAGCGGCTTGCTGTAAATAATTGTTTTTTCGGGTTGAGCCTGTGCTATAATAATATATATTGAAACGTTTGACAGGGAGGCAGAAACGATGGGTAAAATACAGGATGTGCAGCAGCAAATGATTGCTGCGATGAAAGCAAAGGACGCGGAGCGCAAGGAAACTTTGACGCTGCTGTTGTCCGCGCTCAAGGCAAAGGCAAAGGATAAGCGCGAAGACCTCACGCAGGAGGAAGAAAACACGATTATTCTAAAGGAAGTGAAGCAGGCGGAAGAGAGTCTTGCAGGCGCGCAAAAGGCAGGCAGGGAAGATCTCATTGCGATGAATCAGCAGCGCATCGCGGTGCTTGCGGAGTTTGCGCCCAAACAAATGGAGGAAGCAGAAATCATGCAGGTGATTCAAGGCGTTCTTGATCAATTGGGGATTAAGGAGCCGTCGCCGCAGGATAAAGGCAATATCATGAAGCATTTGATGCCGCTTGTAAAGGGAAAAGCGGACGGCGGGCTTGTGAATAAGCTTGTCGGCGGACTTATGAAATAGCGTGGTAAAGAGATAAGGAGAGAAGACATGAAAAAGATTACGCTTGTGCTGGATGGTTCGGCGGACAGGCCAAATGCGGCGCTTGATGGGAAAACGCCCCTCGAATATGCAAAAACGCCCACGCTGGACGCGCTATTCCGCAAATCTCTAGGCGGGACGGTACTCACGATTCCGGATGGACTGGAAGTGGGAAGCGCGGTGGCGAACCTGAGCCTTTTGGGCTTTGATCCACGCACGTACCGCGGGAGGGCGATCATCGAGGCGGCAGGGCTTCATATGCCGATGAACGAAAATGATATGTATATCCGCTGCAATATGGTTGCGTTTGAGGGGGACAGCTTTGAAACAAGCTGTGTCAAGAGCTACAGCGCCTATGATATTGCGACAGAGATTGCGGAGCCGGTTATGAAAGAGCTGGCGGCAGAGGTATTTGGCGGCAGGTTTGAACTGCATTATTGCGGCTCGTTCCGCAATATCTTAATTGTGAAAGGCGGAAAAGATTTATATCCGGTAGATTTTATGCCTGCGCATGACATCATTGGGCAGGAGATCGCGCCGTTTATCAAAAAGGATGGAAATCAGGCGGAGTTTTTTGAACTGATGAAGAAATCCTATGATTTTTTGCAGGACAAAGGGATTGCGGCAAACGGACTTTGGTTTTGGGGTGCTTCGATCATGCCGGAGATCAAAGGGGATACGCGCGGCAGGGTGGCGCTTTCAGAGACGCTGCTCATGGACGGCATCACTACGATTGCAGGGCTTCCAAACATTGGAACGCAGCGTGAAGGGCGGAGCTTTGACGATTTTCTGGAAGAAAAACTGGAAAAGTCGATTCAGGCAGTAAAGGAATATGACGACATTTATGTTCATATTCAGGAGACGGATGATTTGAGCCATGAGCTTCAGCCGGTGGAGAAGATGCAGGCGATCGAGTCGATTGACAGCGTATTTTTAAAGCCTTTTTTGCAAAGCATCGAGGAAGATTATACGATCTCTATTGCCTCAGACCATTTCACGTTTTCTGATACGGGCAGTCATGGAGGAGAGCCGGTGCCGTTTTTGTTCTATGATTCCACAGCGCAAAGAACGCAGGACGGGCGCTTTACGGAGCGGGACTGCAAGGCAAAAAA
>CAZQDA010000158.1:0-3108 GCA_964592155.1 uncultured Christensenella sp.
TGCACGGTCTTTTTCGCTTCTTTTGCAAGCTCATCATACTTTTTATCCAGATCCTTTTCTGTCGGATCGATTTTGAGCTCTTTTAAAAGCGCTTCCACAGCCAGACGCATACGAACCTGCTCTGCCGCACTCTCTTTGTAGTCGTTTCTCAAATCATTCATTGTCTTGCCCATATAAGCAAGATAATCTTCGATCTTCATGCCCTGATACATCAGCTGATAGGACATCTGCTGAATCTGGTAGTCAATCTGGTTATCCACCATCACATCAGGAATGTCTGCTTTGATGTCGCCCGCAATCGCGGAAAGCAGCTGGTTCTCCATTTCAGCCTTCGCGCGCATATCCGCACGATCCTGCAGCTTCTTTTTGATGTCTTTTTTATAATCGGCAAGCGTATCGAACTCCGATACATCCTGCGCAAAATCATCGTCTGCGTCCGGCAGCTCTTTTTCTTTCACTGCCTTCAGCGTGATCGCAAACACCGCGTCTTTTCCTGCAAATTCAGGCGTGTAGTCGTCCGGGAATTTTACGTTAATGTCTTTTTCATCCCCTGCCTTCATGTCGACAATCTGTTCTTCGAATCCTGGGATAAAGCGCCCATCGCCTAAAACGAGCGACTGGTTTTCAGCCGCGCCGCCTTCAAATTTCACACCGTCGATACTGCCGACGAAATCGATCATAACAGTGTCGCCATTTTTGGATTCACGCTCTACTTCCACCCAACGTGCATTCTGTTCGCGCGTCTTGTCCACTTCCGCATCCACGTCTTTTGCGGCAATTTTTTCCACCGGCTTTGTAATCTTGATGCCTTCGTATTTGCCCAGCTTCACTTCCGGCTTTAAAATTACCTGCGCCGTAAATACAACGCCGTCTTTTTCGTCGATGCTTACAACATCATATTCAGGTCTTGAAACAACATCCAGTTCGTGCTCTTTTGCTGCTTCTAAAAAAGCTTCAGGAATGATTTCATCCAGCGCGTCTTCATAAAACACCTGTGATCCGTAGTAGTTTTCTACGATCTTCTTCGGCACTTTACCTTTCCGGAATCCGGGAACATTGAACTTCCCTTTTAACTTCTGATACGCTTTTTCAATTCCTTCGTTAAATTTTTCCGCTGAAACCGTCACTTCCAGTTTCGCCTTGTTGTTTTCCAGCTTTTCTAATTTAGCAGCCATTACTAATCCTCCTAGATTGTTTCAAAAAACTATAAAATTCATAGAACAATACAGAGAATAGTATACTATATTTATACCCCGCACGCAATACGAATTAACAGATAATATTTATTCCCTGACAAGCTTCTTCTTGCCGTTTCCGATGAGATCATCCCGCTCTGCTTTTTTGAGCGCCCTCTTGACAAGGTTCCTGTTTTTGGGATTCTTGTAGTGAATCAACGCACGCTGCATTTCTTTTTCTTCCGGCGTTTTGGGAATATACACCTTTTTTCCTGTCTCAGGGTTGAGACCCGTGTAAAACATGCAGGTTGCAAGCGTTCCCGGAGTCGGATAGAAGTCCTGCGCCTGTTCAGGCATGAAGCCGGTATCTCGAATAAATTCCGCAAGACGCACCGCGTCGGCGAGCGTGCTGCCCGGATGCGAGGACATAAAGTAAGGGAGGACATATTGCTTTTTCCCCGCCCTTTGCGATGCCGCGTTGAATTTCTGGCAAAAACGCTGATACTTTTCGATATCCGGCTTGCCCATAAGCCTCAGGACGTCAGGACTGACATGCTCCGGCGCAAGCTTTAACTGCCCGCTCACATGATGCGCTGCCAGTTCCTTTACAAATTCCCCGCTTTTATCCAGCAGTGCATAATCGTAACGAATTCCCGAACGTATAAAAACTTTTTTGATGCCCGGAAGACTTCTTAACTTTCGTAATAGTTTTACATACTGTGTGTGGTCTTCTTTTAGATATCTGCATTTTTCCGGCGCAAGGCATCTGCGCGAGCTGCAGCGGCCTTTTGGGTTGGTGCAGGTAACGCCATAAAAATTTGCAGTCGGACCGCCTACGTCGTGGATATATCCCTTAAACTCTTTTGCGCAGGTAAAACCCTTTGCCTCTTCTACAATACTTTTCTGGCTGCGCCATGAAACATCCTTGCCCTGATGATAATAAAGCGCACAAAAAGCACACGCCCCAACGCAGCCGCGCGTTGCAGTAATGCTGTATTTCACTTCTTCGAGCGCAGGAACCGGCTGTTGATACATAGGATGCGCCTCGCGTACAAACGGCAGCGAATAGACAAAATCAAGCTCTTGACCACTGAGCGCCTTTGCCGGAACATTCTGGATTATGTATTCGTCCTTTTGTTTTTGCACCAGAACAGTTTTACGTTCGTGCATTTGCATCAGGAACGCTTTTGCATAGGTTTCTTTCTGTGCTTTCACCTGCTGCAGCGACGAAATCTTCTTATATTCATAGACCCGTTCCAAATTCTGCGCGCGATAAACCGTCCCTTCGATGTAGGAAATGTCTTTTGCTGCAAGGCCGCCGTCCAGCGCTTCCGCGATTTCCACGATTGCCCGCTCTCCCATCCCATAGACAAGCAAATCAGCCCCGCTTTCCGTCAAGATGGACTGCCTTACTTCATTGCTCCAGTAATCGTAGTGCGCAAAACGCCTCAAACTCGCTTCAATCCCACCGATGATCACCGGAATATCGCCGTAGGCCTCCCTGATTCTTTTGGTGTAGACGATGGTCGCTCTCTCCGGCCTCCTGCCCGCCTTGCCTCCCGGTGAATAGAGATCCTTTGCACGCCTGCGTCTGGTCACTGTATATAAATTTACCATGCTGTCCATATTCCCTGCGCTAATCAAGAAACCGAGTCGCGGTCTTCCCAGACGCTGAAAATCTCCTGTAGATTTCCATCCCGGCTGCGCGATGATTCCGACGGAGTATCCGTGCGCAACCAAATAGCGTGAAATAATGGCATGAGCAAACGCCGGATGATCCACATAGGCATCTCCGGTTACTAAAATAAAATCCAGCTGCTCCATTTCTTTTTCTTTCATGTCCGCTTTGGAAACGGGTAAAAAATCCATAGTCACTTTGATCCGCCTTTTGTTGTTTCTGTTATTATAAAGTATTTTTGCCCGCGATACAAAT
>CAZQDA010000159.1:0-3101 GCA_964592155.1 uncultured Christensenella sp.
GGCTGATCCGGAGGGCGCGGACTACAGGGCTTGCAGTGCTTACGGACCTGTTTATCGCTAGGCAAGGAGAATCAATAGCAATCCGTTCATATATTATGAAATGAATGGGTGCATCAAAAAAGTCCGCTTTCGTTTGAATGCGGACTTTTGCGCAACTCAAATAGATTGGAAGCGGCTGCACCGCGCGGCTTGAGTGAAACGCGCCGGCAAGCTTTCAACCGGCTCAGGAGCGATTATATTCCAGCACGTCCATCGCAAATCGCGCGGAGACTGTGGCCGGCCCTCCGCCCATCTCGATGCCAACCTCGATTGCTTCCAAAATCTGCGCGCTGGAAATTCCTTTTTGAAGCGCCTGGGAGATGTGCCACTCCATACAGGATTCACAGTTGATCACCACTGAAATCCCTATGGCGATCAATTCCTTTTCGCCTCCGGTGAGCGAGCCATCGGCAAAAGCGGCTTCCTCCATCGCCGAAAAAGCGCGGTATACGCCGGAGTTTTCGGTATAAAACTGATGAGCTGTTTTGCGGCTCTTTCGGAGTCCTTCTATTTTTCTTCTGGTTTCATCCGTCATAACAATTCCTACCTTTTCTAATTTTAAGATCAGTATAGAGTAGAAACATGCAAAGATCAATTTGTTTGAAGAGGAGCATAAAAAATGCCGTGCGCTTGGCTTAAGCACACGGCGTTTCTAGCATAATCAGTCTTCAAAGAAAATAAGCTGCTGCCTGTTGACGTCGCCGGAACCAAGCGTCATGACAATATCACCCTTTTTCCAGTTTTTAAGCAGGTAATCCTTGATTTCCTGAAAGGTGGGAATATACATGCATTTACTGGAGTCTGAATTGATGGCAGCTACAACGTCGCGCGCGTGAATGCCCTGCGTGTCGGTATCGCGCCCGGGGTAGATATCCGGCATGATGACCTCGTCTGCGTCGCCAAAGCATTGTGCGTACTTATCTTTCAGTGTGCGCGCACGGGTATATGAGTTACACTGGAACACCACCCAAAGTTTGTGGTGGGGAACCAAGGAAGCAGCCTCGAGGCATGCTTCAATCTCGCTTGGATGATGCGCGTAATCGTGAAATATTTTTACCCCGTCGCGTTCGCCCATGAATTCAAAGCGTCTGCCGGCAAGTTGATATTTTTTCAAAGCCTCGCAGGAGATTGCAACGTCCACGCCAAAAACCTCATAGGCAAATGCCGTCGCGGCAAGTGCATTGCGCAGGTTGTGCAGGCCGGGAACGGCGAGCTTGATTTTTCCGATTTCTTCTCCATGATACATTACGGTTCCGCTTCCGCAGCCGAATTCATCAAAGGAAGGGTTTTTCAGATACCAGTCGCTGTTGGGGGAATCGTTATAGGTCACGATGCGACAGGGGGAATACTCCTTGAGCCGGTATGCAAGTTCATCCGATTGGTTTAAAAGCAATATTCCATTTTTGTCGAGCTTCTGTATAAATTCGACAAACGTATCGAAAATATCGTCGATATCGCGATAACAGTCGAGATGGTCGTCATCAATATTGTTGACGAGCGTATGCGTGGGGTGAAGCGTTAAAAAGCTGCGCACATATTCGCACGCTTCCGTGATAAACGCATCGTTGGTGCCCACATGGACGCCGCCGGAAAGAAAATCCACCATGCCGCCGACATGCACTGTGCAGTCTTCATCCGAATGCTGCATGATGAGCGCAAGCATGGAAGTGATGGTTGTTTTGCCGTGGCAGCCGGAAATACATGCCACGCGTTGATAGTGGCTGGAAATAAGCCCTAACAATTTGGAACGCTCCAGCATGGGAATATCGTGCGCTGCCGCATAAGCATACTCTGGGTTATATGGCTTGATTGCAGCGGAATAAACCACAAGCCCTGCTCCGTGTACATTTTTTTCATCGTGCTCCAGAAACACAGGAATATTACACTTTTCAAGTTGTTTGGTAAACGCGGATTCTTTGATGTCAGAGCCGGTTACAGTGTATCCGTTGGAATAAAGGATTTGTGCAAGGCCGCTCATGGAGCAGCCGCCGATCCCAATGAAGTGTACCGGCTTATCTTTTTGTAGTTCGTTTGTATGGTCCATTCTTTTCTCCTGAAAAATTTTATCGATTCATGAAAATAAGTAATTCATTATACCATATTATGCGATTCCATTATACTGGATATACAAGATTTAATCAACAATAGTAACCGGAGCTTAGGAAAGCGATGTGATTGTTTTTGTGCCATTTCACAAAAAATGTGCTATAATAGATAAGAACAGTGAGGTTTTATATGAAGATTGAATTGTCAGATCACAGCGTGATCGATGTGGCGGTCAGCAAAAAAGAAATGAAAAATATGCGTCTTAGGGTCCAGCGGGATGGAAGCGTGTGCGTCAGTGCGCCTTACGGCATCAGCGACGGGCGTATTTATGATTTTATATATTCCAAACGCGGATGGATCGAAAGCCATATCAAAAATTTTGTGAAGGAAGACGACAGCGACCGTATTTTGTTTATGGGAAACAGATACGCGATGGAAATTGTGAAAGACAGGCGCACGGGCGTGGCGCTCAATCAGGGCAATATGACGATCTTTTGCAGCAATCCTGAAAAATATAAGGACGTACTTGAAAAGTGGTGGGTGCAGCAGGCAAAAACACGGCTTTCGGAAATGGTGGATAAGTGGTATCCCATCTTGGGACAGGACGAAGAAGAGAAGCCTTTGGTTAAGGTGCGCAAAATGAAAACGTTATGGGGTAGCTGCACGAGTTCGGAGCGTACCATCCGTTTTAACTATTATTTAATGTGTGCTTCTGAAGAGGCGATAGAGTATGTGGTGCTTCACGAGCTGGCGCATTTGATTTATCCAAATCATGGCACGGAATTTAAAGCGTTTCTGACAAAATATATGCAGGACTGGAAAGAACGGAAGAAGAGGCTGGAGAAGGAATGCGGCGCTTTGCACATGGCATAAAAAAGTTGCTGCTTTTTAATAGAAGCTATTGACAATATAGCACGATATCTTATATAATAATTCTTGCGCGCAACGGACGCGTATATACGCGGGCGTGGCGGAATTGGCAGACGCGCTAGACTTAGGATCTAGTGCCTTAGGCG
>CAZQDA010000160.1:0-3048 GCA_964592155.1 uncultured Christensenella sp.
GCCATTACGGCAGGATGTGCCCCATAGAAACGCCTGAGGGACCAAACATAGGTCTCATAGGCTCGCTTTCCACCTATGCGCGAATAAACGAGTACGGCTTCATTGAAACGCCCTACCGCCGTTTTGACCGCAAGAAGGATATAGTGACCAGCCAGGTGGAGTATATGACCGCGGACGAAGAGGATGATCTCATAGTGGCGCAGGCCAACGAGCCTATAGACGAAAACGGCCACTTCCTGCATGACCGCGCAATGAGCCGCGTACAGGAAAAGATCGTTGAGATACCCCGTGACGAGGTTGACGCTATGGACGTTTCGCCCAAGCAGCTCGTATCCGTTGCGGCCTCTCTCATACCCTTCCTAGAGAACGACGACGCGAACCGCGCGCTGATGGGCTGCAACATGCAAAGGCAGGCTGTGCCGCTCATGATACCCGAGGCGCCTGTTATTGGCACAGGCATGGAATATAAATCCGCCTACGATTCGGGCGTGCTTGTTATAAGCCGCAAGGCGGGCGTGGTGAAGCGCGTTTCGGCCAAGAAGATAGTTATAAAGAACGATGACGGCACGGAAAACGAATACAACCTCATAAAGTTTGCCCGCTCCAATCAAGGTACCTGCATAAACCAGCTCCCCATAGTGTATGAGGGGCAAAAGATAGAAGAGGGTCAGGTAATTGCGGACGGACCGTCCACAGATCACGGCGAAATGGCGCTGGGTAAAAACCTGCTGATAGGATTTATGACATGGGAGGGCTACAACTACGAGGACGCTATGCTGATTTCGGAGCGCCTCGTTAAGGACGATGTGCTGACCTCCATACACATAGAGGAATACGAGGCCGAGGCGAGGGACACCAAGCTTGGGCCGGAGGAAATAACGCGCGATATACCCAACGTGGGTGAGGACGCGCTCAAGGATCTTGACGCGAACGGCATAATCCGCATAGGCGCGGAGGTTCGCAGCGGAGATATACTGGTGGGTAAGGTCACGCCCAAGGGCGAAACGGAGCTCACGGCGGAAGAGCGCTTGCTGCGCGCCATATTCGGCGAAAAGGCGCGTGAGGTGCGAGACACCTCCATGCGTGTGCCTCACGGCGAGGGCGGCATAATAGTGGACGTGAAAGTGTTCACGCGCGAAAATAAGGACGAGCTAACGGCTGGTGTAAACAAGCTGGTGCGCGTATACATAGCCCAGAAGAGAAAGATATCCGTGGGCGACAAGATGGCAGGACGCCACGGAAACAAGGGTGTTATATCCCGCATACTTCCGGCGGAGGATATGCCGTTTTTGCCGGACGGTACGCCGCTTGATATAGTGCTGAACCCGCTGGGCGTTCCCTCCCGTATGAACATCGGGCAGGTGCTTGAGGTTCACCTTGGCATGGCGGCCAAGGCGCAGGGCGTGAAGATAGCCACGCCGGTATTTGACGGTGCTTCCGAGGAAGATATAGAAGAAATGCTGAGAAACAACAGCCTTTCTGAAGACGGCAAAACTGTGCTTTATGACGGACGCAGCGGCGAGGCCTTTGAAAACCGCGTTACCGTGGGCTATATGTACATATTGAAGCTGCATCACCTTGTGGATGACAAGATACACGCGCGTTCCACAGGTCCGTACTCTCTTGTTACGCAGCAGCCTTTGGGCGGTAAAGCTCAGTTTGGCGGACAGCGTTTCGGAGAGATGGAAGTTTGGGCGCTTGAAGCTTACGGCGCTGCAAACACACTGCAGGAAATACTTACCGTGAAGTCAGACGATGTGGTGGGCCGCGTTAAGACCTATGAGGCCATAGTGAAGGGTGAAAACATTCCGGAGCCGGGCGTTCCCGAATCCTTCAAGGTGCTCATAAAGGAAATGCAAAGCCTTGGTCTTGATATAAAGGTGCTGTCTGAGGATAGAGGAGAGATCGCCATACGCGAGACGGATGAGGACGACGGCCTCACGATGGATATAAACATCGCGGGCGTAGAGGATCTTCCGGAGGGACAGGAAGCCGTGAATACGGACGATATGGTAATAGAGGATATAGAGGATCTGTCGCTTGACGAGCTGGATCTGCCCGACATAGACATGGAGGACGCGGATCTTGATTTTGGCGGCTTTGAGGATGACGATATATTGCCCGTGCTGGATGATGACCTTGATATAGGCACGGACATAGACACCTCTGATATGGAAGACGACGATATTTAAAAAAACGTCGTGATTCGTAAGTTTTTGCGGGCGCCGAGGCGTTCGCTGATATAGGAAAGTTCTCAAATTCAGAAAGGAAGTGGAGTTTACTTGTTCGAACTCAACACATTTGATTCGATACAGATTGGGTTGGCCTCCCCGGAAAAGATACGCGAATGGTCTCATGGCGAGGTTAAAAAGCCCGAAACCATAAACTACCGTACGCTTAAGCCGGAAAAGGACGGTCTTTTCTGCGAGCGCATATTCGGCCCAACAAAGGACTGGGAATGCCATTGCGGACGTTATAAGCGCATACGCTACAAGGGCATAGTGTGTGACAAGTGCGGCGTGGAGGTAACGCGCGCCAAGGTGCGCCGCGAGCGCATGGGTCACATAGAGCTGGCCGCGCCCGTTTCGCATATATGGTATTTTAAGGGCATACCCTCACGCATGGGTCTGCTACTTGATATGTCGCCCCGTTCGCTTGAAAAGGTGCTGTACTTCGCCTCGTTTGTTGTCACAGACCCGGGCGAGACGGGTCTTGAATACAAGCAGCTCTTGACGGACAAGGAATACCGCGAGGCGCAGGCGCGCTTCGGCGAGGAGGCTTTTGAGGCCGGAATGGGCGCCGAGGCCGTTAAAATATTGCTCAAGCAGGTTGACCTTGAGGGCAATTCTAAAGAGCTGCGCGAGGAGCTCAAAAACTCCACGGGTCAGAAGCGCATCAGGGCCATAAAGCGCCTTGAGGTGGTGGAGGCCTTCCGCAAGTCGGGCAACAAGCCCGAATGGATAATAATGGACGTGGTACCCGTTATACCGCCCGAGCTTAGGCCTATGGTGCAGCTTGACGGCGGACGTTTCGCCACCTCCGATCTGA
>CAZQDA010000161.1:0-2942 GCA_964592155.1 uncultured Christensenella sp.
AGGCCTCGGCTCAGGGGTGTTGCGCGGTGAGGAATTAAATGCTGTTTTTGAATCTGCACCGAATATCATACAATCAATTGCAGATTATATGAATGTTCCAATTGGTAAGATAAGAGAGATGGCAGCGGAGGGGGCATTGTCTGCAGAAATTGTGAAAAATGCGATGCTTGCGTCGGCTGATGAGACAAATTTGAAATTTGCACAAATGCCGATGACAATCGGTCAAATATGGCAACAGATCAAAAATCAGGCATTGATGGCGTTCCAGCCGATATTGATCAAAATTAATGAGTTTGTAAATACACCGGGGTTTCAGTTGTTTGTTTCAAATGCAATGCTAGCACTACAGACTCTTGCTGGATATGCTTTGCAGGCATTCGACTTTATTATTCAGTGTATCAATTGGATGGCTGAAAATTGGGAGTGGTTGGGGCCGATTATATATGGGGTGGTGGCAGCGATTATTGCCTTTAAAGTTGCTACATTGATTGCGAACGGAGTACAAGCGCTTTTTAATATGACGTTGAATGCATGTCCGTTGATTGCGATCATAAGCCTGATCATTGCTATTATTACAGCAATTTTGGCTTGGATAGATAATTTAGGAGGGTTACAAGCGGTCTGGTTAATGATTGTTGATGCGTTTATGACTCATTGGGATATGTTGACGATCCTCTGGCAGATGGGGGTGAATACGATTACACGCTGGTGTCTCCAGATGGCATATTCCATGATCGAAATGAGAAACAATATTCTCGATACACTGGGGAATTTGAAAGTTGGATTTTTGACGATTATCCAAAATATTGTTAATGGTGCGATTGGAATATGGAATAAATTGATCTCTTTTTTGAATGAAGCTTTTAGCGCGAATATTGCGCTAGCACAGGAAGTAACTTTTGCTACAGAGGCGAAGCTTGAAGAAGAAGCAAAACAACAGGCGCGGAAAAACCAACTTACAGCTGTCCAGGGAGAGATTGACCGAATTAATTATGAAAATGAGGTAAAACTCAAAGGAATGGCACAGGATGCGTTAGCAGCCCATGAACAACGCCAGCGGGAAATTGAAGCAGCCAAGATAAAGCATACCGATGATACGGCAGCTAACATCCAAAATACGCTTAATAATGGTGCTGGACTTACTGTGCCAAAGGTTCCGGAGTTTGACCAATCAATGCTTGGAAGCGGCATTGGCGACGACTCGGCAGGGAGCACGGCGCGTGGGATTAAGGATGACACAGGGGCGATCCGCAAGTCTGTAGACATGAGCAGCGAAGATCTGAAGTATCTGCGTGATATTGCGGAGCGCGAGGTGATCAACCGGTTTACGACGGCACAAATCAATATCGACATGAAGAATGAAAATAAGATCGCATCGAATATGGATCTGGACGGCGTTGTATCGTATCTGGAGGATAAGGTGTTTGAATCGATGTCGGCAGCGGCAGAGGGGGTACATTTGTAATGTATGTTTTTTATCTGGACGGGGTAGCTTTTCCGGTGGCTCCGGAAGCGTTAAAGCTCAAAATCAAAAACCAGAACAAAGCGATAGATCTTGCAAGCGGGGTACAGCTCAATATTTTGAATACCGCAGGGTTGACGGAAATCGAATTTGATGCCTTGCTTCCGCAGATCAGGTACCCATTTGCATATTATCCAAACGGTTTTAAAAGCGCTGAGTATTATATGGGCTTACTGGAAAGGCTGAAGAACGAGAAAAAACCGTTTCGCTTTATCGTGTCGCGTGCCAGACCGAACGGAAATAAGCTTTTTGATACAAATATGCTGGTGTCGCTTGAAGATTATGATATTGACGAGGATGTAGCTGAGGGAATGGATGTTAAGGTATCCGTTGCCTTGAAGCAGTACATTCCGGTCTCGATCCGGACGATCGATCTTCCTCCTGCGCCGCAGCCGGTTGAGGTGCCGCCGGAGCAGCGCGAGGCCCCTGCATCGCCGCCGCGCAGTTATACGGTTGTGCATGGGGATTCCATGTGGGCGATTGCGCAGAAGTGCATGGGGAACGGCTCGTTATATAAGCAACTGTACGAAATGAACAAAGAGCAGATCGATGCGCGAAATGCACAGGAAGGCACGAGCAAATATACGATTTATACAGGGCAGGTGTTGCGTCTTGAGTAGTATTTTGGATCAGGTTTTGGATTTCATGAATGAGCATCTTGGCGGAAAGTACAGTCAGTCAAACCGCTACGGTAAAAATACATTCGACTGCTCCAGCTTTGTTTACCGGGCTTTCCAGAGTGCGGGGGTTAATCTTGTGCATAAGGATAACGGCGGTAAGGTGGATACTTCGCGGACAGAGGTCTATGCGGAGGACTTCAACCTTATCTCGCCTGAAAGCTATGCAAAGATTGGGCGTGGACGCGCATCCCTGTCCGGAGTGCAGCCCGGCGACCTTATCTTTTATGGGTTCAAAAGCAGCGGGATATCTCATGTGGCCACGGTCAACAGGGACGGCGGAATTATCCATGCGAGGAATCCGCAGAAGGGCGTTTGCACGGACGATATTTCTTACGGGCGGTCAGATGTGTGCGCTGTGCTACGGTACAAGGATTCCAGTGTGGGTGATGATCAATCATCGCCCGGAGCAAAAGAAAAAAAGGCAATCACCAGCCTGAGCGTCAAAAGCGTGAGCGGTTCCGTTCCCACGCCGGTTGTGCCTGCTTTGCTCAACTTCAATGTTACTGCGCCGATGGGGAAGGTCGAGCTGGTGATCCAGCACGACCGGCAGCTTCATATGATCGACGCTGAAAGCGGGATCAAGTGGGATACGGAACGTAAGGGTACGGCAGGAAAGCTGACGTTCAGTATTCCGCCCACAACAGGTGTGGAATTTACCGAAGGCGACGCTGTACGTATGAGATACCAGGGCGCGAATGTGTTCTTTGGGTTTGTGTTTACCAAAAAAGAGGATGAGGACG
>CAZQDA010000162.1:0-2881 GCA_964592155.1 uncultured Christensenella sp.
GTTTTCTCACGCAGCGCGATTTTGGCACAATCAATCATATAAGGGAAGGCCACATCCTTATTATTAATAATATAAATGCCGGATTCGACAACAGGCGAGGGCCAGATTGCGCCCTTTTCTTCCTGCATATGCTTCGCCATCCCATACCATTTTTCAAAACGGCTGAGCAGCGATTCTTTATTACTGAACTCCAAAAGCATACAAAAATGATCGGCATACAAACGCCCCATGCATTCTTTCGGGCTCATATCCTGCGAAAGTGCCTCGTGAATGCTCCTGAGCATATCATCACAGATTTCGTAACCAAATTGTTCGTTTAATACTTTAAAGTTCTGCACATTGGAATAAACCAACGCATAGGAATTCCGTTCCGATGACTTCAGCAAAGTACGGGCCAACTCATAAAACCTGTCTCCCGTATTTCCGCCCGTAACGGAATCCACATATGCAATCTGCTCCAACTTACGCTTATGGCGATAAAAAGATATCATCAGAACCGCAAACAGTACCGCAAACGCGATTGTGATAATGCCACAAATGAGTAACGTAATGCTAAGCAGCATCTCCGATTTTGCATTTACCACTTCCACGGGCACAAACGTCAAAAGACACCATTCGCGCGTCTCCAATGGTGTATATGCCATATATTCGTAAACGCCGTCCAGCGTAAAACTGACAATGCCGCTTTTCCCGTCGGCAATATCCTGCTTAATGCTCTCGATATTGAAACCTTCATCCATCTTGGCGTCTGAAAGCGAGCTTAAAATATTATATCCTGTTTGCTGCGCTTCCGGTGAACTCGACCGTACCACAACAGATCCGTCTTTTTGAATAATATGCGCGTATCCTTTTCCGTCAAAAGCCGACATCGCAAGCACCTGATCAAATGTTTCCAGATCATAGCTTACCGCAAGCGCAGACATCTGCGTCCCTTCAACCTCAACCCCATCTAGCGGAGTCGCAAAAACAATGCATTCCACTCCATTAACAACCTGCGCAGGAGACATGGCGCGCTTGCGCCCCAAGATCGCATCCTGCAAATATTGGTCGTTGCTCAGCATAACAGAATTCCCATAGGAATCATATGCGTTTCCATCTCCATCAATCAACAAAAGATTCTGGTAATTCCAATAGCTTTGCATAGCAAACGCGATCGACTGAAATTGCGGGTAAGTCTTTACAAAGGAAGTTTTCAAAACCGTTGAAATCGTTCCTAAAATAGCAAAATTGTCATTGATCGTTCTGCTTGTATTCTTTGCAATTTGCTCTGATATTTCCTGTAAATATCCATTGCTTTCATTTTTTACGGTACTTTGAAGCTGCTGATAATAACGATAACACAAAGCTCCCATGCCAATACATATGAGCAAAAAAACCACTACAACAATTCGTGAGGTTTTTTGTTTGGTTAAAGATCGCGTATGTTTGTCAGCCATATATCCTCCACCCGCCGCCAATGCCTTTGAATTATAAGCAAAAAATCAATTCCATTCCGCTTTTCAAAAAACAGAACAGAAATTATTTGGGTTTGACTGTTTCCAGATCAAATGGCACACCTGTTTTTAAATACCGTTTCGATCAGGTATATATCTTAAAGTTTAAAATCTATGTTTTTGCAGACTGATTACAACTGCAATTCATTTTTTCCTATTTTATTATAGTATACATCTGCAAACGAAGTCAAATGAAAAACACGAAAATATATGATAATAAAGGGAAAAACGGAGCATAACGCATCATTTTCCTGAAGAAAACCGACCGCTTTATACGACAATCATTTGCCACGACCATAAAAATGGCATGAGACGCACATTCTTGAAATAAATTTTTTTAATCCTAAAAATATCTTGTCCTGATTTGCTTTCTATGGTAGAATTATTAACGCTGTAATGGCTTTTGGACAGATGGCTGAGTTGGCTTAAGGCGCACGATTGGAAATCGTGTGTACGTTAATAGCGTACCGGGAGTTCGAATCTCCCTCTGTCCGCCAAACAGGGAAAGCACTATGCGAAGCATGGTGCTTTTTCTGTTTTACAGATCAAAGTTCGAACGACCGGGAGTTCATGCAAGCACGAGCCGCAGGCGCTGTGCGCGCTATCTCCCTCTGTCTGCCAGCGGCATGATGCTGCAATCAAGTCGCGTACCAAAAACGGTGCGCGATTTTTTCTTTTGCGCTCGCGTTGCGCCGCAGCTTTTTCGATCGCATTACACAAACAATGTTGCCGGAAAAGATGCAACACACGAAAATTCAGAAAAAGCCGCACAAATCTCCGTGGGATCACAATGACACCGCAGCAATTTAGATTCGTCCATCAAACGAACCCTAATACTAGCCTTTATGCTCCATTGGAGTGAATCTTACTCCATTTATTATCTGCTCCTTGTCCGTGTCACAAAATCCAAGCTGAACGGCATATGGTGATGAGTTTACAGTCATTTTTCCAGCAGGGAACTCCTTAAAAGCCAACTGAAACAAAGACTTGCCAATTCTCTTCCTTTGGTATTCTCTGTTACACAGTTAATTGCTTTCGTTCTATAATTCAATTTCTCTTCTCCAAAATTTTATTTGGTTCCTTGTAGCAGAGAAACGAATTTTTACAGCGTTGTTCCAAGCCAATTTTCACAAAGCTTCGACCAGGCCGCCACCGAAGGATGATCCTCGCCCAAACCCAAACCATGGGAACCATTGGAGAATATATGTAACTCAAACGGTAGATTCAGTTCGTTTAGAGCTTGTGCAAAAAGTAAGTTTTGAGGCTGAAAATTCCAATCGTCGGTCGCCGTGATCCACAAGAAAGCAGGAGGCGTCTTCACTGTAATATCTTTATGAGTTGATGTGAAGTTAATCAATTCATCTATTGTAATATCCTTTACTAATAGC
>CAZQDA010000163.1:0-2868 GCA_964592155.1 uncultured Christensenella sp.
ACTCCCACAATTGGTTTTGGAGACCAATGCACTACCATTATACTACACCCCTATGCCAATGCAACGTAATAAATTATACCTGAAAATGGGTTTTGCGTCAATCATTTTCCACATGAAATCAGGTTTGGATTTTGGAATGTAGTATTCTGCAGAATCCGGTTACGGAAGAAGCCTTCTGGTGACAAATCTCGGCCAGCCGGCGTATTGGCGGAATCCTTCCGCAAACGGCACACCACATTGCAAGCCACGGTATTTGGAGCAGGTGCGCACAAAATCGATAAAATCAATTTTATCATGGTCGAGCATCCATTTGATTTGGCTTTCGTGACAAGCAAGCGCCTCCAGTTTCTTATCGATGGTTTGTGTAACGTCCACATACTCTGTCGGAACAAAGTTAATGCCTGCAAGCGTATCCATATAGAAAATCGGTACAATTTCCCCATAGGCCTGTGTGGCAGTTTGGATATGTGGAACAGACGAACCAAAACTCGCGTGGAATGCAAGCTGGCTTGTCTGCACATGATCGCGCATATAGTCGTCCGGATTATGTGTGATAATTAGATCCGGCTTTGCATACCGCACTACTTCAATCATGCGGTTGATCGTTTCACGCGCAGACGCCTCTACGTGCATATCACCCACATCAATGTTGATGGATTCCGCGCCAATGATCTTTGCGGCATTCTCCGCTTCTTTCATGCGCAGCGCACGCAGCTCTTTAGGCTCGATTACCGCGTGTCCCAGATTTCCGTTTGCAACATGGCACATAAAGACTTTATCTCCACGCGCGGCATACCTTGCCAGCGTTCCCGCGCAGGCGATTTCAAGGTCGTCCGGATGGCAGCCGATTGCCAAAATATTCATAATATCTACTTCCCTTCTCTTAGATGTCTGACAGCTCAATTGTAAGACAGTAAGTTTCGCTTGTCTGCGGGGCAATCCATTTTACATAATTTCCTGAATGGATGGAATCCGGAAGCCCCAGCCAGGGTTCAGCCGTTATCCGTCCGTCAAACAGTGTGCATACCACCAGAACCTCATAGGAATCATCCGTTTTCAAAAGCGCTTTGTAGCCGTCGGACTTATTCATGATCTCCGTCTCAGTGCCCGTTTTTCCATAAAATACGTAATCCCCATCCTTTGTAAAGTCCATTTCATTCCGGTATTCGCAGTCTTTTTCGTCGATATAGTTGGTATAACGAAGCATAGGGATTTTCATGTTAAAACCGCGCTTATCCGACGCGGTAAAGTAATGATGCCAACCAAAATAGTGGGGCATGGGGCTATCCGAAAGATTATGAACCTCTGCTGAAAAGGATACCGTATCCCCTTTTACACCATAGGTTACTTCCAATCTGAAATCAAAGGGGTAATTTTCCTGCTTTGACGCTTCATTATTTGTAATGAAAAGCGTTGTACTGCTGTCTGTTACATCCTTGATTCCGAATTGCGCACATTTGACAAGCCCGTGAAAAGGCATGGAATATGTTTTCCCATCCAAATCATAAGAGTCGCCCGCCGTTCGGCTGGGAAAAGGAAACAGAACAGGACATCCCCCGGCCAAAACATTTGACTTGTGCAGCATACTTTCATCAAAAAAGATGATTTCCTTCCCATGATAGGAAAGCCGCGTCAGCATACCGCCATAATCCGGCAATACTTCCCCCAAAAGACCACTGTCTTTATCTTCGATTACAATTTTTTTCACCTTGAGGCCTCCTTATTAAGAAACCGTGATCCCGCCGTCCGCAACAAGGATCGCGCCGTTCATATAGCTTCCCTCGTCGCTTGCCAGGAACAGTGCGATATTGGCAATATCCTGTGCTGTTCCCCATCTGCGCAAAGGAGTGCCTTGGGTCAGGAATTTTTGCTCGTCAAAGGTGGGCTTGTTAAGGTCGCTTTCATAGATCATGGGTGTATGGATTGCTGCCGGTGCAATGCAATTTGTCCTGATTTTATCTGGTCCGAATTCAACCGCCATAGACCGTGTGAGCGAAATCGTCGCGCCCTTTGAAGCGCTGTAAGCGTCACAGTTCGGTATGCCGATCACGCCACAGCTTGATGAAGTATTGATGATTGCTCCGCCACCGCGTTTTTTGAGCAGCGGAATTGCGGCTTTTGAGCAATACATCATGCCGAATAGGTTGATCCGTATAACCTGTTCAAAGACGGCAACGTCCAGCACATCAAGCGCCGCATCCTTTGTTCCCCAAAAAACGGAAGCATTATTATAGAGTACGTCAATTCCGCCATATTTTTGATCCGCTGCCAAAAACACCTTTTGAACATTTTCCCAATCGGAAATATCCAGTTCGAAAAATTCCGCCTTTCCACCGCTGGAAAGGATGCCCGCTTCCACCGCTTTGCCCGCCTTGGCATCCTTTTCTAAAATAAGGACGGTCGCCCCTTCCCGCGCAAAGATTTCCGCTGCGGCTTTTCCAATTCCACTTCCGCCGCCTGTGATTGCAGCGATCCTATCTTTCAATCTCATAACAGTTTCTCCTTTACCAAATCGTGTAACCGCCGTCGGTCACTACATTAGCCCCCGTCATATAGTCAGATGCCGAAGAGGCCAAAAATACCGCCATATCCCCAATGTCGTCCGGTTCTCCCCACTTTTTAAGTGGAATCTGCTGCAAGGAATCCTCATAAAAATCAGGATGTTCCGTCACATAATCTTTGTTGATATCCGTCATATAATATCCAGGACAGATGGAATTGACCGTAATGTTATGCTCCGACCATGCCCCCGCCATCAGGCGTGTGAGGCACTCGATGCCTGCTTTGGACACATCATAAGCGCCAATGGTTGGATTGCGCATGGCGACACGCCCCGTCATGGAGGCGAGATTGATCACCTTTCCGCTT
>CAZQDA010000164.1:0-2796 GCA_964592155.1 uncultured Christensenella sp.
AAATCATAAATAGTGAAACCAGTGATTCAGAAGAGTAGCTGAGAAAACCGCTTGTAAGAGAGCGACGGATGGTGGAATCGTCGCAGCATAGGATTTTCGGTGAATGGACTGATGAGGGCAGGGAGAAAGGCAGTTTGCCGAGTAATACCTGACGGAAAATTCCCGCCGTTATGAGGGAAAAACAGTTGTTAGACTGTTGCCAAGAGAACGTTTAGCGTTAATTTGGGTGGCACCGCAGAGGTTTTAGACTTTTGTCCCATAGTTAGGGACAGAAGTCTTTTTTTACGCATCGGACGGCACATGCCGCGCCGTATGATTTGGAAAAACGAAGGAGGAACAAAGCGATGAAAAAAGTTCCGCACAGGCTCTATGCAAGGCAAAACAAGCTGACGAAACGATGGCGAAACAAATAGGAACTCAGGAGAAATGGGCAACGCGATTAAGAATAGGAGAGAAAAAAATGGAAAACATGGATTATAGAACTTATTTGAAAAACTATCCGGATGAGAATGGTAAATTCGGCGAATATGGCGGAGCGGTTTTGCCGCCAGAGCTCGTTCCTGCATTTGAAGAAATCACAGAGGCTTATGAAACGATCTGCAATTCCGCGAGCTTTATCAACGAGTTGCGCCGGATTCGCCGCGAATTTCAGGGGAGGCCCACGCCGGTATATCACTGCGAGCGCTTGTCGCGCATGATTGGCATGGCGCAGATTTACTTAAAACGAGAGGATCTCAATCACACAGGCGCGCATAAGCTAAATCACTGCATGGGCGAGGGCTTGCTTGCAAAATATATGGGAAAGAAAAAGTTGATCGCGGAAACAGGCGCGGGGCAGCATGGCGTGGCGCTGGCAACGGCGGCGGCGTTTTTCGGACTTGAATGCGAAATCCATATGGGCGAGGTTGATATCGCCAAGCAGGCGCCCAATGTAACGCGCATGAAAATACTCGGCGCAAAGGTGGTTGCCGTATCGCGCGGCGCTGCAACGCTCAAAGAGGCGGTGGATTCGGCCTTTGAGGCGTATGCAAGAGATTATAAAGACGCGATTTACTGCATTGGCAGCGCGGTGGGGCCGCATCCGTTTCCCATGATGGTGCGCGACTTCCAGATGGTAGTCGGACAGGAGGCGCGCGAACAGTTCCTCGAAATGACAGGAAATCTGCCGGACGCGATTTGCGCGTGTGTGGGCGGCGGAAGCAACTCGATGGGCATGTTTGCTCCGTTTTTGAACGATCCGGTGAGCATTTATGGTGTGGAGCCGATGGGTCGCGGCACGGCGGTTGGCGATCACGCGGCAACAATCACTTATGGCAAAAAAGGCACGCTGCACGGCTTTGAAAGTTACTTATTGCAGGATGAAAAAGGGGAAGCGGCTCCCGTCTATTCTGTGGCGAGCGGTCTTGATTATCCGTCTGTAGGGCCGGAACATGCGTTTCTGCATGATCTTGGCAGGGTAAACTATGTGACGGCGACGGATGACGAGACAATGGAAGCATTCTTTAAGCTTTCCAAATACGAGGGGATTATTCCGGCGATCGAAAGCGCGCATGCCGTTGCCTACGCGATGAAGCTTGCGAAAGAGATGAAGACCGGTTCCATTCTCGTAAACTGCAGCGGCAGGGGAGATAAGGATATCGACTACATTGCGGAACATTATGGTTTTGGAGAGCAATATAAATAAGAAGCAGAATTGACGGAGTGATGCACCCCTTTGGTTTTTCAGTACATATACTGGAAGACAGGGGGTGCATTTGTTTTTTTGACGAATTTGCGTAAAGGAAGGATAATAAGGCGCGAAAAGGTCGCGGAAAGAAAGAAGAGTTATTGCAAAGAGGCTGCTGCCGTCGTAAAATAGAGGAGAATAAAGATACAGGAGTTTTCTATGAAAAAAATATTGAGCTTATTTACCAGCCGTCTTTTTATTACGTTTGTATTGATTGGGGTTCAGGCGCTGCTGCTGATCAGCATTTTTGTTTATTTTGACGAGCATTCGCGTTTGATTAACGCATGTTTTCTGATCCTGAGCGTTGTGATGGCGCTGTATCTTGTCAATAAAAGGCAAAACTCATCTTATAAGCTCGCGTGGATGATTCCCATTCTGCTGCTTCCTGTTCTGGGAACGCTGCTGTATTTCTTTTTCAGCCAGCGTCAGCTCAGTAAAAAGACGCGCAGAAAGGCATATGACGTATACGAAAAAACAAGAGGGCTGCTTGGGCAGGATAAGCGGGTGACGCGCGAGATTGGGCAGCAGGATCAAAGCGTGCTGCGGCAATCTGACTATATCCGCAGGGGAAGTATGTTTCCGGTCTACGACCAGACGCAAACAGAATATTTTCCCATGGGAGAGGATTTTTATGCGCGGCTGCTCGAGGAGCTCGAAAAAGCGGAACGCTATATTTTCATGGAATATTTTATCGTGCAGGAAGGCGTGATGTGGAATAGTATTCTGGAAATTTTAAAGCGCAAGGCAAGCCAGGGGGTAGATGTGCGTTTTATGTACGACGATATGGGCTGTGCGCGCACGCTGCCGTTTCAATACTATAAAAAGTTGCGGGAAATGGGGATTAAGTGCGTGGTGTTTAATACCTTAAAGCCGGAGCTTTCCTCCATTTTTAACAACAGGGATCATAGAAAAATCACGGCGATTGACGGGCACACCGCGTTTTGCGGGGGCGCAAACCTTGCGGATGAATACATCAACGAAATCGAGCGGTTCGGGCGGTGGAAAGACGCTGCGGTGATGCTCAAGGGCGCGGGCGCGTGGCCGCTTACCGTGATGTTTTTACAGGCATG
>CAZQDA010000165.1:0-2781 GCA_964592155.1 uncultured Christensenella sp.
GTGTACAGATCTGCGATACTTTGGCAACATCACTCAATGCGCTGATCTTTGATTAATTTGTCATTTTGTCTTCCTATGTTGCCTTCCGTATAATCGAATCTCTGAGTGCGGCTATTCAACGTTGTGGAGGCAGTGACCGGCTGATTACTGATGAACGTATCCCTTTTGCTTTTATTGGGATTCCGGGAATCGGGAAAAACAACGGGCTTTTTTCGATGTATGGTTTGGGTGCGTCCGAACCATATGCGGAACTATCTACTATCGTAGTTAATGGTATTCCTCAAGGAATTTCCATTAATGGTCAGCGGAATACGTTTATTAATGGTAATGGTATTTATACTGGAACTCTTCATGCCAATCAGATTACCGCCGGAACCATTGATGCCGCCCGGCTGAATGTGGATGCTTTGAAGGCTGCCTTAATTACCGCAGGGAACATCAATGCGCTGACGCTAAATGTAACCAAAGGAGTCATTGGTGGCTGGACAATCAGCAACTCTTCTATTTCAGGCGGTCAGATTGTACTGGACAAAGCCAATAACCGCATGGCAGTCTACGGGGCATCATCAAGTCCTACCAGTGGAAACAGGGTGCAATTATATCATAACAGCAATACGGATTTTGGACTTTTCGCAACTGATACAGCCGGAAATACGGTCGTTCAGTTAGGCTATGTCAATCGAATTGCCGGTTGGACGATAAACGGTACTCAGATATATAAGAACAGCGTATATTTAGGTGCCGACGGTTCCATTGCCAACGGTACAAAATGGAAGTTGAATAATGACGGTTCGGGTCAGGTAGCCAACGGAAATGTTGCTTGGGATAGCAGTGGAAACGTCACATTCGGAGCATCTGTATCGTTGCAGTGGAAAAATGATATAGAATCGGCAAAAACAGCCAATTACGGCTACCGATATTATAAGAAGATTATCCTTAATGGTGAGTCTGCGAAATATTATCCGGTGATTATTAAAGGCGGCGAGCAGACCGTAAAACGGGACATTCTTGTACGCAGGGGGTATAATGAACAAGCCCCTTCCGATTGGGAGAGCAATAGTACTACTCACATGGGAGGTTTGATATTGCTTCTCAAAACAAATTTTGGTGGCTGGGGCGGAATCAATTATTCATGGGATATTTATGAACTATCCGAAACGTATGCACGTATGTTTGCAGGAGCTGTACATTGTGGGAACTGTTGTATGTTCGCTATCTTTCTGCGTGGCGGTGGAGCAACCGGAGCGGCTTATCATCTCTATTCGAATCAACCGCTTGATTCTGTTGCCTATTCAGAAGCTCCTGTTTCACAGGTTGCACCTCAGATTTGCTATAATTCGGATTTAATTTTCAAATATACCGACAATCAGCAGTATGCACCCGCTCCCCGCATTCTGACATCGACAGTTGAGGAGGAGATACGCAGACGCAGGTTTATCCGTCTGGCACAGGGGAACGATACCGTATTAACAGAACATCCGTTGACCTATATCGGCTCTACGGGTATATATACCGGAACGCTGACTGCCAATCAAGTCAATGCGGTTGGTATCAATGCTTCAAGCATCACTACGGGGACACTAAGTGCAGACCGTATAGCAACGGGTAGTATTTCTTCCTCCAAGTTGGATGCAGTTAGTATAAAGGCCAATATTATCAACACCGATTATATTAATGGGCTGAGCTGTACTTTTACGAAGGGCAAAATAGGTGGCTTTACAATTGGTAGCGACAATATGACTGTCGGTACTTTAGGAGCAATGGGGCAAACACCCATACAGATACGTACGATATCATCCGGGAGTGGGTATTGGTACACAAGTGAATACAAACCTTTTGGTATTACTATGACATGGCATCAGAGTTCAAATGCGGGACACATCGTTTTTGGACAGATTGCGGCATTGGGCAATAGTGTCAAGACCGGATTTATAGGATTGCAGATGATGGCATGGGACAATACGGAATACTTTTGTTTATCGACCAATTACTCTCGTTCCGGCAGTAAAGAGGTATATAATCGTATTGCAGGTTGGGCGTTTGATAATGCAAGTATCTGGAAAAACAGTGTTTATCTCGGCTCCGACGGCAGTATCTACAATGGCACCAAATGGCGGCTGAACAACGATGGCTCCGGGCGTTTAGCAAACGGTAATATAGTATGGGATGCAGCCGGAAATGTAACCTTCGGATCTTCTGTATCCTTGAATTGGACAAATGCAGCTACCAATGCCCTAAATTCTGCCAAGAGTTATGCCGATACAAAAAAGACGGAGGCTATCAATGCCGCAGCTACGGACGCAACGTCAAAGTCAAATGCAGCTAAGGAATTGGCTTCTGCGATGGCATACGGGAAAATGCTATTTCGCGACCCTACTTTTTTTGAGGGTAATAACAGTACGAATGTTTATAATAATTCGGGTAATGGGACAGTAACAATTACCCGTGTATACGATAATACAGCTCCCAATGATAGCAAATATCTTCTGAAAATCGCAAATACAGGCAGTGCATCCCCCGGTTGCGGCGGATTTCACTTCGGGAATGGATGTTCATACAGAAAAATATTTATAGCCAGAATTATTGCTAAAATACCCACCGGACGAATAATTCAGTGGGCATCGAATGCTATTGGTGACGGCGGTTGGAGTAAATGGCTGACTCCAAACATTGGTACTGGTGACTGGTGTGAGTATGTGTATAAAGTCGTTTGCGGAACGGGAAACTTCTCCAGCACGAACTTTTTCTACATTGGAGGCAGTGCGACCCTAACATGGTATG
>CAZQDA010000166.1:0-2769 GCA_964592155.1 uncultured Christensenella sp.
TGGTCTGCTCCCAGCGCAGGTTGGGATTAGGGAAAGCGGCTACTTTCGATGTAAATTCATCGTAATAAGTGTCCAACGTTCCGTGGCGGATAAGCATATTGGGAGTTTGATTGTCGAGCATATTACCCGTTTTTCCGAACGAAGCACGGAGATCTAAGGTATTAAGTGCTGTCATTTCCTGCAGCAGACACTCTTTGATGTTCCAGTTGAAAGAAGTAGACCATATCGGCAGAAACTTTTCATTGCTCCGGCTACCAAACTTATTAGAGGCATCAAAGCGACCGTTAATATTGAGCGTCAAGTAGTTATGATATGTATATGAGAGAGAAAGATATCCGCTCAAGGAGTTACTCTTTCCGGCAGTCAGTTTGCGGTGTCCTGCAGCCAGCCACTGTTTATAATAAGGATACAGATCGAGCACATCGGGAGTCATCTGCACGTATTGCATTCCGCGATCTTTGAGGTATCCGCGGGTTTCGTCGGAGATTCCGTTGTTGAGAGCACTATTCACTTCGTATCCCACATTGGCAGCCACGGAGTGGAGGTTGTTGGGACCGAATCCCTGATGATAGTTGAACTGCAAACGTCCTGTGAAACTTTCGCTAACCGAACTGTTGGTATTGTAAACACCACCATACGGCATGTCGCACTTTCCGGCTTCGCCCCCAATGGGGGTATCATCGACTTCTGCATTTCGGAGGTAGGCTGCGTAGTTGGTGTTTTCGCCGTACCACACAGCTTTCTGCGCATCGTTGCGCTGATAGGAGGCCACCAGGGTGACATCGAAGATGGTTTTGAATTTGTAATTCAAATCCAACGAACCGATCAGCCCGTTACCATCCTGCGAACTTGAGGAGTTGTCCATTTCGTTGAGGATATTATAATTGTACTTATAATACTCATTCTTTTGGGTTCCCCCGCTATAAGCATTACGCTGGTAATAGTAGTAAGAGCCATCCGGTGTGTACGCAGGTAGTGCACGCGTGGTATTGTAAGCATAATCGAGTGCCTTGACGTCGTCGGGGAGGTGATTTTTCTTCTGCACATTGGCATTTAAACGCACGTTGGCGGTAAACTGATCGGTAATGTTGGCCGTCAAATTAAGGCTTCCATTGTAACGTTCGCTATACTGGGTGCGGATGACGTCGTTCTCGCGGGTATAACCCAGTGAAGCGTAATAGCGTATGGCTTCGGAACCTCCCGACAGGCTGACAGTGTGTAAATGAGTGAGAGCATCGTTGGTAAGGAGTTTGAACCAGTCGGTATTAACGGTTTCGGCCGTCTGTACTTGTTTCAAAAACTCATCGTACGAAATAAGACCCGTTTGAAATTTATAGTAGGCACCTTCGTAACCTACCATTGTCATGCCCGAAGGGAATGCATAGTGCAGGTCGCACAAGTCTTTACCAAACTGCACGCGCTCCTGGGAGTTCATCAGCCAGATGTTCCGATCGGAATAATGCGGGCGGGTAGTGAGTTTGAACTGCGTGGAGTAGCGGATCTGCGGCTTCCCAATGTGCCCTTTTTTAGTGGTTACTACAATCACCCCATTACTGGCGCGAGTACCATAAAGAGCTGTGGCAGAAGCATCTTTCAAGATGTCGATGCGCTCAATATCTTCGGGATTTACGCCCGAGATGGCATTACCGATGTAGTTGATATAGTCGGGATCGTTGAGTTGCTCGTTGCTTACATCAACGGGGTCTTGCAGCACGATGCCGTCCAATACCCAAAGAGGTTCGCGGTTGCCCACCAGCGTGGAGGTTCCACGTACACGCATACGGGCGGTAGCACCTACTTCGCCGGAGTTTTGCATAAATACCATATCAGGCACCCGTCCTTCAAGGGCTTGGGTAACGGAGGTCATACCGGGCATCAGAATATCTTCCATTTTCAACGAGGTGATAGCACTGGTGTTTTTGCGCGGATTCAGGTTCTGGTATCCCGTCACAATGACTTCTTTCAACTCTTCGTCCTTATCTTTCAGGACAATCCGGTACTTATCCTTTTTCGGATCGAGTTTAACCAACTTCTTCTCGAATCCTATAAAACTGACCTGCAAATTGATGTCCGCATTTTTATCTGCAAATAGTTTCATAGGAAGAACAAATTCGAAATCTCCGTCGAGGTTTACCATCGCCCCCCAACTTTGCCCGTCTTTTTGAACTACGATGGAAGCCCCTGCCAAAGGCGAACCTTCCGCATCTGTTACCACCCCTTTAATTCTGCGCCCTACTGAAGCTACTTTGTCAGTTTCTTGAGCATTGACCAGCATACTGAAACAGACTACGCAAAAAAGCATATATGCCTGTATTCTTCTTTGTACATTCTCTAACTTTCTTTTCATTGCGATATTATAGATTAAAAACTTAAGGGCTGCATTTGTTTAGTCACGGTTTCTTCATCTGTTTCATGCTTTTTTCTTGAAAACAAGTCGTGCTTTTAAACTCTTTTAAGAGTCATGCTATTACTGATATATACGCGCTGGAAAGAAAAGTGGGTGAGTCAAAAGTTGTTTTTCTTTAAAAATATCTGATTTAGTTTAAAAAAGAAGCCCTTATACGAAAGTAAATGTCTCAGCCGGATACCTTATCGAAGTAGTACTTTATTTGCCAAAGTCTGATTTTTTTTGCCAAAAAACAACTCTATATGCAAAAAAAATATATTTTTGCAACCAACATTAGCCTTGAACAAAAAAAATGGAAAGCACGAAAGAGGAGAGAAAAGGAATAGATTTTGAAGTTATCTACAAAAAATATTTCAGTGATA
>CAZQDA010000167.1:0-2733 GCA_964592155.1 uncultured Christensenella sp.
ATTCCGGAGTGCATAAAGGTGCTGTCTCCGATCACGCTTACAAGCTTTTTGGCAAATTCCTTTCCGCGCGCTTTTTCCATGCCGTGCGCCATGCCGATGGACGCGCCCATGCACAGCGTCGTATCAATCGCGGAAAGCGGTGCGCCCGCGCCTAGCGTATAGCAGCCGATATCCCCCATCGCGGTCAATTTCAGTTTGTTAAACAAGTAATAGACCGCCCTGTGCGGGCATCCGGGGCAAAGCACCGGCGGACGCATAGGCAGCGCCTCTACCTTCACGAGCGCGCACGTTTCGTTGCAAATGCGCTCTTTTATCATGCGCACGGAATATTCACCCTGCACGGTAAACAGTTCTTTTCCCTGCGCCTCAATGCCCATCACCTTGATCTGGTTTTCAAAGAACGGTTCCAGTTCTTCAATCACATACAGCGTCTCCACCTTGGAAGCAAAATCCCTGATCATGTTCTGCGGCAGCGGATATACCATGCCGAGCTTTAATACGCTCGCGTCCGGCATTGCCTCACGCACATAGTTATAGCAGGTGCCGCTCGTGATCACGCCCACCTTTTGATCGCGATATTCCGCCCTGTTAAGGTCGCTCGTGTCCGCAAACGCCGCAATGTCTTTCATGCGCTGCTCTACCACAATATGCCGCGCTTTTGCCATGCCCGGCATCATCACATATTTCTGTATATTCTTCTGGTATGCGCGAAGCGGCGCTTCCTTGCGCTCTTCCGTATCCACCACGCCGCGCGAATGCGATATGCGTGTGTTGGAGCGCAGCAGCACCGGCGTGTCAAATTGCTCGCTCAGCTCAAACGCGCGCTTCATATATTCCTTTGCCTCGCCGCTGTCAGCCGGCTCGAGCATCGGCAGATGCGCACTGCGCGCATAAAAACGCGAGTCCTGTTCATTTTGGCTGGAATGCATTCCAGGGTCGTCCGCCACGAGCACCACCAGCCCCCCGTTCACGCCCGTATAGGACGCGGTAAAAAGAGGATCTGCTGCCACATTAAGCCCTACATGCTTCATGCAACACAAGGCGCGCGCGCCGCCAAACGAGGCGCCGGACGCTACTTCGAGCGCCACCTTTTCGTTTGGAGCCCATTCCGCATAAATTTCATCGTATAGCGCGGCATTTTCCGTCACTTCCGTACTCGGCGTACCCGGATAGGATGAAACGACATGAACGCCCGCTTCATATGCTCCCCGCGCATACGCTTCATTTCCAAGCATAATTTTCTTCATACTGATCTGATTCCCCTTACTATCTCAAATATAAAAATATTTTTGTTCTATTCACTGCGCAAGTCCGTCACGCGCTTTGCTTTTCCCTCAAAACGCTTCAAGGTCTGCGGCTCTGCAAGCGTTACTTTCACGTGCATATTCAGCACGGTGAAAATATTGTGCGCAATGCTTTCGCGCAGCGATTCCAGCGCACCATAGCTCGTGAGCAGGTTTTCATCCGCCACCTCTACCTTGACTTCGATTCTGTCCAAATGCTTTTCTGTGGTAAGTATAATTTCATAATGCGGTGCCACATCTTCCATGCCAAGCAGCACGCCTTCGATCTGCGACGGAAACACATTGACCCCGCGAATAATGAGCATATCGTCCGTCCGTCCGGAAACCTTTTCCATACGCGTCGTCGTTCTGCCGCACGTACACGGTTCGTCAAACAATCTGGTAATGTCTTTGGTGCGATAACGCAGGATGGGCAGCGCCTCTTTTGTCAGGCTGGTCACCACAAGCTCCCCGCGCTCTCCCATGGGGAGCACCTCGCCCGTATCCGGATCGATCACCTCCGAAATAAATTCGTCGTCCGCGATGTGCATTCCGTTCTGCTTATAACACTCGCCGGAAAATCCCGGCCCGATCACTTCCGAAAGCCCGTAATTTTCCGTGTCCGTGATATTCAAATATTTTTCAATCTGCTTTTGCATTTCTTTGGTGTGCCCTTCGCCGCCGAAAAGCCCCAGCCGCAGCTTCATCTTTTTAAAATCAATGCCCATATTCTGCGCAGTTTCACCCAGATACATGGCATAGGAGGGCGTGCTGATCAGCACCGTGCTGCCAAAATCCTGCATAAATTTGATCTGGCGCTCCGTATTTCCGCTGGAAACAGGAATCACTGTCGCCCCCGCCTGCTCGAGTCCGTAATGCAGCCCGAAGCCGCCGGTAAAAAGTCCATAGCCAAACGAAATCTGCGCGATGTCGTCCGGCACAACGCCTGCCGCGCAAGCAATCCGCGCCACAAGACCCGTCCACATGTCAAGATCGTGCTTTGTATAGCCTACAATCGTCGGATTGCCTGTGGTGCCCGAAGACCCGTGCACACGCACCACCTGCTTCATGGGCACTGCAAACATGCCGTAGGGATAATTTTCCCTCAAATCGTCTTTTGTGGTGAATGGAATTTTCTCAATGTCTTTTAATGTTTTGATATGCTCCGGCTTTAGGCCGATTTCATCGAATTGTTTGTGGTAATGTGGAACGTTGTCGTAACAATACTGTACGGAGTGCTTAAGCCGCTCGAGCTGCAATTCCCTGATCTTCTTCCTGTCCGCACACTCTGCCTCTTTGTTCCAAATAATATGTTCCAACGGTATACCCCTCCTAAAAATCGATTTTGACCCGCGCCATGCGTTTCAAAACTCTGCCGCTGCCTGCAAGCAAACTATAAAATATTATAATACATCACAGCGGAAAAAACAAACACATCCGGCGGTTTTTT
>CAZQDA010000168.1:0-2730 GCA_964592155.1 uncultured Christensenella sp.
TCAATTAAAAAACCTGTACTTGCAAAAGTATGGGTTTTTTATTTATACGCCGTTTACGGCGCGGGAGACCAAGCCTTACCTAACTGCCAGATTCAATTTTTAAAAAAGTCTATGATGTAAAGCGGGAAATGATGGAGCTATCCATTCCCGATACGCCGATCAACTATTCTTTGGTTTAAGGTCTGGACAATAAAACATATTTGAATCAATTATTTGAGGGAAAGAAATCCAGGACGTACTTGCTAAGAGAGGAATATCGGTACCCAGATATTTTAGTGATAATATCAAATGCAATTATTTAATTTTTATAGAGTCAGGTAGGAGAGGAAGACGGCGGGTAAGGAATGAGAATGGATACATGAAATACGCCGTTGCTGTGTGAAAAAGAAGAAACGCCCCCATAACGTTTGACCAATGCCTGAACGGACTGGATTCCAATGCCATGTCCTTTGCGTTTTTCTTTTGCTTTGTAAGGGGACTCTGCAAAGCTGTTGTCAATCACAAGACGCAGCGTTTGGTCGGCAACATCGCCGCGCAGATAAATATAGCGGTCTGCGTTTGTTGGAGAAGAAACTGCGGTCATCGCGTTTTCCAAAAGATTCCCTAGCAAAATACATAGTTCGTTGTCAGGAAAAGCCAACTGTGCGGGCAGATTGAGTTTGGCATCGTAGCGGACGTTGCTCTGGGCAGACAGGGAAGCGTAGTAAGATAAAACCGCATCTGCGGTTGGATTGCTGGTAAAGGTAGAAATCTCGTGTTGATCCATGTTTTCTGCATATTGATCAAGATATCGTACAACGCTGGCAAGACTCCTTTTGGTGGCAAGCTCATACAAAGTGCGCATGTGATGGCGTAGATCGTGCGAGGCAATCCGGGCCTGCTGCACCTGATCGGAGAGCTGCTGATAATGCTCTTTTTGCATTGTCAGGAGTTGTTCCATTTGCTGCTGTTTGATTTCGTACACAAGACGGAAGCGATAGGCGTCGATTAAATCAAGCCACAAAACGCATTCGAATGCTGTGACAAGTATCAGTGCGCCAATTTCTGAGAACCAACCGCCTGAAATTGGTTCGTAAAGCGGGAGAAAGCGGTCGAATAGAAGCGCGCACGCAAATGCGAAACCTGCGCAAAAAATAAGAGTGGAGCGTGGTTTCTTGCGCAGGATCGCATGGATCGATGTCGCAATTAGATAGATCGCCGTATAATATTTGACAATATCGATAACAGTTGAGAAAAAGCTCATGGCATAGGCTGTGAGCGTAAAGGCAAAACTTGAATAGATGATTGATATCACCACTCCCGCAATACACGGCAGCAGGGCATATACGGCTGCCTTGCCGTTCTTATTGTATAATTTGTTTTGAAATGCGACAACAAGCAAAAGCATCAGAGAAAAACAAGAGATTTCAATAGGATAAAATGGGAAATAGGCGGTCGGGAAGAAGGTGTGCAGCAGAGGATAGCAGGTAATGCCGATTAAGCACAAATACAGTAGACAGGGGAGAAGTCCGGTGCGACTCTTGCTGCGCTTACCCAAATACAAGGTCAGCAGCATACCGATTAGTGCATTGGAGACAATCAACGTATGAATCAAAAGACGAAGATCACGCGTCTGCAACACGGCCGATAGCGTTCCAAATGCAGGGGGATAAACCATGCCACTGTAAATAGAGGAATTATCCGTGACTGCCAAAACAAGATCAAGAGAACCGCTGGCATGCATTGTAATGATGCGGTTCTGGATGAGCGGTTGATAGGCCGAGGGATCAGGATTGCCCATAGAGACAATAAGTGCACCGTTTGCATATAATTGGTAAGAAGAATAAATCTCGGGTAGTTCTAACGCATATTCCGCACTTTTGGGCGGGAGATGAATGGTGAGCCGATAGGTAACGCTGCCATGCGGAGAAGCGGAACCGTCCGTTGCCTGCATGCCGCCATATTCGCCGATAAATGCAATTCGGGAATCCGGCTCTGCGGTGATAAGCTGCTGTGGGGTGAGTAAACTGCCGGGGTATAGTTTCCATCCGCCAGTCAAATAACGAACGGGATATTCTTCAAGATTTTGAGCGGTGAGGCTTAGTACGCCGTTTTGCGCCTGCGGCGCAGGATGCGTATATTTATTGTCCCAACGATATAACGCGCCAAACAGCGCCACGCATAAAAGTAGCGTTGCAATGGCAAGAACCCATGAAAGCAGGGGAGAAAGAGGCTTACGATCCATGTTTCTGATACCTTTTTAGTGCCCAAAGGGCAAGAATAATTGCTCCGGCGGCAGATAAAATAATTCCCCAAAGGGGAAAGTCGGCAGGACGAGGTTGACTCTCCGTATGCAGCAAAAAGGGATCATTTTCGCTACGGTTGGACGGCTGCGTTTTTTGCAGATCATCAATCGTACTGGAAGACGGTGTGGGTGCCGCGACATCGGAGCCGGCTAGGGCTTGGGGGGGCGCGGCTGCCGTAGCAAAGGGAGCGGCAACGTTGTTTGCGCGAGGCGCGGCTGTCGTGTATTGGTTATGCGTAGGAGAAGCCGTCGCGGTAGAAACAGGCGCCGCAGCGGCAGGAGAAGCGGTAGGCGTAGGGGAGGCGGAAGGTACGGGCGACGCAGTGGGCGAAAGCGTAGCAGAAGCGGAAGGTACAGGAGAAGCAGCAGGCGTAGGGGAGGCGGAAGGTGCGGGCGAAGGCGATGAGGAAGCAATGGGGTTTCGGTCGCTGCCGTCACGGTCGCCG
>CAZQDA010000169.1:0-2717 GCA_964592155.1 uncultured Christensenella sp.
CCTGTGACCCTCTGCTTGTAAGGCAGATGCTCTCCCAGCTGAGCTATACTCCCACGCATTATGCGCTGCATCCATTCACAGTGCGTTTATTATTCTAATATAAAGAAGGTCATCTGTCAAGACTTTCGAATGAATTTTTTTTACTTTTTTGATGAGGCAAAGGAAAGGAGAACCAGGAACCGGTTCCTCCTTTCTATGTTGTTATACTGCCAAGAGAACAGCTTATTGCTGGATTGGAATCTGATGGGAGATTTTTTGAGAAAACGTGGTATAATGAAATACAAAAGAGAAGCAAAGGAGGTTTGGCTGTGAGAATTCATATCAGGAATGCGGAAATAGAGGATGCAAGAGAGGTTAGCAGGGTGCTTGCCGAAAGCTGGCGGAGTACGTATGCAAATTTGATTCATGAAGAATATCTGGCCGGGCTCCCGGATGATCACTGGGTAAATTTCCTCGAGGAGGCCATAGATTCGGAGTCGGCGGAGTGTTTGATTGCGGAGGCGAAAAAAAAGATAATCGGTGCCGCGGTATTTCGTAAATCCCAAATGGCGCAGTTCTTGGACGATGCGGAGCTCGTGTGTCTCTATTTTTTGCCGGAGGCGACAGGCAAGGGCGCGGGAAGCAAGCTTCTGCATTTTGCACAGGAAGAAATGTTTGCGCGCGGTTATGAGCATTGTGTGCTGGACGTATTGCAAGGCAACCAGCGCGCCAAAACTTTTTATGAGAGGAACGGATTCAAAAAGGAACGGTATATTGAAAATGTAACGCTGGGAAGCCAGACGCTCGTATGTGAGGTGTTCCGTAAAAAGCTGGAGGAACCGAGGAAGAAATAGGAGCGGCTTGCACTTTCTTTGCAGAGAAAAAAGATTTTACAGTGGTAAGGATATGATTTTTGATGCAAGCCACAAATAACAGATACCATTGGCAGAGACAGCATTCAAAGAAAACATGAAAGCCTGAGGTCAATTTTCAGGCGGGAGGATTTTCGTTGACTGCCAAAAACAAAGACGATACAATAAATTTATTCATAAGAATTGTACAGGCAAGCGATTCCGGCGTGCCGGGGAGGTGATTGTAATGGAGGCGGTGCAAACTGAGTATACAGCGAATCCGCGTATCAAAGGAATCTCCGGAAGCACATTAAAAATAATCGCAATTGTAAGTATGCTGATAGACCATATCGGCGCAATTATACTGGAAAGAATGCTGATACAAAAAGGGATGCTGGAAGTGGCCGATGTACAGTCATTCCACGCTTTTACAGAAGCAAATGCAGCCTTGTATTTTGTTGACGTTGCTTTTAGAATGATAGGAAGAATTGCTTTTCCTATCTTTTGTTTTTTATTGGTGCAAGGCTTTTTATATACGCGTAATCTGAAGAAGTATTTGATCAGAATATTTTTGTTTGCGCTTATTTCCCAGCTGCCTTTTAGCCTTGCCTTTTCAGGGCAATTGTTTTCTTTTGAATACCAGAACGTTTACTTTACACTGTTTTTCGGAATCCTTGCCATTGCAGGAATACGCATGGCGGAGGAGAAAAAGCAATGGAACAGGATCGGAAGAGTGCTGTTTGGCCTGATAGCTGTTGCCGCTTGTATCGGAGCGGCTATCTTTCTCAATACAGATTATTCGATGTTTGGCGTATTGGTCATTGTCATCCTCTACTTGCTTCGAAAAAGGAAAATATTAGGCGCGGGGATTAGCTGCGCCGTATTGATGGAGCCAACCGCGTTTATCTCGCTGATTCCAATCTACCTGTACAACGGAACGAGAGGAATCAAGCTAAAATTGGTTTTTTATCTGTTTTATCCCGTACACATCCTTTTGCTTTATCTGATTGCCTGCGCAATGGGGCTGGGACAGGTTCCGGTCTAATTTACATCAAATAAGCTACAATCTATCGCTCGTGTTTGAGGTAGACCATATCGACCAGTTGTTTTCCGTCTTCAAACATTGGATGGTCATAGTTGTCTATGAAAAAGTTTTTGACGCGGTGTGATTGCGTAAAACCGCATTTTTGATAAAAAGTAAGCGTAGAGGGGCAATCGCCGGTTCCTACGAGCATCGTTTTGCAATCCTTATAATGGGAAAGCAGAAACTCTATCAACATTTTTCCATAGCCTTTTCGATGGCAGTCGGGCACAACCGCAATGTTTTTCAGTTCGTAAATACCGTCCGCCTCCTTGGTCACCACGCATTCGGCTTTCACGCCATTGTCATCCAAAAGAAACATGTCGCCGCGCTCGAGGTATTCATCGATCATGTTTTCCTGCTCGTCTGCCAACAAGAGCAGATCGATATAAATTTTCTTGGCTTCGGTTACTTTTCTTATCGTCACAGGTACTTTCTCCCACATTCTGGTTTATCGGTTAAATATATATTGCAATTATAACATAACAAATTGCGCCTATGAAATGAATTAAATTTGTGCAATGCAAAAGAAAGAAGCGGTGAAGCCATGATTATGGTTGGGAAGAAGAAAAAACCCAACGTAGATTACACCGGAATAATCATAGGAAAAAGCGGCTCGCTCACTCACATTGTAACTTTATCAATTTTCCTTGAAAAACGACCGGAAAATGTTTTACAAAAACAAAATACGTATCCAAGATACATGATGAAAAAAATGCTTAACTTAATAGGTCACTTAAAGTCATGATTTTGCTGCCCTTACTTTCATAGTATCGCAGCATTTCGTCAATTTTTCTTTTGTCATA
>CAZQDA010000170.1:0-2670 GCA_964592155.1 uncultured Christensenella sp.
CGATGCAACCGGCGGCTATGTCGAATGGGATCCGAAGCAAAAAAAATACGTGCTGAATGCAAATACTCCGGGGTGGCAGAGTATAGAAACCCGCGGATGTATTATTATCGAAACGCCTGAATATGGTCTTGTAGCAGTTTTGCCTGTAGGCATGTCGCAAGTTTCGTCCGTTAATTTTGAATCCAATCTGCAAGTTGGCGATACGGTTCAAAAAGGCGATATGTTGGGAAGCTTTCTCTTTGGCGGTTCTGACATTATCATTCTATTTCAAAACAATGTGGAATTTAAGATGACCGTGCAAGAGCAAGATAATCAATATAGCCATGTTCAAATGGGCGAAGCCTACGGAACACTTTCCACACGCTGAAATCCACGAAAGCTTGCATCTTTTCAGGCTATGCCGCAACCAAGTCGCGCACCAAAAACGGTGCGCGATTTTTCCTATGCGGCTACGAATTCGATATCAATATTCCCATTGTTATTCGATACGGTCAGCGTTTTTGTTCCGTTCTCTTTGGTTGAGGGCAGGTTACTTTCGCCCTTCTTAATCTCACAGGAAATAGCATACTCATCATAGCTTCCGACAATTGAACCGGTGATATCCCCATTTTTTGCAGTAAGGCTGATTGTATTTTCGGCATTCAGTTTATTGAGAACGATGTTGCCGCCCTGAGAGGAAAGCGAAATATCCCCTGCAACTGTCAATTCAGGAAGTATAATATCTTCATTCGTGGTGGACAGCTTTAGCGTTTTCAAAAGCTTATCCGGCAATTGTAGCGATATTTTACGGAAACCGGATGCGGTTTTCTCTCCAATATAATCTGTCCACTCCTTATCGCTTTTCGCGGTCATCGTGAGCGTATGACCATCAGTAACAGAAAGATCGTAATACTCTTTACTGCTTTCAAAATAGTCAATGTGAACCTGACCATCGGCAGACGGCGTGACTTCAATTTGTCTATCCCGAACATCAATAACGACCTCTGTAATTTCTTCGACCTCTGTTGTGTAGCTTCTTTGTGCAAACGTCTCGCCGCTGTTTGCGCATCCGGTGAAACAAGCCGCGCCCAAAATAAGACACATCCATACTGCAACAATTTTTTTCATAAATAAAATCCCTCCAATAGCATAAAATTCGTTTCTAACAGTGATGCCCATCAAGGGCCGCGCTTTGCAATTTTATGCTTCCTGACTGTTTTTTGCATGGTTATTGATTCGCACAATGATCCATGTTACTGTTATTCTAATCCCTTGTGTTGCACAAGAGTCAAGGAGGAGAACCGTGAACACTTATTTTTCAGTGGGCGAAGCTGCAAAAGCTGCCCATACAACGGTAGAAACGCTGCGGCATTATGACCGCATCGGGCTTGTCGCGCCAAGCAAAAAAGATAGCGTTACAAATTATCGCTATTATACGGAACAAGATATTGTGCGGCTTAATACAGTTCGTGCTTTACAGGAAATGGATCTGTCCTTGAAAAAAATAAAAGAAGTTTTAGAATTTGACGCGCTTGAAAAAATCATTGACTTTTTAACGGAGGCAGAAAAAAAGGCAGATGAAAAAATGGCTTCCCTTCAATATAGCAAGGCAAAAATCCAGCTGGCAAAATCAGATTATGAGAGCAAGCTTCGCGGGCATGATTATACGGAAGGTATTGTGATCAAGCATTTCCCTGAGCGTGTTGTTCTGCTTTCGGACACACTGGAAGCCCCGACTCTTGATAATCTTTGGAGCTATTTAAGCCATTTTTACGACAAAATCGAGCCTTCGCAAAAAGAGCGATTCACTTTTGAAGATTTGGCGGGTATCTATACAGAAAATGGAATGTCGAGATTGTTTGCCATATGTATTCGATATGAAAACATGGATGGATTAAAGATATTGCCGAAAGGGAAATACCTGTGCGCGGATTGCACTGAAGAAAATAGAGCGTCCAAATTGAATGAAATTATGCAGACGGCAAAAGCAGAGCATGGTATTCAGCCAAATTTCACAATACAGCAAATCGTTATATCCGGCATATTACAATGGAATTATGAGGCGCAAGTTTATTTGGGAAATTAGCGGGAGTATATTTTATCTGCTCCTATCCTTTACCCTGTACGCATCTTTTTGTGTTTCGTGGTGTTTTCATCCTTTGGAAATCTCAATCGAATACGATTAGCCGTTCCCGCACAAAGCATAATTGCCGAAAATTCTACTTCCCTGCGCTATTCGCGACTTGCCGACGTTTTATGTGCTGCAATAAATAAAATGTTGCCGACAATATAACCTTGCTCCACAGTATGCAAAAGACCCTGACTATTTGCAAGAAAGGGAGAACGCGCCAAGGCATAACCGCGATACTAATATTATATGGGCGCACGTGGGGATTTCTCGCAGAAGGGAAGTGGAAGGTTTTACTGAAATTGTAGACAGAATGCTTCGAGAAAATTCCAACCTTTATTATGATATTTCATGGGTGGTTTACGAACAGTATATAACCGCGGAAGGCGATAGTAACAGTTTGCCCTCTTTTTTCCGGAGATTTACACAACCATTGAAATGGTGTCCTGAACGGACAAACTATCTCATAAGCAATACTTGCAAAACTCCCTTTGTGGAAAGTTCGTTGATCATATCCATCAGCCGCTCGATCGACAAATCTTTTTTGCGCGCAAACCACAGCG
>CAZQDA010000171.1:0-2662 GCA_964592155.1 uncultured Christensenella sp.
AGCAGCAGAAAAAAGAGCATCAGCCGGACTTTTGGAGTCGGATTTTTGGGAAAAGTCCGCTGGAAAACTTCAAGGAATATGTGCAGATGGAGGAGGCGAAAAAGAAAGAGGCGGCAAAGCAAAGCGCGACCCTTGAGACAAACGTGATGAGGGATGCGCTCAACGAAAGCAATCAGCAGACAGACGCTCAGATTGCGAAAAATCTGAAAGAGATTGAAGCGCAGAAATCAACCGTTTCGGCGGCAAAGAATGAATATGACAACGTCAAGAACGAACCGCAGCTGGCCTATGAGGAGATGATGACGCTGGCGCAGATGATTGCAAGCGCGCCGCCCGGATATCTGGACACCAGCGAGGGGCAGGCGGCGTATGCGCGGTATGAAGACGCAAAGCGCAGAGCTGAAAACACGCAAGTGGTGACGCAGGCGCAGGATAATGTTAAGGAGCAGGAGAAAGCGCTGACACAAAAGCGCAATGAAAATTTCGAGGTGAAACTGGGAAAGGAGATCATCAACACCGAGGCGGCGGGGATGGAGAAGCGGTTGATCGATCCGCAGGGCTATGCCGGGCTGGTGGAGCAGGGAGAGGGCAACCCTGTGCAAAAGGCGCTGGAAAAAAGCACAACAAGGCAATATGGCGGTGAACTCCAGAAAAAAGTAGTTATAATCGATGAAGAAATGCAAACGATCCAGCAATCGCTGGCACAAAATCCGCAATATATCAATACTGCGGAGGGAAAGCGAATGCTCAGCCGGCTCGACGAGCTAGAGCGGCAGCGCGCGGCGTTTGTCGCGCAGGGGTCGGAGTGGTCGGTGATCCCGCAGGAACAGAAAGATATGCTAAACTACATTTACGCTACGAAGGGAGAAGAGGCGGCGTGGGCGTTTTACCGCGCGAGGGAGCGAAGCTACAACAAAGAAAGCTGGAGGCTCTATGAAGAGGAAACCAGACGGCGGCTGGGCGGCGACGACCCAAGCGCGTGGAACAGATTTGAAGCGGGCGGGCTTGCAGCCATTTCTTCTCTGGGAAAAGGAGCGGGATACGTCGACAATCTGATTGCGGCAATCAGGAATCTGGCGGCGGGGGAGGAAAACTGGGCGCCGACAGACCTTTACGGCGGAGCGTATGATTTTTCGCTTAATTCTCAGCTTGGGCGCGAACAGGCGGCAAAGGGTCTTAACGAGGTGCAGACCTTTTTTGTGAATCTGGCGATTTCCTCAGGAGAAATGGGATTAAACCTGCCGTTTGGCGCGGCGGCAAGTGTGATGATGGGAATAGAGCAGATGGGGGACGCAACGTTTCGCGCGCTGCAAAACGGCGTTTCACCAGAGCAGGCGGCGGCTTACGGCACGGTGAACGGCGTGGCGACAGGGCTGCTCGAAAAAATACCGCTCAAGGAGCTGTTTGCGCTGAAAGGCGTGGCGTTTCAGAGCGGCAAAGACGGCGTGAAGACTTTTTTGAAAAACGTGGGAAAACAGGCCGTTTTGCAAGGCGGCGAAGAAGTGGCGGAGGAAGTGATCGACATCATTTCCGATCTTTCCATCCTCAAAGACAAAGGCGAAGTAGCGCGGTATATGGACGCCTATGTGAGCAGCCATCCGGATGCGACACAGGCGCAGATCGAAGTGTCACAGGCAATGTATCTGCTGGGCAGGATGACAGAGGCGCTCGCGACGGGCAGCCTGATGGGCGCGGAGTTTGCGGCGGCAACGCAGGGCTATGCCAGATTTGAGCAGGGAATAGAAACCCTGACGGACAGCCGGAATGCGGCGGAGATCATGGAGCTGTCGGAGCGCGGCGGACCGCCGGATCAGGCAATGGCGCAAAGCGTGATGGCGTTCCGCGACATTCCTGAACAGGCAAAACGGCAGGCGGAGCAAGCGCTCAATGGCAACGGTGACTGGCTGGCTCTGAATGTGGATACGAGAAAAGCGCTGACAAGTCGTCAAAATATTTCTCAGATCAATCAGTATTTTGGCATGAATCTACCGGAAGGCGCAGAGGAAAACAAAATACAAAATGCCTTTTATGAGCGGTGGCTGGAGACGAGCGGAGCAGGGCAGGCGGTACGGGAGATTGCGCAGCCGGGCGATCTGGTGCAAAAGGGGTATCCGCCGGAGAGCGCGGGGTATATCATGGAGCTATGGCAGGCGGGCGTGATCGAAACGGTTTACGAGGTTCCGCCGGAGGTGGCGAACATGCGGTGGACGTTTGCGGGGCTGAATAGGCCGCCGTGCAGCGCAGGCGCGCCGGCGCTGCATGTGAGGCTAAAGCAGGATGTGCGGCTGGTGCGGTACTACGATCCTTTGAAAGGCTATGTGAAAGGCAATTGGGCGATGTTTGAGCGGGATACAGAGGGGTTATCTATGCGGCAGATCAAGGACAAATACGCGCTGCCCAACCTGCCGACTCAAAAATGCGAGGTATATCTGCAAGCGGGTGATATGATTGAGTTGAGCATTGCAGGCAGGCTCGATTGGGGAGCGGGCGGCGGCCTACAGGTCGATTTTATGAATGAATATGCAGGACGGTTTGTGGAACTGCAAGGATAAAAGGAGGAGAACACATGGAAGCAAGAGCGGAAAATGATGTGTTGATCATCAATGGAAAAAAGGGAATACGGTTTCCGTATCCGATCGAAAAAATCCTGATCTGGGAAAAC
>CAZQDA010000172.1:0-2608 GCA_964592155.1 uncultured Christensenella sp.
GTCGCGCACCCGCATAGCGGGTGGGTTTTCGTTTCGCACGTTTCCGTGCTCAACAGGCTAAAGCCCCGCACGAAAAAAGCTTCCCATCCTGCGGATGGGAAGCTTTTACAGTTCATGCTTTAGTCGATGCAAACATTGACCGCTCTGATCTTGTTGCTGTCTCTGGAATCCTGCTCTGTGTCGTAAGTTACCTTCTGTCCCTCAGCAAGTGTTTTATATCCATCTGTCTGAATCGCAGAAAAATGTACGAATACATCATCCCCACCGTTATCATCCGAAATAAAACCAAACCCTTTTTCTGCATTGAACCATTTTACTGTACCGTTGTTCATTAACCAGTACCTCCAAATAAAAATAAAAATGTTGTAATCGACCATTAAATGAAAAACACATATTTTGTAAACCATCTACGTAATAAATGACTTGCAAAATATGTGAAAATCAATTAATACATCTAATTACAGACCCAATTTTATCACACAATTTTAATTTTGTCAAACAGGAAACACAAAAAAAACGGCGTTTTCTCCATAAAAAACACCGTTTTCGTTTTTTTCTTCGTTTAACGTTTGATTTCCAGAATTTCATCCAGCGATTTCAACGTTTTTTCTGCCGGATTATATTTAGGCCTGCCGATGGGAATTACACTGATGAGCTGCCGCCCTTCCTCTTTTACGCCCAAAAGCTCGGATATCTCCTTATGAGCGACAATCGGGTCGATCATCCAACAGCCGCCATAGCCTTTATCCTGCATTTGCAGCATCATATTCTCCACCGCCGCGCCGATTGTCAGCACATCAGGATAGGCAATCGTGTCCATCATTTGCCGGTATGTGTATCCGTTCCGCATAAAAAAATCCGTTACCCGCGGATCAAAATATTCGAGATGATCCATATACACAAACATCACAAGCGGAGCTTTCCTAAAAAACGTTGTGGACTTCACCCTACTTAAAAGAAACTTTTCATCAGATTTTTCATCGGTATAAAAGGCTTCAACCGCCTGCCCCACCGCATCCGCGATTTTTCCGATCAGTTTAGGATTGGTCACCGCCACAAAATGCCAGCACTGGCTGTTGCAGCCGCTGGGCGCTGTGCTGGCCGCCCTGATAAAATCTTTGATATCCTCCTCCGGCACAGGCGTATCTTCAAACTTGCGAATGCTCCTGCGTGAAACTGCCAGATCATAAAACTTGCCGTCCATGATGCTTGCCCTCTTTGGTCTCACCCTGTAATATTAACGTCGTCAATCGTATATTTGCTGTTGTGCACAATCGGTACCCATTCCGTACGCGGATGGATGAGCGCCGCGAGCGCCACGCACATCATCGTAAACATAAAAACAGGATACAGCGCAATGGCACGCTTCATCGAGCGCGTCTCCTTTTGTTCCAGTTTCAAAGTCAAAAAGGCGACGAGCGCGGAAAGAAGGTATCCAAACACCAGCATGATCAACATCACCGGAATCGCAAACGGCCAAAGCACAGGACTCATCATCATGCCCACGCACGCCACAATATTCAATGGAATCGCCAGCCCCGTCGCCGGTATAAATAGAATATACCACGCAAGGTCGAGCGCCTTCCGGTTGCCGCCAAATACGCTGCGCATAATTGTGGGCATATAAAGCGGAATACATTGCAGCCCGCCAATCATCCAGCGCAAGCGCTGTTTGATGGAAACGCCGAGCGTGGTCGGCTGTTCGTCATAAAATACCGCCTTCCTGGCCGGCACAATTTTATGCCCTTTACAAATCTGCTGGATAGAGAACTCCACATCCTCCGTCAAGGATTTCGTACTCCAGCCCTCTTCGCCCAAAGCAGAAAGCTTAAATGCAAAGCCGGTTCCGCCTACCATGCTGGAAAATCCCATCGTATGCCTTGCCGTATAATAAAAACGCATCAGCATCAGCCAATAAACGGAATATACTTCGCTGATCCACGAATCATGCACATTCTTGGTGTCGCGGTAACCAAGCGCCACATCAGCGCCCGAACACAACGCGGCATTCATTTCCGCAAGAAACTCCGGTGCCACAAGATTATCCGCATCAAACACGCACACGGTATCGATTTCCTGCGCGTGGTTTTCCTGCAGCTTTCCTATGCCGAATTGAAGGGCATAGCCCTTTCCTTTTTTTGTTGCGTCAAAGCGTTCATACACCGTCGCGCCATGCTGACGCGATACGGCAGCGGTAAGGTCCGTGCAGTTATCCGCAACCACAAAAATCTGGAATTTATCTTTGGGATATTTTTGTTTTTCTAAACTGCCGATCAGGTTTCCAATCACAGCCTCTTCATTGCGCGCGCAAATCAGGATACCAAAGCGGCGTTGCTTTTCTTCCTGCCGCGTAAGGTTCTTTGGTTTTTTCAGTCCGGCAAACGTTGTAATCACCGTCCACAACGTAATCGGCGCAGTGATGATTGTTAAAATAATGGTAACCCATTTGCAAATTTCAAATCCAATCTCCATTGATCCTGATACCTCTCATGATTTCCTTTGCCCGCGTTTTGCCGCCGCGAAGCGGCCATATTCCCACCTAACTTTTCTTATTATACTAAAAATTTCCTGTAAAGTCTTTAAGAACTCCTTAATTTTGGAATGCTTT
>CAZQDA010000173.1:0-2495 GCA_964592155.1 uncultured Christensenella sp.
CTTCTTGCAAATGATTTCTCCTTTCTCTAAACCGAGGGAAGGAGTGTATGCTGTCTGTCATTTGTGCCGCAAATGGCTGACTTCCATTATTTTCTTAGTAGTAGTATCACCACTACCCTTTACAGCATACATTCCACCCGGCTGGCGTCATTCCTACTTCTCCTGCGATTTCGCCAACCTTTTGGTTGACGCTATCGAACATGCCCGATAAATTGCCGATGATACCGTCTATCAGTATGCCTTTCAGCCAGTCGGTGATTGCATCTATGATACCGAACATGGCCACTTACCTCCGCTTAACCGAACAAGCCGGACAGCAGAGGAACGAGAACCATACCGATCAGGGCAACGCCGCCTCCCGCCATAAGCTGTTTCATGCCCTGAGATTTTGCGCCGGGGTTGTCGTTGCCGTAGCCCTCCAAAAGATTAATGCCGCCCCAAATGGCGAGACCAGCACCGAGAGCGATGACGAGTGTTTGCAGAACGTCTACTGCACTATTGAAAAAAGCCATGGTTTTACCTCCATAAGATGTATTTGTGTATTAAAAAAAGCCGCTAATTTGCGGCTTTGGGTGCGCCGGAAAGGTCTATGTTATAAACCTCATAAACATCCTCCGGCTTTACTTTGAGCTTGGTTGAGAGATAGCGTTCAATGCTGAACGCGTTTTTGGGGTCTGCGTCGGAAAGATACCTGTAATTAGGGTGCTTTGTGATGTCGTATTTGTCCGAGCGAAAGGGGCGCACGCCGCGCAGCTGTAAGATGCACTTGCCGCCGTCGAGCACCGCCAGTTCGTCGATGCTCATCAGCTCCTTTCCGAGTTTTTGATAGTTCAGGCTGTGAGAAACCTCACGTCCACGGCTTTCGCCGGTGTTGTAGGTATCAATCGTCTCCTTTCCGAGTGTTTCAGCGAGCTCTTTTAATGTGGTGCGCTCCTTGCCGCCCAAAAAGAGCTGTGCGTCCATATTCCCGATAATGGTATCTGCATTATCCTTATACAGCGCTTTGAGCTGGCTTTAGGCTTGCAGCACCAAACAGGCTGAGATTTCGCGGCTTCTTATCGTCGCCACCAACTTTTCGAGCTTGGGTATCTGCCCGATGTTGGCCGCTTCGTCAATCAGGCAGCGCACATGCACCGGCAACCTGCCGCCGTAAACGTCGTCTGCCTTGTCGCACAAGAGGTTGAAAAGCTGTGTGTATGCCATAGAAACAAGGAAGTTAAAGGTGTCGTCGGTGTCTGAAATGATGATGAACAACGCCGTTTTGCGGTCACCCAGCGTATCCAGCTCCATTTCATCATAGGCGGTCAGCTCGCGCAGCTCCCGAATGTCAAAGGGAGCAAGCCGCGCACCGCAGGAAATGAGAATGGATTTTGCTGTTTTACCCGGGGCGAATTGTCAAGGACTTTTTTATCGGAGAACAAAAAAGGAGCAACGGTCAAAGCCGCTGCTCCTAAAATTATGCGAATAATCGGTTATGCATTATACATCCGGATCAACTCCTGCAGGGTTATCTCAATACCCGCAGAGCGAAGCAAATCCCTTCGCTCCTCATAAAGCTTGGCAAGGAGTGGTCTGATGTCCTTGCCGTAATGCAACTGATTGTGGCAGTTACTGCACAGCGAAACCACATTCTCCTCCACATCGAGCGACACAGAGAACATCTCATAAAAGCCTACAGGAACCAAATGATGCGGTTCGGCATACGGCAACAAGCTGTTTTTACGAGTGAAAGACGGATGACTCCCATCGATCTCACATCGATGTCCTGCCAACACAAGAGCATTAATTGCCACTTTGCGGTCGCGGCGATAAAGTTTTCCGTTTCTTGCGTCTATTGGATCAGTTTTTTCTTTCGGGCTGCCGCTATAACGGAAGTCCGGGTCGCCCTCATAAGCATCTCGAGTGGCAGTCGACAGAAGAATACCGTCGAGAATAGTATCAAGATCGCGCTCCTCATGTGCGGGGATTACGAAAATCTCATCTACCTGTGGTAACGCGGAAAGCGTTTTTAGCCCCCATAGCATCCGGTTGTTGTTATGTACAAACAGCTTCGGATCAAGCATAGAACGAACGAGATCAAATTTCAACGGCGAAACAAAGCCTATTCTTTCCATAAACAGCGGCATATTGTTTCCCTGTATGCGGAGCTGTGCTTTCCTCGGCAAACCGCCTTCTACCCTGTCGCGAGAGGTGTTGTAGTTATATTCGATGCCAAACCTATTGAGCAACGTCCGTAAGTATTCGGCTGCTGCAAGATTTTCACAGTCAAGTGCCAAATATCGGATTTGATTGTTTGCGGTGTTTCGATCCGGAGTACTACGTCCGTCAAAGGCACCAACAATAAACGCTTGTGCTACTTCCGGCGGCGAATGGTCGATCGCCGTTTTGACATCCTCAATAAAAGCGTCAATGGTCGTGGATTTGTCACTCTCAAATACAGCGGCAAAGCCCTGCTTGTTTGCAGGGAACCACCCGCGCTCACGCAAAGCACTTTT
>CAZQDA010000174.1:0-2459 GCA_964592155.1 uncultured Christensenella sp.
AAAAAAGGCAAACAAAAAACCGCTCTATTGTGATCAACAGCGCGGTTTTTTGCTTGGTGTAGCTGCACCTGATAAATCCGAACCCTTAATATCCTTTAGGGCAACGGTTTTCGCGCCTTCCTTATAGTTCAGTGTGATGACGATCTTGTCGTCATACAAATAGATCGCATTGATGAAGCTGTCAACCAGCCGTTGCCTATGCTCCCGATTCGACATATCCATGTCGCGGAATCTTGAGAGGAAAAACGCAATTTTTTCTCGCGTCAGCGTCGGCCTTTGAAGCTGTTCCTGTGCGATGCTTTTTTCCAGCTTGTCCTTTGTTTCCTCCAACTCGTCCAAACGCTTTTTGGTGGAGGCGGTGAGCAATCCTTGCTGGATCGCGTCCAGAAGATTCTGTATGCCCTTCTTTGTTTCCGCAAGCTGACGATGAAGCAATGGCAACTCTGTGTTTTCCTGCTCTTGCAGCTTCATCAGCGAATCAATCAGCCGCTCTATTTCCTGATCGTCTATCAGCGTTTTCATGATTTGCGCAATTGCGAAATCCTCGATCCAATCCTTTTTTACTGCCTTCTTGTCGCATATTTTATATTTTTTGGTGTTCACGCAGCGATAATATCGGTGGATTTTCTTTGTTTTGCTGGTGCCGCTTTCGCCCACCATGAACGCACCACATTTCCCGCAGTAGAGCTTTGTGGTCAGGAGATACTCGTCCTCCGCTTTGCGAGCGGCGGGTGCGCGCCGGTTCTTTTGCAACCGATCCTGCGCACGCTCGAATAATTCTTCTGAAATAATCGCGGGCATCCCGCCCGGAACTACGACATCACCATAACGATATTCTCCCAGATAGCGACGGTTCTTGAGCATACGCGATACAACACTCAACGAGATTTCTTTCCCGCCGGAAGAACGCAATCCCTTTGCATTCAGATATTCGGCGATCTCTTTCATTGTCTGTCCTTCAATATAATATTGAAACACATCACGCACCAACGGCGCGGCGAACGGATCAATCTCATAATGCCGATCTTTACCGACTACATATCCCATCGGAACACTGCTGCCATTCGATATACATTTCAGCGCGTTTTCTTTCATCCCGCGTTTGACCTTTTCGGAAAGCTCCGCAGAGAAAAACTCCGCGTATCCTTCCAGCAGGGATTCCAGCAAAATACCCGTCGAATCCTCCGCTATTATTTCTTTTGCGGAAATCACCCGCACGCCGTTTTTGCGCAGGATCGTCTTGTAATGCGCAGAATCATAACGGTTACGCGCGAAGCGATCCAATTTCCACACAATTGCAACATCAAACAATCCCTTCGCGCTGTCTTTGATCATCCGCTGAAATTCCGGCCTGTTATCCGTTTTTGCGGACAGGGCACGGTCAATATACGTGCCAAGAATGGTAATACCCTGCTTTTCGGCATATTCCATGCATTCGCGCACCTGCCCCTCTATGGATTCCTCCCGCTGATTATCCGAGGAATAGCGGGCATAGATCACTCCGTTCATGGTTTTTGCTCCTCCGCTTCTTGTAACAAACGGTCAAAATCACTTTCAAACACACGATCCTGCACAATGCGATACTTTTCAAACTCACTTTCAGCATGTGCCTTGGCGATCTCAGCAGTTATTTTTCCCGCATCCCGCAGTACTTCGCGATCCGTCGCTTCAATAAATCTGTTCAAACGCGTTTCCCAATCCTGCATTGTCATCGGAATCTTGCGCTCCGCCATATCCTCGGCAATATCGAGATAGGCCGAAACCAATCTTGTCAGCTGTCCAAATTCAAATTCGCTCAGATAATTTTTCGCAACCGATACATCGAACTTCTGGATTTTTCCATTCGGCGCGTCCTGCCATGTAGTTAGCCCCATATGTTCTTTGTCGGCATCCGCGCGGTTATAAATAACCTCTGCCGCTGTCTGCCCGTGAATCGCCCAGTGAAGCTTATTCTGTACAGTCGCAAAAAAACGCTTTGTGGCATTTGCTGTCACGTCGTAATCGATTGCCGTTGCATAAATATCTGTGATTTTCTGATAAAACTTGCGTTCGGAAAGACGTATCTCTCGTATGCGCTGCAACTGCTCTTCAAAGTACTGTTCTGTCAAAAGCGTTCCGCCGCGTTTCAGCCGCTCGTCATCCATTGCAAAGCCTTTGATCGTATAATCCTTTACAATCCGATTAGACCATTTGCGAAATTGCACTGCACGCTCGTTATTCACCTTAAAACCAACTGCAATAATCATCTGCAAACTATAGTGCTTCACTTCGCGGGAAACCTGTCTGGAACCCTCGGTTTGAACTATCCGAAAATTCCGGATAGTTGCGGCTTCCTCCAATTCTCCATCCGAATATATTTTTTGGATATGATCGCTTACCGTACGCACATCAACATCGTAAAGCACCGCCATCATTTTTTGCGTCAGCCATATATTTTCATCTTCATATCGCATTTCCAT
>CAZQDA010000175.1:0-2417 GCA_964592155.1 uncultured Christensenella sp.
GGTCGTCAGTCTGGCGCAGGTCGAGGAGGGCACAAATGTCTACCAGATTATTTGCTATGTTCCGGACAATGTAGGACGCCAGCTTGCGCCCTGCATGAAGGTGCAGGTAAGCCCCTCGTTTGTTTCCCGTGAGGAATATGGCTATATGTACGGGAATATCACATCCTTAGGGGAATATCCGGTTTCGGACGGCGATATTGCGGCGGCAATCGGCAGCAAAAAGTATGTGGAGGAAATCCTTCCTGAAGGCAACAGTATCGAAGTAAAGGCTACGCTTGCCATTGACTCCAACGCGGGAAACATGGCCAATTCTGCGCTATGGTCCAACCCAAAGGGGAATACACTTACCTTTTCCACCGGAATGGCCTGCGATTTGCTGATTGTGGAAAATGAACAAAAGCTGTATGAATTTCTTTTGAAATCGTGAGGTGGCTGTGGGTATGAAAGCAGTGGAAAAAGTACCTGTCATCATGCAGATGGAAGCTTTGGAATCCGGTGCCGTCTGCGCCAAAGCGAACGACGGAAAAAGCGCCAGCAGTATAACAATGAAAATCATGATGCTTTTTTTCATATTCAATCCTCCTCTTCTTCTATGTATGCCTTACGTTCCGCACCGGCAAATTCTGTGAAGATGGATGTGTGCATTTTGAAAGGTAACGAGCATTTATAGACAGGTATTTTGGTCACGCGAATGGGAATTTGTAATGACTGATTCAACCGTGTTTCATTTTTCCCATGGATGACTTGGATCATTTCCAACCCTTTAGTATGGGAAACAGCTAAATTGGAGTATAATTTTGGTGGGAACGGATCGTCTGCGCAGGGCCAAAGCGCGAGAATAATATGGCGCGAAGGGATTGTTCGCAGGGTAAACATTGTATTTGAGAGAGCCGGTAAAAATATTGAGATATTAGAGGTCATCAAAAAAGAAAAAACGGTTGCGGATATTACGCAGGCGAAGTATATTGTAAGTGGAAGCCGACATTTCAAGATTTTTAAGAGAGGGAAAACAAATGGATTTTTTAGAAGCAGTCAAAGACAGAAGAAGCGTTCGTAAATTTAAAGAGGAAAAAGTAAGCAAGGAAACGTTTGAGCGTATTGTGGAAGCATCCTCCTATGCGCCGTCATGGAAGAATGCGCAAATTGCGCGTTATATTGTGATGGAAGACGAGGCCGTAAAGAACGAGATCGCAGACCATTGCGTGATGGATTTTGCGTTTAATGCGGATACTATCAAAAATGCGCCCGCGCTGGTGATCGTGACCTATATTGCGGGACGCAGCGGGTTTGAGCGCGACGGAAGTTTTTCTACCAGCAAGGAAGACCGCTGGGAAATGTTTGACGCGGGCATCGCGTCGCAGACATTTTGTTTGGCGGCGCATAACGAGGGCGTGGGAACGGTGATTATGGGAATCTTTGACGAACAGAAGCTCGCTGAGGCAGCCGGCGTGCCGGAAGGGCAAAAAGTAGGAGCAATCATTGCAGCAGGATATCCGGATGAGGTTCCGGCTATGCCCAAGCGCAAGGCGGTGGAAGATCTTTTGAGCTATCGGTAAGTTGGTATCTTAAAAGGAGAAAAGATGAAAAGGTTGCTTGTTCTAATACTGTTCGTCGTTTTGTTGTTGTGCGCTTGTGCGACGCAAGGAGTGAGCGTCCCATCGGAGAGTGAAAGCCAAAAGGAGCCAAATGCTGTGGTAGGGAATAAAAAGATTAGCGGCGATGAGGCTGCGGAAATGATGTCCGGCGATGTCGTCATTATTGATGTTCGCACACAGGATGAGTATGACGAAGGGCATATCCCCAATGCCGTATTATTGCCTTATGATACCATAACCGCTGAAAACGCTGGCGCAACAGCGCCTGACAAGGATCAAACCATCCTTGTCTATTGCCGTACGGGGCGGCGCAGTGAAGCTGCGGCAAAGGCATTGATTGAGTTGGGATACACCGCAGTTTATGATTTTGGCGGTCTCGAAACCGATTGGAATGGCGCGGTTGTGAAGTAATTAAGATTGTTGAAATAAACTGTTTTCGTTTTTTTTATTATAGCAAATGGATTGCAAACGCAAATCCGCTAACTGCGCATCGCTTCGAGCGGACTTAGTTTCGTAGCCTTGTGCGCCGGATAGATGCCGGACAACACACCGACGCCCACAGCGATGAGCAGTGCGAGCAGTGAGAGCCAAACGGGGATAGACACCCGCATGCCATCATAAAAATACATGCCCAAAAATGAAGTTTCGCCTGTTCCGGTGTTGATGATCAGCACAATGATGTAGCTGATTCCAATTCCAATCAGGCCGCCTAGCAGGCCGATGATAGAGGATTCCGCCATGAACAGGACGCGTATCCGCGAAATCTTCATGCCAACCACTTTCATCACGCCAATATCTCTTCTGCGCTCCAGAATATTCGCA
>CAZQDA010000176.1:0-2397 GCA_964592155.1 uncultured Christensenella sp.
CTACGCCGGACGCTGTCGGCTTTGACGCACTTCCCCCGCCCGGCATTGCCTGCCACCGCTTTCTATCCCATTGATTTTTGCTATTCGCCATCGCGCTCTCCTTTCTATCAAAAAGCCGCGCCTTAAAAAGACGCGGCTTCCTCTATTGTGCTCACTCTTTATTATTTGGCGGGCGATTGATATTGAAGCGCTTTTTCGCTGTCTCCAATTCCCCTTGTCGTCGGATCAATGACCGCGTTATAAAAAGCGATGATCATCGTAAACACGACATACGGGTTATTGAATGCTTTGATCACCAAGTCCCCTGCCGCCTGCCATGTCGTAAGGTCCGCGCCTGTGATCCCAAAATAGGCAAACACCGGCGCGATCACGGAAAGCGCCACGCTGATCCAAAACGAAATGTTTTTTCCCCTCACTTTAAAATTAATCATTCTTTTGCTCCTTTCATCCATCCCAGCGTCCGTTCAAAGCTCCGCAGGTTGCTTTCCCGACAATTCCGTCTTTTTTCAGTCCGCTTTTTCCCTGAAAGTCTTCCACCGCCGCTTTTGTCTTTTTCCCATAAATACCATCCCGCACAATGTCATAGCCATAATTGAGCGCCAGCGTCCTTTGCACCGCCTGCACGTCGTCTCCCCGCAGCATGGGGGAGCAAAGCTTCAACAACCGCCCAAGGGCAAATTCATATTCCCCTGCCTCGGGCTGCGCGGGCTCATCCTCCACGTCTATGGCACAGCGCCGCGCTTCATCCAGCGGAAAATATCTGCCCGGGCAATCTGTGTAATCGCGCCCCGCAACTTCACAATGCCCCTTGATTTCAGTGATTCCATAATACTGCGCAACGTCACGCACCACGCGCAGGACAGCCTCTTTTTGAACCTCTGGCATTTCATTGCGCTCAAAATCTCCCAGCGCTGCAATTGCCACAGAATCGTTATTCATGCCTTTGGTAGGCGGATTGGAATTGTTGACCGATCCGCCGGAATATTCTAAGCCGCGCCCCCATGCTACTGTGCCATCCTGCTGCACGCAAATATTGTAGTCAATTCCTTTGTGGCCTTTTGAAAGATGGTACGCATGGATTCCCTGCACCGTTTCCTTACTCCCGCCGGATGTGTGGTGCAACAAAATGCGTTTTGTTTTTGCTCTGGGGGTATAACGCCCCGCAGGCTTTAAATTGTAATCCACGATATATTCAAACATATTTTTACTCCTCAATTTTGATATTTATTTTGCGTACCCGCTCAATGGAATATTCCATCGATCCACAGTATGCACCTTTCCTTTACTGTCACTATAGTACGTCTTGCCTCCTGACTTATAGACAGTAGATCTATTCACGCTACCATTTTTGTTTTTTGTTATATAGGGGTTATATCCACCTGATACCGTCTTTTTGGATGGAGGTTCCGTGGAATTTTTTGTTCCGCCTTTCCCTCTCGTACTTCTCGCAGCGGCAGCCGCAGCTTCCGCTTCCCGCCGCTGCCGCTCCTCCTCCTGCAGCCTTCTTTCCTCTTCCAGCCTGCGCCGCTCTTCTTCCTGTACCGCAATTTGATACGCGAGCTTTGCCTGTTCCATTGCCTGATTGCGCTGCTGCTGGTCAAGGTCGGCCTGTTTTTGCGCCCAGCCCGTTTTGAGCTTTGCGCTGTCCGAAGCATAGCCATTTTCCAAATCCGACATTGCCCTGTCGTATGATGCCCTCGCCGCGCCTGTACCGCCCAGATAATCCCTGTAGAGGTTTGATCTGGTTGTTTCCGTCATCCCTCCGGAAATTCCCTGCGCTGCCAAAAGCTGTGGCAAATTCTTTTCCGCCATCACGCGCGAAATGTACGCTTGCCGGCTTGCATCCTCCATGTCCTTTCTGGCACGCTCAGCAGACGTTTGCTTCATCCGGTCAAGACTTGCCTGCTCCGCTGCCTGAGCTGCCTCATATTGCTTCCTCTGCTCATCAAAGCCTTTTGTACTCTCATTAAATTTTTCTTCGTATATTTTATTCCAGTCTGCCATAATAATCCCTCCATCGTTTTTTCTTATGTCTTCCATTGCATTTTCTCTTCGTTTTTCAACTCATCAATGCGCTTCCACATCGTTTTTTGATCGTTTTCCACAGTACTCATCCGGATCAATAGCTCGTTTTGCTCCCGCTCCTGCCGCTCCTGCTGCTTTTTGATGTCGTCGATTCCCGCTTTGATGTATCCGATTTCGGTCATCAGCACCCCGCGCGCCTCTCCGTCGCTTGAGCTGTTCTTACGAAGCCCGTTTTGGTAGCCGATAAACCCTGTCACCACGGCGGCAATCACGCCGATTGCGCTTACAATCACTGTTAATATCTCATGTGGGGTCATTTGTTATCCCCCCTCACAGTTTCACAATGTACGCGCTTGCGCTCATCGTTGTGGC
>CAZQDA010000177.1:0-2272 GCA_964592155.1 uncultured Christensenella sp.
ACTGATGTTATATCCATAGTATTCCTTTGCAATCCCAGCGTAGTTCCTATAGAGATCGCCCTTAGTATCAGTGGTGATAAACGACATTCCACATGCACATGCATATTCTAAGTTCGGATAAAGATAGTAGGCAGTCTTCCCAACACCTGCAGCACCTATCATTAATAGGTGAACATCATCGGTATCAACTAAGGCTATTTTATTATTCTTCATTGTTCCAACAATCAAACCTTGAGTAGTAGGGAGATTCTTTCCTTTTCTCCAATTAACTGGATCATAACCTACAGATTCAAAAGTATTTAGTATTTCTTTTCTAGTCGCAAATCGTGCAGTACCATGTTGACCATCACCTACTGTCTTAGATTTAATACGATTCAAACTATAGTTATTGTCTATGAACACAATGAAACCAATTACTCCAAATATGCCAATAAATAGAAGAATTAATGTAATTTGACTGCTCATCTTTATCTCAATAAAATCCAAAGGACATTTCTTTAGCTTGTCTTTTATTTTCTTGGAAAGGGAGTGATGCATGTTCGATTGAACCAAAAGTTTGATTATTCAACAGTAGTTCTTTTTCACAGTCTACACAAAGATTTAAACTTTCTCTAGCAACATCAAGATATGCTTCTGCTAGTTTAGTTGAGAATTCAGCTTCTGTCATGAGAATGCGAACTTGCTGAAGTTCTTTCTTTAAACGCTCCATCTTCTTTGAAATTGTTCCTTTATTCTTGTACTGTTTATATAAAGATTTTGAATCGATTTCCTCTTGTGTTGTTCGGACTTGATTATAAAGATTTAAAGACATTTTCGTAATAATCATTGCTTCATCTTGAATCTTTTGTGGTGATATTTTTTCATCAAACTTCATATATAAATCTGCATAGACTTGATATAAGTCTTTAAATCCGTAGTGTCTAGATGAATCATCTATTGTATTCTGTATTTTTTGAATACAGTTTTCTACTGCAATTAGATCCATAGAAATTTGTGCAGGTCTCGGTTCAAGTCCTGCAAGCTCTTTTAAATCTTCATTAAAGTCTTTGTTTTTTGCATGAAGATAATCAACTTGAATGAATGAGTTTTGACTCAGTGTATCCTTGATTTTTTCATAGCACTCATACCCAGCAGAATCACTATCTGTGCAAATATGACATATATTGATTTGCATGTTATCTTCTAACATCTTGGGTATCGCAAGCGTACTTACTCCACATAGTGTGAGATAGCTATGCTCTTTCCAATGTTCAGGATGCAACGTAATGTAGGATAATAAGTCAATCGGTGCTTCGAATACATACAATTGATTTGAGCATCCCTTGTAATGGAAACTGTAATTTGGATTGGAACCTTCTACATTCCCTCGATAACTCTGTCCTTGTGTTGTGCTTGTACTTTTCTTATGTGCATGAGCTGGTATTCCTTGTTTATCATAACCAACAAAGACTACATTGTGATATTCTTTATCTTCATAAATCATTCCTAATTTTACAAATTCATCCACTACATTTTTATCAATGAGTCTTGTTTTGCATAAATAACCAGTGCAACGGCTCATTGTTTCATTTTTAATAGGTAATGCAAATTCTTTCTTTTCTTCTGTTTGTTGTTTTCTTACTTCAATTGTCAGCCCCTGATTGTTTGCATAATCCAGTAATGTATCCATTGCATCTTTAAAGCGGTAATCCATGAATTCCATCAAGAATTTTAGTGGATATCCACCTTCACCTGTTTTAAACCAAAACCATCGATTATCTCTCATCGTTAAACTTGAGTGCTTATCCCAACGATAATCTTTACCTTTCTTTGTAATGTTTTCACCACTATCTCTTAGAAAATCTGCGATATTCACTTGATTCACTAATTCATAATCATCTCTTGTATATTTCTTATAGTCTGACATATTTTCTCCTTTATTCCATTTTCTGTCCGAGTGATTGTTTCTTCATTTTCATTTTTTGAAGCATTTTTTTATCCATTGATCCAAGCGCATTAAACCTATTTAGATGAAACTGTTGTTCAAATATTTTAGTTGTTTGATGGAAGAAACGAGTTGCAAGGTAGATTAAGTTTGCTCTTGGTAAATCATTCAAGTAATCCAAGAAGGTTTGTGCAAATTCATTTCCATTTCTCACTGATTCCTTTAAATAAAAAATACCGAGTTCCTTATCTTGTTGTACTTCTTTACCTAATAAAAAAAGTTTGCCAAGTTGAAACTGTGCAAACGCATTATTTTTCTGATGTGCTGATTCAAGATAGTGAATCGCTA
>CAZQDA010000178.1:0-2260 GCA_964592155.1 uncultured Christensenella sp.
TACTTTAAAAATCAAGAAGCGCTTTCTTCCGGCTCCTTCAGCTTAAGCTGGGCTTCACCCATCACAAGCATCGGCTTTTTGGAATCAATTGTTTCTTTTGTAATCACACACCTGAGCACATCGTCGCGCGACGGTAAATCATACATGATATCCATCATGGACGATTCTATGATACTGCGCAGCCCGCGCGCCCCTGTTTTTTGCTCAATCGCAAGCTTGGCAACTTCCTTAAGAGCCTCGTCTTCAAACTCAAGCTCCACGCCGTCAATCTCAAACAGCTTTCTAAACTGCTTTGTGAGAGCGTTTTTCGGCTTTTTGAGGATTTCTACCAACGCCTTTTCATCCAGCATGTGCAGATTTACCACCACCGGCAATCTTCCCACAAATTCAGGAATTAAACCAAATTTCAGTAAATCCTCCGGCTGTATCTGCTCAAGCAAGCCGCTGATATCTTTTTTGTGCTTGCTCTTCACGTCCGCGCCAAAGCCCATCGTTTTCTTGCCAATCCGGCTTTCTACAATCGTATCAAGCCCATCAAACGCTCCGCCGCAGATAAACAAAATGTTCGTTGTATCAATCTGCAAAAAATCCTGATGCGGATGTTTTCTGCCACCCTGAGGCGGCACACTTGCAACCGTGCCTTCAAGAATTTTGAGCAATGCCTGCTGCACACCCTCGCCGGAAACATCACGCGTGATGGACGGATTATCTGTCTTGCGCGCAATTTTATCGATTTCATCAATATAGATGATTCCTTTTTGCGCACGTTCAATATCAAAATCCGCGGACTGAATCAGCTTCAGCAAGATGTTTTCAACATCTTCGCCCACATATCCCGCCTCAGTAAGAGAGGTGGCGTCCGCAATGGCAAACGGCACATTAAGCACCCGTGCAAGAGTCTGCGCAAGAAGCGTTTTTCCGCTTCCCGTAGGCCCAAGCATCAGGATATTGCTTTTCTGAATTTCCGTATCGTCGTCCGCCACTTCCGCGTTAATCCGTTTATAGTGGTTATACACAGCAACTGCAAGATATTTCTTCGCCTTATCCTGTCCGATCACATAATCGTTAAGCGTCTTAACGATCTCTGACGGCTTAGGAATCTCTTTCAAATCAAACTTTGCAGCTTCTTTGAATTCTTCATCGATGATTTCGCGGCAGAGCTCTACGCATTCATCACAAATGTACACGCCCGGACCGGCAACCAGTCTGCGCACTTCCTCCTGCGTTTTGCCGCAGAATGTGCATTTGATCTGGTTTTCACCATCATTAAAATCATTGTACATGTCTAAATTTCACCTCTACGCCTACTGCTTTACGGGGATGATTTCGTCAATGATACCATATGCCAGCGCTTCTTCGGCCGTCATGAAGTAATCACGTTCCACATCCTTTTGCACTTTTTTCAGCGTTTGTCCTGTTCTTTCACTTAAAATTTTGTTCATCTTATCCTTGATATCAAGGATGCGCTGCACATGAATGGCAATATCCGTTGCCTGCCCTTGCGCGCCGCCCAGCGGTTGGTGAATCATAATCTCGCTGTTTGGAAGAGCCTTTCTCTTGCCCTTCTGTCCGGCTGCCATCAAAAACGCACCCATGGAAGCGGCCATACCAATGCAAATTGTACTTACATCGCATTTGATATACTGCATGGTGTCAAAGATCGCCATTCCTGCCGTTATGGATCCACCCGGGCTGTTGATATATACATAGATATCCTTATCAGGATCCTCCGCTTCCAGGAAGATCAGCTGTGCTACAACCAAATTCGCCATAACATCATCTATTTCACCCGATAAGAAGATGATTCTGTCTTTCAACAGTCTGGAGAAAATATCATAAGAACGTTCTCCTCTGTTTGTCTGTTCTACTACTATCGGCACTAAGCTCATAAAATTAACCTCCTCAATACGCTATGCCCTCTTTCGCACTGCGCATAGAAATTATTTTTCCTTAGCAGCTTCTTTCTTAGCAGCAGGCTTTTTTGCCGCCGGTTTCGCTGCTTTTTTTTCGGAATCCTTTTTTGCGGGTTTTTCCGCTGTTTCTTTCTTTGCTGATTCGCTTTTTGTCGTCTTCTTTGCCGCGGGTTTCTTTTCCGCCGCTTTCTTTGCCGCTTCTTTCGCGTCAACTTCTTCAATTTCCGCCTTGGAAACGAGGTAATCAAACAACATTTCCATCGCTACCCGCTCTTTGAAGTAGTCAAGCTCTTCTGTGCCCATGGTGTCTTTATATTCCTGCACGGTCTTTTTTGCTTCTTTTGCAA
>CAZQDA010000179.1:0-2243 GCA_964592155.1 uncultured Christensenella sp.
ATCAGCTGTGCGCTGTTTCCTGCCGAACGAACTAACTGTCCGCCTTTTCCAGGATATAACTCAATGTTATGAATTTGTGTACCAACTGGAATTTCAGAAAGAGGAAGGCAGTTACCAACTCTAACTTCGGCTTCTAAACCATTCATAATCTTCATTCCATCTTTTAATCCTTCTGGAGCAAGGATATATGCTTTTTCACCATCTGCATAGCAGATAAGTGCAATATTTGCTGTTCTGTTCGGATCGTACTCGATTCCGATTACCGTTGCCGGAACACCATCTTTTCTTCTTTTGAAGTCGATGATTCTGTATTTCTTCTTAGCGCCGCCTCCGCGGTGTCTAACTGTAATTTTACCTTGATTATTACGTCCTGCCTGTCTGCTCTTCGGAGCAAGCAAAGATTTTTCCGGTGTAGTCTTCGTGATTTCTGAAAAATCAGAACCGGTCATCTGTCTTCTGGAAGGCGTATATGGGCGATATGTTTTAATTCCCATGATGACTTCTCCTTTCAATACAACTAATTATTATTTTCACGGAATTGCACCGTATACATTGAGCACTTAACGAGGTATTTACGAGTTTAGTGCGAAAGTACACCCGGTCCACTTAGTGAGGTTCTTTCGAACTTAGTGGCTGTGGTGTTTCCTTACCCAAGCACTTAACGAGGTATTTACGAGTTTAGTGCGAAAGTACACCCGGTCCACTTGGTGAGGTTCTTTCGAACTTAGTGGCTGTGGTGTTTCCTACAGTCCCTCAAACAGCTCGATATCAGCGCTCTCAGCCGTCAGCTGAACAATAGCCTTTTTCGTCTTGGCGGTTTTGCCGTATTTCATGCTTCCGCGGGCTCTTTTTTTCTTGCCGTCGTAGTTCATTGTGTTGACACTCTTTACTTTTGTGCCTGCGAACATTTTTTCAACAGCTTCTTTTACCTGAGATTTGGTTGCCTCTGTGTGAACTAAAAATGTATATTTTTTGTCACCCATGAGTTCCATACTCTTTTCGGTTACTACCGGTTTAAGGATCACATCATAATATTGAATGTTAGCCATTATGCGTACACCTCCTCAATTGTTGCAACAGCAGCTTTCGTTGCGATTACTGTGTTGTATTTCAAGATGTCATACACATTGATCGTATTCGTTTTCGCAGTTTTGATATCTGCAATGTTCCTTGCGGACAATTCTGCGTTTTTGTTTCCGTCTTCTAATACAACTAATGCTTTTGATACATCTAAATTATTCAACACTGCCTGAAAGTTCTTTGTCTTAATTTCATCAAATGCCAGTTCATCTACTACGATGAATTTCTTTTCTTCTACTCTTGATGTGAGTGCCGACTGAAGAGCCGCTCTCTTTTCTTTTTTATTCATTTTGAAAGAATAGTCTCTTGGTGTCGGAGCAAATACTACACCGCCGCCTGTCCATTGAGGAGATCTTGTAGAACCTTGTCTTGCATGACCCGTTCCTTTCTGTCTCCATGGTTTTCTTCCGCCGCCGGAAACTTCTGAACGAGTTTTCGCTTTCTGAGTTCCCTGACGCTTGTTTGCAAGCTGACTTACGACTGCCATGTGCACTAAGTGTTCATTTACTTCAACACCGAACACCGCATCATTTAAGTCGATTGTCCCAACTTCTTTACCTTCGATATTGTAAACAGATACGTTTGCCATCTGTGTGTTCCTCCTTTCCTAGCAAAGCCTAGACAGCTTTTACTGTTTCTTTAATTGTTACTAAAGATTTCTTTGGTCCCGGTACGGAGCCTTTTACTAAGAGCAAGTTCTTCTCAGCATCTACACGAACAATTTCAAGATTCTGAATTGTGATTTTTTTGCTTCCCATGTGTCCCGGCATCTTTTTGCCTTTGAACACTTTACTTGGATCAGATGCAGCACCATTAGAACCTGCATGACGATGGAACTTAGAACCATGAGTCATTGGACCTCTGTGCTGGTTGTGTCTTTTGATTGCACCCTGGAATCCTTTACCTTTGGAAACAGCCGTTGCATCGATATTATCGCCAACTTCAAAGATGGAAGCATTGATTTCCTGAGCAAGCTGATACTCTTGCGCACCTTCCAGCTTGAATTCTCTTACAAATCTTTTTCCGCTGACACCAGCTTTGGAAAAATGTCCCTGCTCTGCTTTTGTCAGACCGTGGCGGTGAATGATCTCTTTCTTACCGCTCTTGTCTTTGTTTACGGTTTTGTTTTTCTTGTCGACAAATCCAACATGCACCGCACTGTA
>CAZQDA010000180.1:0-2183 GCA_964592155.1 uncultured Christensenella sp.
CTTGCGACCATCCCCGGCCAGTATTCCGGCCTGCTGCAAAGCGTCCAGTATAATCTTGCAGGCCCCGCTTTTCACATTGTCCTCGTCCCGGCGCAAGTTACTTTCATGGCACACAATGCGGATGTAGCACTGGCCTTTTACTGGATTTATGCTATATGCCCATATTCTGAATTTCACAAAGTCCATAGCTGCTTGCTTCTTTTTCTGCCGCACAGCCCAGTGTCCGTCTTTTAGTTCGTTGTACCCAGGCAGGCGGCCCGGTATGGTGAATTTCTGGCATGTTGCTGGTATTATCGCGGCTATGTTGTCGCTGCTTTTAATGTCCACGCCTGCACCTCCAAATCTCGTTGTGCTTCATTGACCAATGCGGCTAGGTAATACGGTTTGCTCCGCTCTCCATTTGCGTCACCCTCACGCTCTATGATTTCGGAAAGCTTTTGTTCTGCCATTTTCTGTGCGGTCATATTAAACCCCCAAAATCTGTTTACGTTTTGCATATTCCTCTTTTGCCTTTTCCCTGCGCCTGCTTTCTGTTTCAATTTTTATCGGGTGGCACATCTCCAATATGCGGTCAAACGTTCTTTCGTAACCTATCGCGTCCGGGTTTGTAATTTTTTCAAGAGGAATATTTGTGGTAATAATCAAAGGTTTTTTTGCGTTGTATCGCGTATCTATCACATTGTATACTTGCTCTTGCATATACTCTGTTGACCTTTCTATACCAAAATCATCAATAATCAACAGCGGAACCCTTGCCAACCTTTTTAGATAATCCTCTCTGCCAATAAATGATTCTTGCAGCCTATTTACAACGCTTGCAAAGTTTGTCATAATCGGCCATTTTCCTCTCTCAATCAATTTGTTTGCAATGCAGGCCGCATAAAAGCTTTTGCCGGAACCAACAGGTCCGTGAAACAATATTCCGATGTTTTTTTCTGCCATCTCATCAAACTTTTCAGCATATCTCCTTGACGCTTCGCTAACATTTTTCATTTTTTTGTCATCTACGTCAAATGTATATTCTACTGCCCTTGATTTTCCAAAGCAATACTCTTGACCTGCTTTTATTTCTTCAAGCTTTTTCCTTCTCTGATAAAGCTCCTCTTCTTCTCTCTTGCATCGGCATTGCCTGTAAAATTGAAAATCATTACCGCAAAAACTTACCGTATGGCAAAGGTCTTCGCCGCATTTATCGCATTTTTCCACCTAACCACCTCCAAACAGTACGGCCAAATCATCATTGTATACACGGCTTGTTTTATGCTTTTGCTCATCAGACGTAAGCCCGCTGCCCTTCTCCCAGTTACGCACAGCCGCTTTCCAGTCCTTCATAGCGGCCTTACCCACTAACCACCCCTTACTAGCGTAAAAGTCCACAAAGCGTTCTGCGTCTACCGTGTTGTTGCGTTCCCGGCAGTATTCCGTTACTTGTTCTACTGTGGGGGGTGTAAATCGCGCCTTTTTTGGCGCGGTCTTTTCTTTTACTGTACTATCCTCACCTAAACTATCCTTACCTAACCTAACCTTACCTAACCTTACCTTACCTGTGGCAACCGTTGGTATACCATTGGTTGCCATTTGGTTGCCATCTGGTATACCAATCTTTTCAAGACTGTAAATTTCAACGTACTTAGATGGATTATACCTGTCCATCCTTATAAAATTGTTTTCCTTCCAGTCCATAATAATCAAAACATTCTCATCAAAAACGCGTACAAAGCCGTTTACTTCCAAAACGCTCAAATCCTGTTCGCTGGCCCCGGTCATCTTCATGACCATGAAGTGCTCACAAAATCCGTCATCGTCTGCGTTCATGCCAAGGTCATAATACAACAGGCGGCTGGAAACTGGCATTTTCAAAAATTTGCTAGAGTTCACAATACTTTTATTGAACATTCTACGTTGTGCCAAAATATCACCTCAATTGAAACGCAAAAACCGCCCTCATGTGTGGGCATGAGAGCGGTAAATGCGTATATTTTATCCGGCTGCTGCCGGGTAAAACCTATTCACCGTGATACCACCATATCACACTCATATTATACCGCTAACAAGGCAAAAAGTCAACACCTTTTATCAAAACGGCAAATCTTCCGATTCCTCAACCACAGAAAAATCTTCTGGCTTTGGCGTTGCGTCCGGCTCTGCTTTTCTCTCTGTGTTGCCTGCCTTGCTGCCTGCAA
>CAZQDA010000181.1:0-1990 GCA_964592155.1 uncultured Christensenella sp.
ACAGTTGGAGCTGGATATCCGGTCTTTTGGGAAGTTTTTTCAGTTCTTCGCGGAAGATGCCCGCGTCTACCGCCGCGTCATATTGATCGATCAGGCCGATCACCCCGTCTTTTTCACATTTGTCAAGCGCTTCCATAAACATACCCAGAATCACCATGCGTTCCCATACCTTATACTCCCTGTTTTGCAACAGGCACAGGATAAACAGCCGGATGTCTTCAAAGTAGCGGATCATGGTTTCCGCAAGCTCCGTATTCCTCGTATCCACCTTAAAGGAAGGCGCAAACTTCGGGCTATCCTCCATGGGCGGCATTTCCGCAAAAGCAACCCTTTCCTCCCTGAGCAGCGTAAGCCTTGCGGCCGCCTCACAGCTCAAAGAAATCCCTTTATAGGTAATACCGTTGATCTTATATTTCAGGCGCGGATAAAACCTGCAGGTTCTGCACAAATACTCTGCGCCCAACTCTTTCTGGATGCTGCAAAGTCCATTTTCCGTCAAAAGCGGACACAGATCATTCCCTTCAAAGCTGATTCTGGCATAGTCCCTCTCAGGATCGCGGGAAGTTTCTTTATCCATTTTTTTGCAATAACGCATCATTGCCATTTTGAGCTCGTCGGAGGCCGGCGCGCGCAAATAATTTTGATATGTTTGTTTGTCGATCGCCACCACCCATGCGCTTGTGCAACAAGTGTGGACACACTGCGAACCCGTGCATTCAAACTCATGGTAAAATTCCGGGGCAATACAAATATTGTTATGAACTTTAAAATCCGGCATATCTGACCTCTCAATCTGCAATAGCCAACCGGCTATACCAATGTTATTTTGAAGCTATACTCTTTTTTAATATCGTAAAAAAACGGCCACACTTTAGGTAAAGTATAATCCGCCCGCATCATCCGTCAACAAAAAACAGCCCCTGCGGATTTTTTGACCCGCAAAGGCCGCTTGCTGCTCAATTACATTACGGCTGCATTTGCTGCCCGCCCGTTACGTTAAGCGCCTGTCCTGTCATATAAGAGGAATCCTCGCTTGCAAGGAATACCATGACGTTTGCCACATCCTCATATTGACATCCACGCCGCATGGGAACCTGATCGACATACTTCTGGCGCACTTCTTCTTCCGTGATGCCCTGATTTTTGGCATACTGCTTGAATAAGCTGTTTACCCATAGTGGGCTATCCAGCATATTGCCCGGACAAATGGCGTTTACTCTGATATTTTCTGCCGCAAACTCCAACGCAAGGCTCTCTACCAGACCAATTCCGCCAAACTTGGAGGCCGCGTAAGCAGAGTTTTTCGCGGAGCCCTTTTTGCCGGATTTGCTGTTGATCTGTACGATTACGCCGCTTCCCTGTTTTCTGAATTGCGGAATCACCGCCTTCACATTGTTGAAAAATCCACACAGGTTGATATCAATCACCTTTTTCCATGTATCCGGATTAAATTCTTCCACCGAGCCAGAGATCACAACTCCCGCATTGGATACCAGTACGTCGATTCTCCCATATTTTTCAATTGCAGCAGCAGCCAATGCCGCACAATCATCATAATTTGTCACATCGATCTTAGCCGCAATTCCGTCTGCGAGCATAGACGCTGTCTCCTGCGCTCCCTCGAGGTTCATATCGCCCACCACAACCTTCGCGCCTTCCTCGCTGCACCGCTGGGCAAGCGCGCGTCCGAGGCCTTGGGCCGCGCCTGTGATCACAACCACTTTATCCTTTAGCTTCATGCATCTTTCCATGATTCTTTCCCTCCACATCCTGTTTGGCGGAAACAAGGTCTCCGCCCTTTTTTCATCTTTAATCAAAAACTGCTGTTTTAACCAGCTTGACAATTCAAATTATATGCTCTTTTCATAGATAAATCTACACCCCAAAACGCATTTCAGGGTGTAGATTTGTCCTAATCAGAGGAAACGATTATTTATAAACAGGTCCGTAAGCACTGCAAGCCCTGTAGTCCGCGCCCTCCGGATCAGCC
>CAZQDA010000182.1:0-1907 GCA_964592155.1 uncultured Christensenella sp.
GATGAACTCGTCCTTCTCGGTGAGCATCATATAGCCGTCAAGGGTCAAAAAGCGTCCGAACTCCTTCGACTCAAAGACATCGATCCGCTGAAGGCTGCTCTTGCCGCTGTAGAGCTGACGATCTACGCGAATCGAGAGCTTAACGTTTTTGGTATGACGTTCGCTGAACCAGAGCTCCAAAGCGATTCCTCCGTTTCGATATGGAATGTATATTCACAATTTTCTGACAATCGCAGGAAGTCCCTACAATAAAGCCATCATACTCACTAAACCAATCATTGTGTATGGTTCGTGTAGGGCGGGGGCTTGCTCCCGCCGTGAGATTGATACTAACCTTCCGCGGGAGCAAGCCCCCGCCCTACATTGCACTTTTTTTATGTTTAGGACAGCAAAGACTACTACTCCACTACCTTCAAATACCCCACATCCATATCCTCCGACCCAATCAGCAGACAACCCTTCGCCTTCGCATAGCGAATATACTCGATAATCTGCGTAGTCACCCGCTCCCCGGGCGCGAGGATCGGAATTCCGGGTGGGTAGGCCATCACATACTCGCTGCAAATATAACCCGCACTGTCCTCGAGTGCGACGCTTCGGCTTGCTGCGTAGAATGCATCCCGCGGGGAGAGAACGACCAGCGGATCGATGTACTCCTGCTCGAGCATACCTGTCTTATCCTTCTTGTAACGACGGCGAATCTCTGCTAAAGCCCCGATCAGACGTTCGATGTTTTTATCATCGTCCCCTACCGAAACATAGGCAAGAATGTTGCCGATGTCACCAAATTCGATCTGTATATCGTATTCATCCCGCAGCAGATCATAGACCTCGATACCCGCAAGGCCTAGCTCTAGGGTATTGACCGACAGCTTTGTATGATCAAAAGCATAGACTGAATCCCCGTTGATCAGCTCCCCTGCGTAGGCGTAGTAGTCCCCGATCTGATTGATTTCATCTCTGGCATAGGCAGACAATCGCCCTACCTTGGCAAAGATATCCTTGCCGCTCCGGGCGAGGTTGCGCCTCGAGATGTCGAGGCTCGAGAGCAGCAGATAGGAGCCGCTGGTCGTCTGGGTCAGGTTGATCACCTGCCGTACGTAGTTGGCGTTGACCTTTGCACCGCATAGGAGCAGTGAGCTCTGGGTTAATGACCCCCCCGACTTGTGCATACTGACCGACGAGAAATCTGCACCGACAGCCATCGCAGAGACAGGCAGCCGTTCACCGAAATAAAAGTGCGTACCGTGTGCTTCATCCACGAGCATGAGCATACCATGGGCATGCGCCAGCTCGGTGATCGTCTTTAGGTCGGAGCAGATGCCGTAGTAGGTAGGATTGTTGACAAGAATCGCCTTCGCCTCGGGGTGGTCTTGAATGGCTCGCTCGACATCGGTCACCGACATACCGAGAGCGATCCCCAGTCGTTTATCGGTCTGGGGATTGACATAAACGGGTATTGCACCGCTTAGGATCAGTGCATTGATGACACTGCGGTGCACGTTGCGCGGCAGAATGATCTTCTCCCCGGGCTTACAGGCAGAAAGCATCATCGCCTGTACCGACGAGGTCGTACCGCCCACCATAAAGAAGGCGTGTGCCGCACCAAAGGCATTAGCCGCCAACCTCTCCGCCTCCCGAATCACACCCACGGGATGGCACAGATTGTCCAGCGGCTTCATAGAATTGACATCCACCGTCAGACACCGCTCTCCGAGAAAGTCGGTCAGCTCCCGACTCCCCCGCCCGCGCTTGTGCCCCGGCACATCAAACGGCACCACCCGCATCTGCTTAAATGCTTCCAGTGCCTCATAAATCGGTGCTTGATTCTGGTTCAATGTTCGCTATCTCCTTGGGGGAAACCCTTTTAAAAAAGGGTTATCCCCCAAACCCCCTTCCACAAACTT
>CAZQDA010000183.1:0-1902 GCA_964592155.1 uncultured Christensenella sp.
CGAAATGCAGGGTATGCAGCGCTCATGAATCACTGTGAATATGGCAAGACGCTTATGCTTAATACCCCAAATATCTGTTTAAGGTGGAACCATCGATGGCGCTTATGGTTACGCAATGATAGGTTTCAGGCGCATAGCCGTCAGTGTACCCGCCTGTCACATTGCCTTGCTCGTCAACGGCTTCCTGCGGGATATCGTTTCCATCATTCACTTCCATTTTGTGATAGAAATCCCATGCAGGAAGCAAATAAAATTCGTCGGAATCTTTTTTGTTTACGCGCATGAACCCTAATTGCACCCCTGTCACATGGACTTTGCTTCCTTTTCTGCTATCCTCATGAAAATCCATGTATGTTGCTTCTAGCTGCTCCATTGCTTTTGCCTCTATCTGATCAAATGGCAGCAAAGCGACGTTGCGGTTTTCGACAGAAACGATCTCCAATGGATTTTTCCATTCAAAGTCGATCACACCTTGATCATCCACGGTTATGACCATTTTTTCATATTGTACCGGCGCTCTTAATTCGGTTTCCATGTCGCTGCCCACGTCGTTCATGGTGTAGGTTGTGGGGAAGCCTTCAAGCGAACGAGTAAACACACACGCCCACCCCCAATGGCGTTTTGACTTTTGTCCATCGCTTACCGCCACGCCAACATGGCTAAGCTGAAGCTCGCCGGTCAGCTGCGCCGCGATGGGGATCGCAATATCCGCCGCCTGTTCTTTTGTCAGGGACACGCCAAAAGGCTTTTCGACGTCAGTCGTGCCGGGAAGAGAATCATTTGACACCATGATTCCGACAAAATGATTCATCTTATCAAGGTCGCTTACCACATCAAAGGAATATCGTTCGCTGTCAAATTCTGTGGTGACGGATACGCCGGAAATCGTTTGTTCCATATTGGTATTGTAAGGATTGCTGATCTCGCTCAGCGTCAGGTCTTTTTCTTTGAGGTCGGCTTCGCTTGGGGCGTCGCCGTATATGGATTCGAGATTTGCAATGGCGTTTTTTGATTTTTCAATAAACAGTTCCTCTCCCTCTGCCTCCATTTCCGCCAAAAACTCTTTTTCCTCTATCAACATGCTTTCGATACGCTCTTTCGTCAAAAGAACGTTTTCGTAATATTTCGCATTTTTGCCAAACAGGGTTTCGCCAACCAGATCGATTTCCTCCTGTGTAAATTCGCGCAACCGCACTGTGGCAACGGGAATCTGTGCAACCTTTGGCAGGGAGATATCAGCGTCCGCATCTATTGTAAAGCTGCCATCCGCGCTCTGCTTCTGAGCCGTCCAGTGCTGCGGCGCATGTAATGTTTCATATAAGCTGCTTACAGGCTGCGAAGATTCGGCGGTTTGCGGAGTGTTTTCCGCAGAAAATATGGCATCCTCAAGCTTGTTATCATTTTTCCCCACAACCACTTCCTTTTCCGGCGTGGGCTGGCAGGCGGTTGTGAAGCAGCATACGCCGATGACGCAGGCAAGCATAACGGCAACAGCCTTGATTCCCTTTTTACTTGTGGGCTCCATATAGATGCCCCGTATTCTCTGTTCGGCGTTTTTTCTTGTGCAGCCGAGCGCCATGCCCAGCACAATCTGTTCCTTGTTATCACTGCCAAACATAGATAAAACCGTATTCGCGTAATCGTTGCGCATTTCTATGCTCCATCGCTTTACGACATCGCTGTCACACGCGGTTTCGATATCGGCGCGGATTTGTTTCGCCGCGATCCACACAAATGGGTTAAACCAGTAAAGGGTGCGCAGCGCCAGCAGGAGCATACTCAAAATATGATCTTTCCGCCTGTAATGCGTAAGCTCGTGGAGGATCGCCATCCTGATCTGTGCCCGATCCATTTTCAAAACGCCGGCAGGCATCAGTATCACATTGGGAAAGAGCAGGGCAG
>CAZQDA010000184.1:0-1883 GCA_964592155.1 uncultured Christensenella sp.
ATACGGAGTGGATTCTTTCAGTTTGACAAACTATGATGACGAACGAGCGGATACGGAGCATTGCAAGGATCCGGAAAAAGTAAGGGCATTTATCAAGGCTGCAAAAGATGCGTAATATTGCAAAAAAACGGGAGATGAGAAGATGCATAATGTAGTGGTGATAGGAGATGCAAATGTAGACATCATTGTTCACTACCCCAAATTTTTAAATGAGCAGAGAACACTGGTCGAGTATCCGTCCCCCAGCCTTCAAGGCGGGGGAACCTCCGCCAATACGGCGGTTGCGCTGGCCAGGTTAGGCGTTGGGACGAGCTTTGTAGGAACGGTGGGAAATGATCAATATGGAAGGTTTGTGGAGCAGGATTTGCAGAGCGAAGGAATTGATACGTCAAATTTGATTGTTGAACCGGAGCGCAATACGGTGGGCGTTTTTGCCTTTATCGATGAAACGGGAGAGCGCTATCTGTGGGGATGGCCGCGGGTAGAACAATCATTTAAATTTTTGGATATAGATAAAATCAAAATGGATGCAATCTGCAAGGCTGATTGGGTACATTCGTCCGGCATGTCGCTTGTGTATGATACCTCAGCCAGAAGCGCGATTATAGAAATATTCAAGAGGGCATTTGCAAAAGGGATTCCGACTTCCTTTGACCTGAATCTAAGGGTGGATAATGGCGTTTTGGATCCCCAATATGAAAAAGCCGTGCGGGAGATTATAAAGTATACAACCTGCCTGCTGGGGTCGGGAAAGGATGAATTTGCTTATCTGGGTGAGGGCAAGGATTGGGAAGAAAACGCAAAGCAATTTGTTACGGATAAGCGCATGGTAGTCGTGCGAAACGGAGAAGCCGGCTCGGTCGGGCTATCGTTAAAAGAGCGGACGGATGCCCCTGCCTTTCCGGTAAAAGTAGAGGATACGGTTGGTGCGGGCGATGTATATAACGCCGGGTTTATCAAGGCGGCTTTGGAAGGAAAGGGTCTTTTTGAATGCCTTGAGATGGGCAATGCGGTGGCGGGATATACGGTAAGCGGAAAGGGAGCCAGATGCTGCCCGAATAGCGAAGAAGTTGCTTTGTTTCTCGAGGGGAAAAGCAAACTGTCGCCTTGTGATTAAAGATGCGCGGTATCAAATACAAGATTGTTCTATGGGATTTTGACGGGACGCTGGCCAATAGCGCTCAGGATGTGTGGGAATCTCTTGACTATGCGGCGAATCAATGCGGCGGGGAGCTGCCCGAGGATTTCAAAAACAATAGCAATTTATCGCTTCCTTTATGGAAGATATATGAAAATGTGCATCCCTATGCCGGAGACGAAAACCTTGAACAGTTTGAAAAACAAGTGCGGATTCATTACAGGACGAAAAATCGCTTTGAAAAAACAGTGCTATATACAGGTATAGAAGACTTGCTCTGCTTATTGAATAAAAAAAAGATAAAAAATTATATTATAACAATGAAACCGCATCAGGCGCTTCGGAATATTTTAGCAAATAAAGGCTGGAACCAATATTTCGAAGGTGCGATTTCGCCTGATTCTTTCTTTCCTGATGCGGAAAATCAAATGACAAAATCGGAAATGATTTCCTTTGTAATCCGACAAACTGGCGGCGAAAAGCGTGATTACATCTACATAGGAGACACGTGGACCGACATAGAAGCCGCTCATGACAACCAGATTGAATGTATTGCTGTGACGTATGGCGATGGGGAGGCAGAGAAGCTTTTACTCAAAAAACCTGAATATTGTGCGCGCAATGTGCGCGAGGTAGCAGTGCGTGCGCGGATGGATGTATGTGTGCCATGCGCATGTGCGAGTAGTGACATAGTGTTCTCCTATTCAATGTAAATTAATAATTACAGTGGAATGAATCACGTACC
>CAZQDA010000185.1:0-1846 GCA_964592155.1 uncultured Christensenella sp.
GAAAAGGTCTGCCTTTTCGTTCAGCAAATCGCCGTCATTGATTAGTAATCTTTATTTAGTATTTTACACATAAAATCACAAATGTCAATAGAAATTTTTGATTTTGTTTTTTATTTGGAATGAACATGACTGATTCCCGTTGCAATCGCGCCCATCATGGTTTCATGATTATCCATTCTGGAAAAAATGAGCTTTGGAGCAAAAGGAACATGGCTCTTGAGCATCTCTTCCCATCGCTTTTGGAATAATTTCCCAATGTTTGCACCAATCCCTCCGGACATGATAATTGCTTCCGGATTCATCACCGCGCAGATATTAATGAGCGCCATTCCCAGATTTAACGCAATTTCATCCAGCACCAGCTTGGAATACATTTCGCCTTCCTCATATTTGTGGATCAGCATGACAAGTTCTTCCTTAAAATCGCCATTTTGCAAGCACTTATTGATTTTCTGACTGGAGAGCGTATCTTCCAGCGCCCCTACCTCGTCAAATTCCTGCCGCAGATTGATGGGGTCCAGAAGCATAAAGCCAATTTCGCCCGCAGCGCCGTTTGATCCTTTATATAATTTTCCGTCGATGATAAAAGCCGTTCCCAGGCCGATTCCATAGCTGACATAAGCAATATTTCGATAACCGGCGCCCGAGCCTTTCCATTGCTCTCCCAACGCGCCCAGATTAACGCAGTTTTCCAAAATCACGTCCGCAGCAGGATAGTCCTGCTTTAAGCTGTCGCAAAGCTCCGTCTCTGAAAAACTTTCCATAAAGGGGGCCAGATAGCTTTTGCCCTGATTGATAATTCCCGGAATACCCGCGCAAATGCACAGCATTTGTTCCGGATTTTTTCCGCTTTTGTGCACAGCCTCATTGACCAACCGCTTGATGTTCTCCGACAGGCCGTGCGGCTTTGATACATCATGCGCGCTTGCAATCACATTGCCCAACAAATCGGCCACCATCACGCGTAGCCTGAAACGCCCCACATCCACGCCCACAATGTAACCCCTGTCCGCATTGAAAGCAAGCATTGTTGATTTCCTGCCCAGAGAATTATTGCCCTCGCCGATTTCCCTGATGTAGCCCGCGTCAAGCAGGCTTTTCACATTGGAAGAAACCGCCGGAAAGCTCATGCCGAGCTTTCTTGAGAGATCGGCACGCGACATATTTCCTTCTTTTCTGAGATGGTTCAGAATCAATTTTTTATTTAATTCCCCAATTGTTTCGGGCGTTCCAATCCTGCTCATATTTCCTCACAAGTGCTTTTCTTAATAATCTTTATTATATAATGCTTTTTGTTGCCCTGTCAAATCATTTGTTATGGCGCCGGTTTTGCTCATGCCCAAACGATGGCTCTTTTATAACAACGCAACAAAAAAGGCATGATCCTGAGAATCACGCCTCTTTTTCAGTCTGTTTTGGCTGTCAGGGAGTTGTACCGCCGGGTGTTACCTCAGAGGCCCCTTGTGGGAAAGTACCTTTGACTTCAGGATCGCTCTGTGATACAAACGTTACTGAAACAATACCCGTTACCGATCCGTTTTCTTCAGACACCGCAAGTCCAATTTGACCATTATTTGTTCCCATGATATCCGTTCCCAACAATTCCGCCATTTTCTTTACAACATCTTCTTTTTTGATTGTTTCTGTTGGCCCTTTTGTCGTCAGCAAAAATCCATACGCCGCTGTTGCGCCGCTGTATGCCGTCCGCGCGTTGGTCAAGCCAGTCGCCGCTTTTGCCTCTTTCATATAGTTTGACATGGTAGGCACCAAAATCGCAACCAAAATGCCCAAGATCGCGATTACAATAATCAACTCAATCAGCGTAAAACCCTTTTTATTGTTCTTT
>CAZQDA010000186.1:0-1841 GCA_964592155.1 uncultured Christensenella sp.
GCCGCGTCGCCTCCGCTTAACATCTTTGATCACCTCTTTTTCTTTCGTTTTTTCTGTCCTTTTCAATTCTTCCTCTAATCTTGGAGCCTCGATCATGATCTCATTGCAAAGCCGCATTTCTTTCTTTAGATTCCAGATTTCGCTGTGGATGTCCGCCAGTTCACCGTACAGTTCAGCCTTATCTTTGAGTAGCTGCGGGCTAGGCACATTTGACTTTTGGAGAATTTGTTCCGCGCTACGGTATCTTGCATATTCGTCCTCCATGCCGATCATACCTGAATCATATAACTCCTTGGCAGGCTTGAACAATTCTGAATCCGCCAGTGCGTCGAAGAGCGGCTTTTGCCTTTTCTTACGAGAGTTTAATATGATTCGCTTCTTGACCAGAGTTTTCTCCTGCGTTCTTGCGTCATTCAAAAATTGCGAAAGCTGTTCCCGTGTTTCCAACCGATATTTGTTCAAGAACATGAACTTCTCTTTGTACTTCTCGAATTGTAGTGATGCTTGTTTTTGTGCTGGTGTTATGCGCGGCGGATACTCCTGTTTTCCAATTTTGCCTAAAAGGTAGAGGTAGTGCGTATAAAGTCCCCAAAACCCTTTGAGCTTACCGGTGGGATGAAACGGTGTGTATTTTTTCGGAGAGACATATGTTGAGCGCATATTTTCCTGCGCTGCGGTCAGTCCGCTCTCAATACCCTGCCGGATTCCCGTTTCCGTATAACGGGCGTTTTTTCTGCCGGGGACGATGAACTGCTCGGACCCGCGCAACCGAAAGGATAGGCGCGCGCCCTGCTTGACCTCATATCCCATATGCTCCATCAACATTAGAAAATTCCCATAGCCCACTGCTTGACCGATCGCCTGCTCCAAATCTGCCATGAGCATGGTGCGCATCGTCGGCTGTCCTTTTTTGATGCGCAGCCACTCCGCGTAATTCATGCCGCATCCGTTTTCACCGTGCATGATAATGGAGAGCCCATGCTCCGCACACAGCCGGTCAGAGATGCCGCGGATCTGCTTGTAATATGTTTTTGCGTTGCTGTGGTATTTTTTGCCTGTCAGCATGTTGACCGAATTAAACACGATGTGCGCGTGGGTATGCTCCTGATCCGCATGGACGCCAATCACAGCTTCATAACCATCCAGATGCTCAGCCGCAAATTGTTTTGCTATCTCAAGCGCCAATTCTGGAGATATTTCGCCGGGGGAGAAGCTTTGGATGATGTGGTAAGACACCACGCCGCCCGTATTGTAGCAGTTGTGTTTGGTCTGCATCATTTCTGTATAGGCGTTTTTTTCACTGCAATTCTGAAAAGCTGTCAATATCCGTTCGTTGGTCTTATCTTCATTCAGCACATAGTCAATGCTGTCCTTGAGCCCTGCATGACGGGCGAGTATCTTAGTGACTGCCATTATCCTCTTACAACCTCATCCAGCCTTTCATATATTTTTTTGAGCAAGAACAAGGCCTGTGCCGCCGCCTTGCCCGGTGCTATCCCCGCGTTTGCGCTGCGGGCGATCTGATTGATGTTCCGACCGATGGCATTGATCTCCCGGTATAGGTCCGTCACTTCTCTTGGGGGAAGTGCTTTTACGGGTATTCCCCGTATGAGCTGCCGAATATATGCGGTTTTAGAAAGCCCGCATTGCTTTGTATTTTTTTCGAGCAGCTTGCTGTCCGATTCACTTAGCCTTAGACACATCTGATATTTCTCTCCCATGCCGACACTCCTTTCCACGGCGGCCGCCGTAAACTCACCGCTTTAGCGGCATAGGGGTCAGGGGCATCCCCTGCAAGCGCGCGAAAGATATCTTCGCGCTATGCTTGCCCTTTTAAGGTC
>CAZQDA010000187.1:0-1808 GCA_964592155.1 uncultured Christensenella sp.
CACGGCCCTCAAAGGGCCGTATTTTTATGCGCTAAAAGATTAAAATACGGGCCGTTCATAGATTTTTCAAGATTTCGTTATAGTATCGACATATGGATTTTTTAAATTAGAATTAAGCCAAAGCAAATCAAACCAAACAAAGGAGATACCTATGGAAGAAAACTTCAATAAAAATGAGACGGCCGAAAAAAAGGAACAGGCATCGCCCGAGAGGCAGAACGAAAGCGTAACCCCTGAAGCGGGACAGCCGAAAGGCGAAAAGAGGCATTTTAAAACATCTGTAGCAATTTTATCTGCCGTAGCGGTTTTTGCAATCGGCCTTGTGGGCGGGATTGTAGGAAGCGCAGCGGCGGCAGACAGCGCGCAGCGCAGGCCGGAAAGAATGACGGTTTTTGCAGACTCGGGGCACGGGCAGGGACGCAATAGCCAGAGATTGTTTGATGAAGAACGCCGGCAGCCACAAGGCGGTGAAGAAGACACACATGGAACAGAGGACGCCGAGCAGGATGACAATGCCAAAGCAGCACCTTATAGGGACGCGGGAAGATGCGAAAGGAGCTGCAGAAACACACAGAACAAGGATGAGCAACAGCAGGACGGTCAGCAAGAACGGGAGAGAAAAGAAGCACCCGAAGATCAGGGAAAAAACGGTGATAATGAGCAACAGAAGCGACCGGATTCAAAAAAAGGCAGCACACACATAAGGCAGATTCCTGAAATAAATAACAGTGAAAAGGCTTAAGCCAAAAGTAATTACATACAGCAGCCCAAATAGCGATAATAAGATGATTGCTGCAGGCATGCAAAGACAAAAGCGCGTTCGCGGAGTTTCCGCGGGCGCGTTGTTTGCATTTTGCGGAAATCAAAAGGGTTTTGTCATATCTCTATTGATTGGGATACATATTGGTTGAGATACAACTGCGGCCAGACAACAGGAAGAAAATAATGGAGATGTTTAGCGTCAAAACTTCGCCGCGACGCGTTACATTAAAATTTTTGCTTGTTGTAATAAATATCTTGCATACGATATGGATTTTAGGTAAAGTTAAAAGCGCTGTCACTTTATAAAAACTCAAAATAATTGATGAAAAGAGGTATCTATGAAAAAGACAAACAGACTGATTCCGCTGATTGCCGCGATTGCAATACAGCTTTGTTTGGGAACCGCATATTTGTGGAGTATTTTCCAGACGGGAATCGCAAATACAATTTTTGATGGAAATAACGCGATGGCGAGCCTGACATTTTCGCTGCTGCTTGCAACGCTTACACTTGGCAGTGTCGCAGGTGGGAAGCTTGCGCAGAAGTATTCGATTCGGGCTGTGGTAATTGCGGGAGGTATTATTTTAAGCGCTGGATTCTTTTTGGCATCCTTTACAACCCCGCAGACGCCTTACCTGCTGTGGATCACTTACGGTATAATGGGAGGGCTGGGAATGGGATTTTCCTATTCCACGACAATCTCCTGCGCACAAATGTGGTTTCCGGACAAAAAAGGATTGGTTTCCGGACTTATCGTTTCGGCGCTCGGGTTTGGAGGGGTGCTTTTTACGCCCATTATTGAAAGTTTGATCAAAAACTTTGGCGGTGCAGAGGTTGGAGAATTGAAGACATTCATGGTGCTCAGCGCAGTCTTTTTAGCGGTATGTACGGTTGGTGGACTATTTTTGAAAATGCCGCCCAAGGATTTTGTGGTACAACCTAAAAGTATCGCTGCGTCTTCCGCACCGATGATAGCGGGCGAAGACCTTGCGCCTAAGGAGGTATTAAGGACAAAGCGCTTTTATCTCATTACAGCGACAATGATG
>CAZQDA010000188.1:0-1784 GCA_964592155.1 uncultured Christensenella sp.
ACATAGACATAGCCATAGGTCATAGCAATCGCGCCAAGGTCTTTTTTCTTGACCTTTTTACCGGAAGCCGCGAATTTCGCGATGGAACCGGTAGGCGTTGCTTTACTTGCCTGACCGCCCGTGTTGGAGTAAACTTCTGTATCCATCACGAGGATGTTTACGTCTTCGCCGGACGCGATCACGTGGTCAAGTCCGCCATAACCGATATCATATGCCCAGCCGTCGCCACCAAATACCCAAACGGATTTTTTGATGAACAGATCTTTCTGGTCAAGGATCGCCTTGCAGGTCTCGCACTTATCAGCAACCTTTTCAAGCGCGGAGACGAGGTTTGCCGAAGCCGCCTTGGATTCGTCACCAAGATCAGCGACTGCAAGCCATGCTTTCATTGCTTCCACAACTGCCGGATCTTTCTGTCCGTCAGCGTCAATCGCAGCCTGTACCTGATTTTTCAGAGCGCCACGACGAGCCGTGAACGCAAGGTTCATGCCATAGCCAAATTCCGCATTGTCTTCAAACAACGAGTTTGCCCAAGCCGGACCTTTTCCCTCATCATTTACTGTGTAAGGGCAGGTCGGAGCGCTGCCGCCGTAAATGGACGAGCAGCCCGTCGCGTTGCCGATTACCATCCTGTCGCCAAACAGCTGTGTCACGAGCTTGACATACGGTGTTTCGCCGCAGCCCGCGCAAGCGCCGGAGAACTCGAACAACGGTTTTAAATACTGGCTTTCCGGTACAAGGTTCTTTTTGACTTCGATCTTCGGTTCCGGAAGCGCAGCGGCAAATTCCCAATTTGCAGCCTGTAATTTTTCCTGTTCCGGCTGCGGCTTCATGATGAGCGCCTTTTCCTTTGCCGGGCAGATGTCAGCACAGTTTCCGCAGCCCGTGCAATCGAGCGGGGAAACCTGAATGCGATAGGAATAACCATCTTTGCCGCGGGCCGGTTTCGTTTCAAAACCTGCCGGAGCATTTTTCATTGCCGCTTCATCCGCAAGGAACGGACGAATCGCCGCGTGCGGGCAGACATAGGAGCACTGGTTGCACATGATGCAATTATTAATCTGCCATTCCGGCACATTGACCGCAATGCCGCGTTTTTCAAACTTCGTGGTTCCAACCGGAACAAAACCGCGCGGATCAAAGGCGGAAACAGGGAGATCGTCACCCTTCTGTATGAGGATCGGATGCACCACATCACGGAAATAATCGTCGTTTGGAACCGCTACGCAAGCAGCGCCTTCCGTGGTCGTTGCCCAGCTATCAGGATATTTCACTTCCTGCACAGCCATGCCCGCGTCCACCGCTTTATAGTTCATGTTTACGATCTCGTCGCCCTTGGCGCCGTAAGATTTTTTGATTGCCTTCTTCATGTAATCAACCGCATCCGCTTCCGGAATTACCTGCGCGATTTTGAAGAACGCAGCCTGCATTACCATGTTGGTTCTGCCGCCGAGGCCGATTTCGCCTGCGATTTTGATTGCGTCGATGTTGTAGAATTTCAGTTTTTTCTTGGCAATGATGTTCTTCATAACCGCCGGAAGCTCTGTTTCCATTTCCGCATCGCTCCACGGTGAGTTCAGAAGGAACGTTCCGCCTTCTTTAATTCCTTCCAGAACGTCATAACGCGTGACATAAGAAGGATTGTGGCACGCAACCATATTCGGCTGCGTAATGAGGTATGCCGACTGAATCGGGCTCTTTCCGAATCTCAGGTGAGAAATCGTAATACCGCCGGATTTTTTGGAATCGTAGGAGAAATATCCCTGCGCATACATATCCGTGTG
>CAZQDA010000189.1:0-1781 GCA_964592155.1 uncultured Christensenella sp.
AACGGAACGCCCATCAAAATTCCGGCAGGTACAATTGAAACGCTGGGCACGGGAATGGTGTTTGGCGGACTTCCGACGCTCGTGTTGGTGGCGATTATTGCGGTGGTGCTCTTCTGGTTTTTGCTAAAATACACGTCGTTTGGAAGGCTGGTGGTGGCAATTGGCAGCAATGAGACGGCTGTGACGCTTGCCGGAATCCGTGTGAAATCCTATAAAGCGTCTGTGTATGTCATTTCCGGAATTTGCGCGGCAATCGCGGGAATTTTGACGGCTTCACGTACCGCCATGGGATCGCCGGTCGTGGGCGAAGGATTTGAGTTGGATGCGATTGCCGCGTGCGTAATCGGCGGGGCGAGCCTTTCCGGCGGAGAAGGATCCGCCGTGAAAACACTGGTGGGTGTGCTGATTCTTGCGTTGATCGGCAATATTATGAATCTGCTGGCGGTTCCGTCCTATCCGCAGGATGTGATTAAAGGGTTTATTATCATTGCGTCCGTGCTGCTGCAGGTTGCGACATCGAACAGGAAAAATCAGGGCGTTTAAACGAAATTATAATCAGGGAGGAATTTATCATGAATCAAACAATGAAAGCACTGCGCGTATATGCGCCATATGATTATCGTGTGGAAGAGATTGCAGTTCCCGCAATTGGAGACAAGGAAATACTGGTGAAAATTAAAGGCTGCGGCATCTGTGCGGGAGACGTTAAAACTCTGCACGGAGGGCAACGTGTCTGGGGGACTTCTCCACAGACGGCATATATTGAGGCGCCTGCAACAGGCGGACACGAATTTTATGGAGAGGTTGTTGATTTTGGCAAGGATGTGCAAGGAATCAGCAAGGGGCAGCTTCTTCTGGCGGAACAAATTTTGCCTTGCCAGGAATGCAAATTCTGCAGGGAAGGAAATTACTGGATGTGCCAGCCACATCACATTTATGGATTTAAGGACGATGCGCAGGGCGGATTTGCGGAATATATGAAATATGCGGAAAAAAGTGTGCTTCATATACTGCCGGATGATTTTACCATCCAGCAGGCAGCGCTGATCGAACCGTTTGCGTGCGCCATGCACGCGGTGGAACGAGGCGGGATTACCCATGAGGATGTGCTTGTAATCAGCGGGCTGGGAGCAATCGGACTGGGGATGATCAACGCGGCAAAAAAGCTTTCGCCAAAGCTGATTATCGGGCTGGATTTAAAGCAGAGCAGGCTTGATAAAGCAAAGGAATTCGGGGCGGATTACATCTTCAATCCCTTGAAGGTAGATGTTGTGGAAGAAATCAAACAATTAACGGGCGGATATGGGTGTGATGTTTATATTGAGGCGTCCGGAAGCGAACCAAGCGTGAAACAGGGATTGGAAATGATTCGTAACTTGGGGCGTTATGTACAGTTTGGGGTGTTTCCTAAGGATATTACGATCGACTGGAATATTATAGGCGACACCAAAGAAATTGACATTCGGGGATCGCACCTGAGCGGACATTGTTATGATGCGGTAATCAAAGGGATTGCAGACGGAACGATCCGTACGGATGGAGTCGTCACGCATATTTATAAGCTGGAAGACTGGAAAGAAGCATTTGAAACAGCAGAAAAAGATCCGGACGCAATCAAAGTGGTCTTGCAACCTTAGTCAATTTCCAAATCCTGGGACTGATATAAAAATCCCCATAAAAAAGCCTTGCCGAAAGACTTTCCTCCTGGCAAGGCTTTTTGGGTTTGAAATTCTATAACGATTATGCTTTTACTTTTTTTGGATGATCCTTTTTGAGCATTG
>CAZQDA010000190.1:0-1778 GCA_964592155.1 uncultured Christensenella sp.
CTTGCCCTGCAACTGCTACCGACACTTGAAGAGTCTTTTTCTCATTACACCCTTTCGGACGATTTCGCCTACTCGCCCGAATATGATTTGCTCTATACGGAGCTTGCGGGAGCCATTGTAATTTACCTCGAAGAACATGGCGTTTAACCGTAAAACGAAGTTACGGGACAATATAGAGGCAATACGGACACTATTTGAATTGGAAAAACAAGGCAGGGCGGCTAATGCTGACGAAAAGTTGGTGCTTAGTCGCTACTGCGGTTTTGGCGGGTTGAAATGTATTCTCAACCCTGCCGCCAATTTGATGGATGCGGCTGGCTGGGCGAAGTCAGACCGTGAATTATTCTCTATGACAGCCGAATTACATCGGCTTATCCGTGATAATTCTACCGATGAGAAAGAGTATAAACGTTATTTCGACAGCTTGAAAAGCTCCGTACTGACAGCGTTCTATACACCGCCCGAAGTGGTGTCGGCACTTGCCGATACGCTTCATGCGGGTGGCATTACCCCTAACCGCCTGCTCGATCCGTCGGCAGGTCAAGGGGTCTTTATCTCCGCTTTTGAGCCACACGCTCCAAAGGCGGAGGTTATGGCGTTTGATAAAGACCTCATTACAGGAAAACTACTTTCGCACCTCTACCCACAGCACAAAGTGCGAGCCGAAGGGTTTGAGCGTATAGAAAAACCGTTTACTAATTACATTGATGTGGTAACGTCCAACATCCCGTTTGGGGATGTGGCGGTGTTCGATCCCGAATTTACGGGGGCTGGCGACTACTCTCGTCGTGCCGCCTCTAAAACCATTCACAACTATTTCTTTTTGAAAGGTCTGGATGCTGTGCGTGATGGTGGTATTGTGGCGTTTATCACCTCGCAGGGGGTGATGAATACCCGTGAGGGGGCTATCCGTATGGAGATGCTCAAACGTGCTGACCTTGTGTCGGCCATCCGTCTACCCAACAATTTGTTTGTGGATAGTGCCAATACCGAAGTGGGTAGCGACCTTATTATTCTGCAAAAGAATGAGAGCAAGCAAGGGGTCAGCGAAACGGATAAACTCTTTGCCAATAGCACGCCCGATGAGACGGGGATTTTAACGAACAACTATTTTCAGAAGTTCCCCCGGCAGATTGTCAGCACCAAAGTTAAAATAGACACCGACCCCTACGGCAAGCCTGCAATGGTCTATCTGCATGAGGGAGGTATAGAAGGTATTGCCGCCGATATGCGTAATACACTTTCGGCAGATTTCGCCAATCGGCTTAATCTGGGCTTATATAATGGTATTGCAACAGAGCAGCGAGAGCAAGTTGCTCCGTCTATTGCTGTTCAGCAAGAGCCAACAGTGGAGGATTTGAAAGAGGTAGGCGAAATGATGGCAGAGCGCAATAAACAGTTGTGGGATGATGAGCCGCCAACGCCCGAACACTTTGCAAAACGGGAAGATACCGGGCAAGAATCGACAAAAGAGCCAGCGAAAAAAGAAGAGAAGCCGGAGGTTGAAGCTCCCGTAATGAGTTTGTACGACCTGTTTAACTTTACCCAAGAGGAAAAACGGTTGGCGCAATCGGGCAAAAACAAGAAACAGACGAACAGAAGCCCCAAGCGTAAATTAATCTCTCCTAAATCGCTTTTTGACCAGCCTGTAAACAAAGTGCCGGAGATTGTACCATCTCCGCAACCGCCCTCCGATCCCGAAGCAGTCTATGCCGCTATCGACTGGGACGAGAATCCACCTATCAACGGATTCTACGAGACGATGATGCGGTTGGGGC
>CAZQDA010000191.1:0-1772 GCA_964592155.1 uncultured Christensenella sp.
TCGCCCATACCGAAAACAAAGCAAAAATCCTTGTCGGCGATCGGAAAGGCAGCCGTATCAGTTAGCCACATGGCTGAGCCGCGCACAATGTTCATCATGCCCAGCGTCACGAGGAATGCCGGAATGCGAAAACGCGTCACCAGCCAACCGCTTACTGCGCCAATGCCCGCGCCTAGCCCCACAGAAGCCAAAACAGCAAGAAGTCCGTTGCCTGTGGCCCCTATGGTCAGCGCGCATACAAGCGATGAAAGCGCCGCCACCGCGCCAATTGAAAGATCTATCTGCGCTGCGCCGATCACAAAGGTCATAGCCACTGCCATGATGGTAATCATAGCGGTTTGACGCGTTATATTTAGTACGTTGTTAACGGACAAAAAACCCTTGCCGTTAAGCCATATAGAAAAAAATATGAACATCACCACAAAGGCGATGTATACGATATATTTGCTCCAGTCTATGCGCTTGCGCATTACACTATCCTTGGATTGCATTCTGAATGACCTCCTCGCTCCCGATTTCTTCCTGCGTCAGTTCCCCCACGACCTTGCCGTCAAACATCACTATAATTCTGTCACACATCGCCATAAGCTCCGATATTTCGGAACATACAATGAGCACACCATTACCTTGCTCCGCAAATGACTCCACAATCTCTATGATCTCACCCTTTGCTCCGATGTCAATTCCCGCGGTCGGCTCATCAAGCAGCAATAGTTTGGGCTCATTCTTCAACCACTTAGCAATGACAACCTTCTGCTGATTTCCGCCCGAAAGCCTGCTTATTTGCAAATCGATGCTGGCCGTTTTGATGTTAAGCTCCCGCACGCTCTGCTCCGTCAATTCCACAGTCTTACGCTCGTCCAAAAACGGCCCCTTCTTCGTTTTATCAAATAGGGCTATCTGCATATTTTCCTTGACCGTATGCATCAGCACAAGCCCTTCGCGCCTTCTGTCTTCAGGCACAAGCGCAAGCCCCGCTTTTATTGCGCTGTGAGCGTTCTTTATTTTTACTTCCTTGCCTGAAATCCGTACCCTGCCGGCCTCAATTTTCCTTATGCCAAACAACGCTTCCAATATCTCCGTCCTGCCGCTTCCCATAAGCCCTGCAAGTCCCACGATCTCGCCCTCTTTCACTGAAAAACTCACGTTATCCACCAATTTATCAACGCAAAGGTTCTCCACCGTCAGCAAGTCTCCGGGATTTTTGGGATGCGGACGCTCGTGGTATTCAAAATCGCGCTTCTTCACATCGCCCAGCATGTAATTTACAATAGCGGGCACCGTTAAATTAGCTGCTTCCTCTGTCACCACGTGTTTTCCGTCGCGCAGCACTGTAACCTCATCCGCAATTTCCAATATCTCATTCATGCGGTGAGATATGTACACGATGGATACACCTTTCGCCTTCAGCTTATACACGATGTCAAACAGCAGTTTTACCTCGCTGTCCGATAGCGAGGCGGTTGGCTCGTCCATAACAAGTATCTTAACCTCTTTGGAAAGCGCCTTAGCTATCTCCACCAGCTGGCAATAACCTACGCTGAGGCTGGAAACCTTCTCGTTCACCGGAATATTGATGCCAAAGTTATCCAAAAGATCTTCCGCATCCTTTTTCATTCGCGCATCATTGTTCAGTATGCCCTTTTTCTCCTCGTGATTCAGATAAATATTTTCAACGACAGTCATGGTGGGAATCACGCTCAGCTCCTGAAATATCATGCGTATACCAACTGCATTAGCTTCGCCATAGTCCTTGAAATGAACGTCCTGAC
>CAZQDA010000192.1:0-1734 GCA_964592155.1 uncultured Christensenella sp.
CAAAAAACACAGATTCCTGATAGTTTCGGACTTCTTTGTTCACCCGTACTTCCATTTCGTTCCTCCTTTTTTACAGTTACGTGAGCCCCATGAGCTCGCGAATGATCCGGTCGGACATCTTCACAGCTCCCACCAACACCAGCATGTTGAAAATGAGCTCCCCCACATAATTCCACACAATGGTGACCACCGGCAGGGATGGGTCGTTGATTGCCGGTGGACTGGACGCGAACGCCGAAAAGATGACGCAGGCCAGCACAATGACGCAGCCCTCCAGACATAACGCTGCGTAACTCTTGAGAAAACCTTTTCCGATGCCGCTCGACGGCTCTCCCGCAAAACCGGCGAGAGGGATGGGCGCGAGTGACGTCGCGATATATATTTTGAAAAATCTGGCGTAGACCGTTAAAATCATGATGAGCGCAAGCACCCATATAAAGAGACTTCCAAGCAGCGTCACGATCCATAGAGGGATAGAGTTTAAAAAATCCACCTCATTTATTTTTGTGACGATCTCGGCGGGCAATGATGCTGCCGCTGCCGGGGACATCCCTGAACTTGACATGATTGTTGAAATTGCGCCTTGCGCAACGCGAAACAGAGCCATCAGTAGTTCGAGACCATAGCCTACCGCCGCCTTTGCCAGCACAAACCGAATAAACAGCTTAAACGCCGTTTCCGGTCGCTTTATTTCCTGAAAGCTGCCACAGGTCTTTATGACGCCCATCACAAAAAACAATACCAGCAGCCCGTAACCGATCGCTTTGACCGCACCGTGAATATTGAGCACCACATCCCACACAGCGCCGCCTTTAAAGGCTTCGGGGCTTTGGGTGATGAGCAGCCAGATTTCCGCTAATTTGCCGTTCCACATATCCAGAGCGGATTGCAGATTTCCTACGATCCAGTTCCCGTTTTCCATACATTTTCACCTCCAGAAGAAAAACACAGGGGAGGTTTGCGCCTCCCCATGGGAACCGGATTCAGCCGGTGATGAGCGTCAGAATCTCCTTCGCAAACGTGATCACGATGCCGCCCGCGACGGTGAGCATCCCATTCGCGCGCTGCGACGGATCGTGGCTCTTGAGGGAAAGACCGATTTGCAGAATACCAAACCCAAGCAAAATGAGACCGATCGCCCTTATGATAGAGAAGATAAAGTCGGAGAGATTGTTGACCACAGCGATGGGATCGTCTGCGGCAAACGCGACGGACGTGACGGTGCATATGATTACGATAGCGCAAAACACGGCGAATATGCGCATTACACGCTGTTTTGTTTTCTTCATAGGATTGCATTCTCCTTTGCTGATTGAGTGAGAGACGTTGCGATTTCTTGTCCTTTGTAAAAGGGCATATTGTGAATATATGGCGGAGCTCCGCCGTCTGAGGAATACCGTATATTGGGATGCCGATTCAAATCATATTTCAAGTCCATCACAGGAAGGGTACCGCGTATGAGCAATATGGCGTAACGATCATCCAGCAGCCGCACCTCGTCCGGCGTCAGCAGCTCGCGCCCGGTAATCTGGAAATTCGTGGAGTAGTTGCCGCTTCGCCCCTGGGTCTGGCCGTGTGTCTTTGTGGAGATACTGGCCTTGCCAAGCGCGCCGGAAATGAGCTTATGGGTACTGGTTTCGTTGCCGCCTAGAAAAAGGATCGTGTCTGAGTTGCCGAAGATGGTTTCCCATGAATCCTTGTATAGCTCTTTGATCTGCGCGATGTTCTGAATGA
>CAZQDA010000193.1:0-1711 GCA_964592155.1 uncultured Christensenella sp.
TGCCAATATGCCCCGCAAAGCTACTCCTTTACAGACGGTGCAGGCATACAAAGACATGGGAACCATCAACTACCAGAGTGGACAGAACGTAGATACCTGGCTGAAGCTCCTGAATGAATACAACGCCAATCCTGCGGCTTATCCCGATGGTTATGCAATGGATAAGGGACTTCGTTACAGCCTGGCGGAAACGAATCTGTTCGACGATATGATGGAGACTGGTTTCCAACAAACACATAATCTTTCTGTCGGTGGTGGAACGAAGGATATTTCCTACCGTTTCTCTTTCGGTATGGTAGATGAAAATGGTGTATTAGCATCCGACAAAGACTCTTACAAGCGTTACAACGTATCTTCCTATCTTCGTTCGGATGTATATTCATGGATTACCCCGGAGTTGGATATTAAATATACAAATTCCAAATCCACACTACCCGAAACCAAAGGTGGATATGGCATCTGGGGAGCAGCAGTCGCTTTCCCTTCTTATTTCCCTACCGGAACAATGGATATCAATGGAGAAGACCTACCTTTCAATACTCCCCGGAACTTGATAGACCTGGCATATCCTACCAATATCCAGAAGAATAATCTGCGTGTGTTTGGAAAAGTAACCATCTCTCCATTGAAACATGTTAAATTGATAGGTGAGTACACATTCAATCATTTGAGTAATGAAAAAACAAAGTTCGAAAAGAAGTTCTATTATGCACATGGAGGTAACTTCGTAAAAGAAAGTTCGACAGCAAACTCCAAATATGAATACTCCAACGGCATTACAGATTACAATGCACTGAACTTCTATGGAAACTACACCAACTCCTGGGGAAAACACGATGTGACCGTCATGGGTGGTTTCAATCAGGAAAGCAATGATTATCGTTATGCGGAAATGTCGCGTACAGACATGATAAACGAAGACCTGCCATCTATCTCACAAGCCACCGGCGATTATTTTGCGAAAGATGAATTTAAACGTTACACAGTGAGAGGCTTGTTCTATCGTGTCAACTATTCCTATGCAGGTAAGTATCTGCTTGAAACAAACGGGCGTTATGATGGTTCTTCCAAATTCCCGAAGAACAGCCGCTTTGGTTTCTTTCCTTCTGTGTCTGTGGGATGGCGCGTCAGCGAAGAAGCATTCATGAAACCTCTTTCCTCTGTGCTTACTAATCTGAAGTTGCGTGGTTCATGGGGTAATATCGGTAATCAAAGTATCGAACCATACGCCTTCGTGCCCGGTATGGAATCGGCACTTGCATACTGGACTGTCAACGGACTGAAAGTGACCACACTTTCCCCCGCAGCTTTGGTTAGCAACAGTTTTACCTGGGAAAAGGTTTCTACACTGGATATTGGCTTCGACCTCGGATTACTGAATAACCGACTGAATGTTATATTCGACTGGTATCGCAGAGATACCAAAGGTATGCTTGCTCCGGGTTCGGAACTACCTGCTATATTGGGTGCAAGTGCTCCGCTACAGAACACTGCCGACCTCCGTTCAAAAGGATGGGAAGTAACCCTCGACTGGAACGATCAGATAGGAAAAGTGAAATATAACTTCGGTTTCAACCTTTATGATTCGCGAACCGAAATAACGAAATATAATAATGAAACCGGACTTTTCGGTAAAGATAAGAACGATAAGGATACCTACCGCAAAGGTATGAAACTGGGGGAAATATGTGGATACTTAACCTACCGCCTC
>CAZQDA010000194.1:0-1687 GCA_964592155.1 uncultured Christensenella sp.
TTTCTGTGTTTTTCTCCAGCTTGCCGACTGCCATATTCACACTGTCTTCCTTTGCAATAGCGCCGCCTTGCCCAGGCTTTGCGTAGTCATCCAGAAATACATTCTCGCCCACTGTTTTGGGATATAGTTCCTCCCATTCTGCCCCGTTATATTCGCCCTGTGTTACTCTTTTTCCATTCATGTTCTTTCCTCCTATATTTATGTTCCTGAAACGTAATATCTTCTCTCGATCCAATTATTTTCTAAACAACTCAATGATGATCTTGCCGTTTTTCATCCACCGGCTCACACTATTTGTCAGCATTATCTGAAAACCGATCCTGTCACCATCCTTTACGCTTTGAACCGCCGGCGTAGAATTGAGCGTCGTATAATCGTTATCCAAAACCGCTTTTTCCTGAATATATGGATACTCATACCACAGTTTTTGGCCGTTTCGCGTGGGATCTAAAAAGCATAATCTGTATTTTCCTTCCACATCAATAGAAGCCCACCATTTTGCTCTGTCGTATTTTCCCCTTACGACAAGGGCTCCGTCCAAAAATTCCAAATCTTTCCCTGTTGTATTGAGAATCACTTCATCGTGCGTTAAATTTTTTGTACCGCTTAGAATAATTTCTTTTCGTCCCTGGTGCAAAATAATGAAATCTGATTTCCTTTGCCTCCATGCCTCCTCTTCGAACGCCGCTTCCAATTTTCCAAGCGCTGTTTCCAGAGGGTCGGTTGCCTGCACGGCACCTGACGTCTCCGGTTTTATATATCCCTCCATCAAAACCTGATCTGCCGTTACTTTTGGATATAGTTCTTCCCAGGTGTCGGTTTCACGGTTATATCTTCCAGTGATAATCTTTTTGCTATTCATTTTTTTCTCCTTTCAATTGTAATCATTCGCGATCCCATTTCTGTTTTAAATGTTGAACAGCTCGATCATCAGTTTCTGTCTTCTAATGTTGAGCGCTTTTGCTCCGCCATTTTCGATCACGTAACCGATTTTATCCCCTGCTTTCACTTCATGTACCGCCTCTGTGCAGTTGATTGTTGTGAGCGTAAACTGCACATCTCCCAGTTGCTGGGGACAATGCACCATCGGCATGGTTGCGCTCAGGTCTACCACAGCCGGATCGCCATTTTCTGCGGACATTACGATCTGGGGCTTTAAGTTGCAGTTGTTAAAATTTTCATCCGCATCAATCGAGCCCCACCATCTTGCCATGTTGTAGCCTTCCGGAACGGTGAAGTTTTCTCCTGCCGGCTCAATATTGAGTCCGGCGGAGTTGAGCTTAACCACGCTATATGACATATTGCTTGTTACCCCTGCCGGAATGGACAATTGGTCTGCATACAAAACGACAAACGCGGTCTTTCTGGCTGCCGCAAGCTGTTCCGCCATTTTTTCCAGTTTGCCGATTGCCTGATTTGCGGTATCGGTAGGTAATATAGCCTCTGCCTGTGCCGCCTTCGCGTATTCCTCCATGTATACGTTTGCGCTTACTGTTTTCGGATAGGTCTCTTCCCACACCCCGTTTATCTGTCTTCCTGTTATAATTTTTTTGTTGCTCATTTTTCTTTCTCCTTTCGCGGCACTTTTGTGCCTACCTCTATTGTACGAAATTCAAAGAAACTTTACGTGCCGTCTTCCTGCCATTTCCCGACAGAAATCTGACATCCTCCTGACATTTACCTGACA
>CAZQDA010000195.1:0-1680 GCA_964592155.1 uncultured Christensenella sp.
ATCTCTTCTGCGCTCCAGAATATTCGCATACATCGTATTCGCGATTCCAATCGCGGATACAAAAAGGGAGATCAGCCCGATTGCAAACAATTGACCCTGCTGCCGCGCCTGTTCTTCTTGCATCTGCGTGATAGATTCTATGGGGCTGTAGGTTTCAAACCCTAATTTTTTGACCTCTTCCAGCACGGACGCAACAGAATCCATTTCATCCACAATAATCTCAACCGTATCGTATGACGATAGTTTAAGGTTTAATTGCTCAGCCAAATCTCTGTTCTCCATGATAAGCTGTTTTGCCGTATCAAAACCAATGTACGCATTGTAGTTCTGCTCGCTATAGGAAGGCGTTGTAATGCCTGACACAGCCGCCCTGTAAATCTGGGACTTCGGCATTTTTGCGTCTTCTGATTCAAAGCCCAGACGCAGCTCCAAATCCGTATTCATCAAATCGATATCCGGCTTGTAGGATTCCATGTTGTTGTAATTCGGCGGGTTATCAGGGTCAATAAAGGATTGCAGGGTTTTATCCCCCAATACGATCTGTGGCAAACCCGCGTCTTCCTCAAACATACCGCCCCGCTTAAATTTTAAATCCAGCAGTTCGGGCATAACCGCCACAAGCGACAGACCGGCGGTGTATTTTCCTGCTGATATGGTGACGGGGATGTGCTGCACAGGGGATACTGCCTTCACATGCTGTAGATTGCGAATTGCATCGACGGTGCTGTCTGTAAGACCTCTGCCAAACGTGTTTTGTGCGCCGGAATAATCGTTTACCGTGATTTTGGTGAGGTTTTGATTGCTCAGTATGCTCTGCTTAAACTGCTCATAGTTGGAAAGACCAATCGCAAACATCAGCACAATGCAAACGGTTCCAATGATTACTCCCAGAACGGTAAGAAACGTCCTTGCCGTGCGTCGCTTAAGCCCGGTGACGGCAAACTTCAGCAGGTCAATCGTCCTCATGATCGTTCCTTTCGCGTTTTTTGATGAGATAGGCGCGGATGATCAGAATTGCGGCAATGATGGCGGCGGCAATGAGGATGGATATCCACCATTGACCCTGCTGTTTCGGCTCTTCCTGTTCCTCTGCATCGACAGGAGCGGTGATGACAGGCGGATTGATATTCGTGGAAAATGCAAATTCTTCCTTGTATTCCTTGCCGTATTCGTCTTCATACAGGAGTGTCATCGCGCCGTCCGTCATGCCATACTTCTGATCCTTGGATTCAGAAGTGTCGGTCATATCCTTTGTGCCCACAAACACATACAAATCGCCTTTCTTTGCCTCGCCGCTTGGAATATTGCCGATGAACGCGGTTTTGTCGGCGATCAGACCGGATGCTTCAAGCGACAGCCGCACATTATGAACGGCTCCGATCCCCAGATTCATCACATTTAAAGAAACGGATATGGTGTCGCCCGCGTTGACTTCCTTCGGAATCTGCGGCTTATCGTACTCAAGGCGTATGGGCTGTGTCACGGGGATCACAATTTCTTCGCTGGCAGTATAGGCCGTGGCTTTGCTGCCCTCGTATTCAATGCTGATCGTCAACTTCTGCGGTTTTGGTTCGATGGACGGAGCCGTAACCAGATCCATTTCCAGCGTAACGGATTCCCCTTTGCCGATTTTTTTGAAATAGAAGTATTTCCCGCCCCATGCTCGACGCTGCACTTTTC
>CAZQDA010000196.1:0-1668 GCA_964592155.1 uncultured Christensenella sp.
CAATCAGGCGATATCAGGAGATTTTTTCAGAGTATTATGAGCCGTATATGGCGGAGCATGAATATATTCTGGAAAATTTTCTGGTGGTAACTGTGTTCAACGATTGCTTTCCGATCAATATGGTCAAAAAGTCTGCGTTTTACGAATATCGTTTGCTGGCTACCTTTTTTGCGCTGGCAAGGTTGTTTTTGGTCGGTATGGCCGGTTATCATAAAGGCCTTGACGATGAAGTCGCAGTCGATACCCTTACAACGGCTGCGCGCAATTATGATATGTCTCACGCGAATGGCGTAACGACAGCTACTGCGGACATACTAAAGGAGCTTAATGTGGAATCCATGGCATGGTATGCGGGCTTGCTATGTGAATAATTTTTAGAAATGATGAAATACCCGCTGAAAGGATTTTCCAACAGCGGGTATTTTATTGCAAGCGCAAGGCCACCCTCACGTGTTATATGAGCGCGTGAATAGCTGATTATTTCAGGATGTTTTCCTTGATTCTGAACCGGACAATTTCTGTGATGAGCTCGCGCGGCAAAGGCTCGGAAAGTGGAAACTGGATTGCGCCCTTGGAATGCTGATAGCCGTCCAGTTTGTTTTGAAAATGCTCGACGCCGCTCGCACCCGGATAAAAGCCGATATGCGCTTTGTGCATAGCAAAATGCACGAGGTTTCCGTTCAGGTAAAAGGTGGGCATCCGCCAACTGATTTTTTCCTGTGCTTCCGGAGCGGCCTCCTTAATGACCTGTCGTATTTCATGAAGCTTTTCCTGCTTTTCAGGTGGATATTGTAAGATATATTCATCGATAACGTTCATTGTGAGCGCTCCTCTCTATTTTAAGCTAATAAATTATATCAACACATCCTGGCATAAATAAACGACAAATAGAACGCCGAAAAACGAAAGTATAAATTTTATGAACAGTGCAGGATTAGGGTGCGTTTTTTTGATTATATATATCATTAGGAATCCTATGGTTGTGAAGCTGCCATAAAAGGACGGAAAGGAACGCGATGGAAGATCAAAAGAGCAAATTGACCGCCGCACAGTTTGAAGCGTTATTCAGGCAGTTGGAAGGACGTTTTGAAAAGCATGGCGAACGCCATGAGGGTATTAGCTGGGCGCAAGTACATGCAAAGCTCAAGGAAAGCAATGAAAAAAAATTAATGTCATTATATGAAATGGAACAGTCAGGAGGGCAGCCGGACGTCGTTGGTTATGACGCGGGGAGCGACGAATATATTTTTTATGACTGTTCGCCGGAAAGTCCGGAAGGACGCAGGGCGCTTTGTTATGACCGCAAAGCGCTGGATTCGCGAAAAAAGAACAAGCCTGAAAATAGTGTGATGGATGTGGCGGCGTCGATGGGTATCGAGGTTTTGACGGAAGACCAGTATAAAGGACTGCAAACCATGGGGGAATTCGATACCAAAACGTCAAGCTGGATTGTGACGCCGGATGCAATCAGGAAGCGCGGGGGGGCTCTTTTTGGAGACAGGCGCTATGATCACGTTTTTATTTATCACAATGGCGCGGATTCTTATTATGGCGCAAGAGGGTTTCGCGGCAGCCTTAGAGTTTGAAAATACAGGCATGGCACAGATCAAAAACACGGCCCTCAAAGGGCCGTATTTTTATGCGCTAAAAGATTAAAATACGGGCCGT
>CAZQDA010000197.1:0-1652 GCA_964592155.1 uncultured Christensenella sp.
TTGAATCCCTGGCAGATCGAACCAGTCTTGAAACATACATATCCCAAGAGCAGAACGAGCTCTTGCAATTACCTGATCGCAAATAAGATGAAACGCGATAGGCCCTCACCGCACGAAGGCAGATTTTTCGCCTACTATCCCCCACAACGTTGCCCAATGCCCACAGCTTTATGCAGATTCTCATATTATATGCGGTTTTTTATCCAGTTGGATTCCAGTTCAGTTCCGCTTCTCCGCAATACGTTCAAATACAGCAAAGCATAGGAAGCGACCGAAATGATTGAGTGTGAGATTCGCCGGAAGAAAAGAGAAAGCTGGCAGGTCGTCAATAACCGGAAAGCATCCGACGAATCCGCAAAATCTCGCAGGTTCGTTTTTCAGTACATAAACAAGGACGCAGCGTACATGAATCAGTTTTCCTGCGGCGTTTTAATTGTGTAAAATAAAGAGGTGCTTCCCATGAGGAGAATGCTTATTGACGTGAGCATTATTTTGTGGCAGGCGACGGGCACAGCGTTTGAAGTCGCTTTGGCATGTTATCTTTTTCCAGGCGTTTGGGGACAGTGGGCAGGCAAAAAACAATCATTGGCGCGCTCATCGTCTTTACAGCCATATTTATACTGACTATTTTTTTGCCATACAAGACGCTTATCCTGTGTGTGAGTGCCGCGCTGTATATCGACCTTGCTTTTTTTGTTTTCGCGCCAATCCGTCTCGATGGATGACTGGAGCTACAACGCATACAAAGATTTTTATGGAGGAGAGCAGTTATCTCAAAAAAGCGACGAATCCTATGGAAATGCCACCATCTATTTGAAAAATCCGGAAAGCAAGGATGCGGTACCCTGATCGCCCCCCTGATATCCCTATAAAGGCAAACTCGTCGCAATATATCCCTTAGAGCGACGAGTTTTCTTGTTCTTCTATCTGTTAAAAAGGATTTTCCGTCTTATAAAGCATTCCCCCCGGCTGATTAAACGCAACATCATCCACATCCAGGTAATTCATCACCGTAAAGAGTGCTTTTCCCACATGCCCAAATGCGACAGCGCCATGATGCGGATACCGCTTTTCAATCAATACATGCCTGTAGAAACGTCCCATCTGCGAAATCGCAAACACACCGATTCCTCCAAACGAATTTGTTGAAACAGGCAACACTTCTCCCTGCGCTATATACGCCTGCAAGGAGGCATCTGCATTTGCATGCAGCCGGAAAAGTGTAATTTCTCCCGGCAGAATATCGCCTTCCAGCGTCCCACGCGTAATATCTGGTTGGCCACCGTCCTCCAATAACCTGTTTTGAATCAGTTGGTATTTCACAGCGCCCTTAGAAAGCTTGCAAAATGGAGTATTCCCACAGTGAAAGCCCATGAACGTGTCCTCAATTGTATAATCATACTTATTGTTAATGTTGCTTTCGAACATTTCTTTTGGTACGGAATTATTAATATCAAGAAGTGTAACCGCATCTTCCGTAACACATGCGCCAATATACTCGCTGATAGCGCCATAAATGTCCACCTCACATGCCACCGGAACGCCTCTTGACGCAAGTCGGCTATTGACATAGCAAGGCTCAAATCCAAACTCTGTAGGGAATGCCGGCCAGCACTTGTTTGCAAATGCAACATACTCTCGCGCCCCCTTGT
>CAZQDA010000198.1:0-1562 GCA_964592155.1 uncultured Christensenella sp.
CCGGTGTGGGTAAAACCGCCCATTTTCTCTACCCCAACATCGAATACGCCTGCGCTTGCGGCATGAGCTGGCTGTGCACCGACACCAAGGGCGACCTGCTGCGCTGCTATGCGGGTATCGCCCAGCGGCACTATGGCTACCACATCTCGGTGCTGGATTTGCGCAGGCCCACCCGCTCGGACGGCGACAACATCCTGCAGCTTGTCAACCGCTACATGGACGCCCACAAGCAAAACCCCGAAAATCTCACCCTCAAGGCCAAGGCCGAGCGCTATGCCAAAATCACCGCCAAAACCATCATCCAAAGCAGCGGTGATGACGCCGGCGGCCATGGGCAAAACGCCTTTTTCTACGATGCCGCCGAGGGACTGCTCACCTCGGTGATTTTGCTTGTGGCTGAGTTCTGCCCGCCGGAAAAACGGCACATCATCTCGGTGTTCAAGCTGATACAAGACCTGCTGGCCCCCTCGCTTGTGAAGAACAAAAGCCAGTTTCAGCTGCTCATAGACAAGCTGCCCGCCACGCACAAGGCCCGGTGGTTCGCCGGGGCGGCTCTGAACACCGCCGACCAGGCAATGGCTTCGGTGCTGTCCACCGCCATGTCCCGGCTCAACGCGTTTTTAGACAGCGAGATGGAGCAGATTTTGTGCTTCGACAGCGCGCTGGACACCGAGACCTTTTGCAGCGAGAGATCGGCCATTTTCATCGTGCTGCCCGAGGAGGACAACACAAAATATTTCATGGTATCTCTGTTTTTGCAGCAGCTCTACCGCGAGATGCTCACCGTGGCAGACGAGCACGGCGGCCAGCTGCCACGCCGGGTGATGATTTTCGCCGACGAGATAGGCACCATTCCCAAAATCCAGTCGCTGGAGATGATGTTCTCGGCGGGCCGCTCCCGCCGCATCAGCCTGGTGCCCATCATCCAGTCCTTCGCCCAGCTGCAAAAAACCTACGGCAAGGAGGGCAGCGCCATCATCACCGACAACTGCCAAGATATTCTGTTCGGTGGCTTTGCACCCAATTCCGAAAGCGCCGACACCCTCTCAAAAGCGCTGGGCAACAAAACGGTTTTGTCCGGTTCCATCAGCCGGGGGAAAAACGACCCCAGCCAGAGCCTGCAGATGATGCAGCGCCCGCTGATGACCCCTGACGAGCTGAAAACACTGCCCAAGGGCAGCTTCATCCTGGCCAAGACCGGCTGCTGCCCCATGAAAACCCGCCTGCCGCTGTTCCTCGAATGGGGCATCCGCTTTGAGAAGCCCTACGAGCGGGAGGAGTGTGCGGCCCGCCCGGTGGCCTACGCTGACCGCCTGGAGCTGGAGCAGGAGATTGGCGAGCGGCGGCGCGTCGAGGGCGAACTGCGCGACTCCAAGGAGGTGGCGGAGGCGGCCAACCGCGCCAAGAGCGAGTTTCTTGCGAACATGAGCCACGAGATTCGCAACCCGATGATCGGGGTCGTCGGGATGGCCAACCTGCTGGCCGATACCCGCCTCGATCAGGAGCAGCGCGAGTACGTCAACGTGGTGCTGAACTCGGCCGACGCACTCCTCACGGTCATC
>CAZQDA010000199.1:0-1535 GCA_964592155.1 uncultured Christensenella sp.
TAATATTATAACGCTTTTAAAAACGCATTGCAAAACGAAAAAATGTGAGGGTGTGCCGATGACCGGAAAATGTCAGGTGGATGTCAGTTTTATGTCGGGAAATGGCAGGAAGATGGCGGGTGGGGAAGGAGAAAATTTAATACAATATAGGTAGGGCGCAAAAGCGTCACTCAAAAATGGAGGAAAGAATAATGAACGAAGAAAAGAGCATCATGGAAACAGTAGAATACATGACCAAAGCAGAGTATGCAAGCGAACATGTGGGCGTGGTGAAAAACGCTGAAGAGGCTGGATTCGCGGGGGTCAGCAATGATTCCTATAAGCTGGGCGCTAAGCCCGCGGCAGATTATGCGCAGGTGTCCACAGTCAATTCGCTAATTGAGCTTGTGGGAACAGCACAAAACACGGCAAACAGCGCGCGCGACACAGCGGATGCGGCAAAAGCGGGACTTGCAGGAAAAATAGATAAAGAGATTGGCAAAGGTCTATCTTCCAACGATTACACGAACGATGAAAAAGCAAAGCTTTCGGGCGTAGAGGAAGGCGCAAATAACTATGTGCATCCAGATACTCATTCCGTGAGCATGATCACAGGGTTGCCTGAGGTAGAGCAGGCAGTTGGAGATTCACCGGAGAATGTAATGAGCCAGAAAGCAGTCACGGATGCGCTCGCGGAAAAAGGCGACGGGGATATGAAGAAATCTGTCTATGATACGAATGGTAACGGCAGTGTTGATAACGCCGACAAGCTGGGCGAAAAAAAAGAAAGTGAGTTAAGCGTAGCAAACGCGGCAAAACTGGGGAATATTACCGCAGTAGATACAATGCAGTTTAAAAAGAGTTATAATGATGATGCAGTACCGTGGAACTCAATCACAGAAACGGGCATATATCGGGTTAATAATGTTACCAATATTCCATTAGCGGGGGTATTACCGTATGGCGAGCTGGTAGTAAAGCAAACAAAATACCGTTATATACAGGAATATACGGATTTAAAGGGGCAAAAAATTGTGCGTGGAGGAGAAGGGAAGCCAATTATATGGCAATCGTGGAGATACATCTTTTCTACAACTTCAGAAAATGTGGCTTTGTCGCATGCAAACAATTTGCTTGCATCAGGAGCTTACCTTGTTGTGAACGGCACTGTTGCGAACGGATATCCCTATCCGTGGGGAACTTTACAGACATTTAATTGTGGAAGTTTCATTTCGCAACTATTTTTAGGAACAGGAGCTGTTGCATATTGCAGGGGTTGGAACATTGATTCGAAAACATGGTCGGAATGGAAGCAACTGTAAGCGATTAATTGATAGGATAAATCGGTATAAAATCTTAACAAAAAATATGGCGAAGGATAAAAGCAAAAACGGCATGATGGAACACCACATGTCGTTTTTGCACGAATATTTTTAAAAAATTTATTTTAGCATACCGGCGGTAAATGGCCTCGGCCATCCAACCGTTGAGAATTTGTTTGAAAGCATTCCAAAATTAAGGAGTTCTTAAAGACTTTACAGGAAATTTTTAGTATA